>JAHEYK010000097.1 GCA_023251625.1 Bacteroidota bacterium
GGTAGATAACTACAAAGGAACATGGCCTCCTCTTCAGAATGCAGTACGTGATGCCCAGGCAGTAGAACTTTTGTTGAAGAGCAAATACAAGTTCGATAATTTCAAAACCTTGTATGACGAACAGGCCACACGCGTAAACATCATGAACGCCATGGAATGGATGGTGGATAACACGACAGAGAACGACAACGTATTCATTTATTATTCCGGGCACGGAGAGTTCAAGAAGGAGCTGAACAAAGGTTTTTGGGTTCCGGCCGATGCACAGACTGCTTCTCTCGCTGCGTATATTTCCAATTCTGATCTGCAGACCTTTCTCAATGGAATAAGATCTAAACATACTTTGCTTGTTGCCGATGCCTGCTTCAGTGGAGATATTTTCAGGGGTAATACGATAGCCGTCAAAATGGATTCCCCCGAAAAATATTATACCGAGACCTATAATCTAAAATCACGGCAGGCAATGACCTCGGGAGGCATTGAGCCTGTGATGGACGGAGGAAAAGACGGCCACTCGATATTTGCCTATTATTTTTTACAGGTATTAAAAAATAATGAAGGAGCTTACCTGGATGCTTCACAGGTATTTGACAAGCTTAAAATTCCTGTCACCAATAACTCCGAACAAAAACCCAATCTACAGCCTGTGAAAAATGCAGGGGATGAAGGGGGGCAGTTTATTTTTATCAGGAAATAGTTCGTCTCTGCCGGGAGATTGCTTCGGTCGCTGACTCCCTCGCAATGACGGAGTAAAAACAAAAAGGGCCTCCCGGTTTGGGAAGCCCTTTCTTATTTGATAAAAGTGCGTTTTAATAAACGATCACTTTCTTAACCGATTGATTCTTGGAATTTGAAACACTCAGCATATAGATTCCCTTTCTGAAAAACGAAATGTCGATCTTATTGGAATACACACCGCTGAAGTCGTTCAATTTCTCTTCATAAACTGTTTGTCCGAGTGCATCTGAAACCTTTACGGTATAGTTGTCAATATTAGGAGTACTGAAAGCAACATTGAACAAACCGTTATTAGGATTCGGATATACATCAATATGATTGTTCACAAACAGATCATTGATGCCTACGGCATTACAAGTGTCTGTTACTAAAACAGGCGTTCTTGCTGTGCCGCACACAATGTTTGTGAATTGCCAGTTGTAGAAGAAATAATAATACCCTGCCAGGCCGGCATTACTTCCGGTGATACTAACCGCGTTACTTCCTCCATCCGTATACGGATATGCTCCTCCGGCTGTATTTCTGTAACAGTCAACCAGCCCGCGGAACTTGATCATATATCCGGTTCCGGGATATACCGTACGGTTAATGGTTACTGTAGTAAGTGCAGAAGGACTTGCAGGAACGTTCACCGTAGTATCCGTAACAAGATTGCCATTACCATCTTTAATTTCAATGGTTCGCATTCCTGCAGTTTGTGAATATACCTGGACAGAATTAATGATAACCGGTTTCGTCACATCAAAATAAAGCCCGCGTATATCATTAGCGGTAAACATAGCTCCGGCACCTATTGTATTGTCAGCTGCTCCTACAAAGTCAATCCCTCCTGCAGCAAATGTTTCATCTACATAGAACGTAGTAGTTCCATTGGTAACGTTAGGAGAATAGTTGTTCCCTGTTGCTAAAAGAGTACCCCCGGCAGGTTGGTTATACCAATGCACCGTTCCGGGAGTGAATGACGGAGTTGCGGTAAGATTTACAACCCCCGGACCGCAGAATATTTTTCCAGCCGCAGTAGGAGGAGCATGAGGGCTTGAATTAACTGTGATATAATTTGTGAATGTCTGTGCATTATTTCCATTCACATTTGTAGCGGTAAGGGTAACAGGATATACTCCCGGTGTATTGTACACCACAAAAGGATTCTGTGCTGTGGAAGAAGCAGGATTTCCTCCTGTGAAGGTCCACGACCATGAAGTGGGTTGCCCTGCCGAATAATCTGTGAACTGAACTCCCAGTCCGGGGCATCCGATCAGAACACTGCCTGAAAAATTTGCGCTTGGAGGATACGCTCCGGGAGCATATAGGGTAGATTCCCATATTCCTCTTCCATACGTAGAGCAGCGTATTTTATTCCCTGTGTAATACATTTCTATCTGTGACACATTCACATTCGGAAGTCCGTTATTAAACGGCTGCCATACCGTCATAGTGGCGTCTTTAAAAAATGCCCCGCCGTCTGTTCCTATGTACAATGCATCATTGCCGTTCTTGTCAACTGCTATGCAGTTAACAGGAATATTCGGAATAGAACCTGAAAGATTTGTCCAGGTAGCTCCCTGGTCAACGGATTGATAAACTTTATCCTTATTTGAAAATCCAGAGAAGGTAACCCATACTTTTTGTGGATTTGTAGGGTGAGCCACTATGTCGGAGATGTTTCCTACGGGGAGGCCGTTAACAGCTGTCCAGGTAGTTCCTCCATTTGTTGTTTTGTAGAGTTTACTTCCCTTAGCAGCAAAAATGGTCTGGCTGCTTGAATTAGGTACTGCAGCAATTGCCTGCACATAGGTAGTCCCCGTTCCAATGGTTCCAAGCTTGGTCCATGAAGTTCCTCCACTCGTGCTTTTCCAAACGTTTGCAAAGCCGGCATAAATGGTATTAGCTGTCGTAGGGTCTTCATTCCACTCGGTAACCCACGTTGTTAACGGATCAGTAATTCCGGAAGTGCATCCGCTAAAAGAAAGCCCTCCGTTTGTAGAACGGTTAAGGGCTCCGTTATAAATGGAACCCCATTGGTTCTGGTCATTTCCCCAGCTGATGAATGCAAGCATTCCATCTCCACCCATTGTTCTGCTCCAGGATCCACCGCTTGCATGCACAGTTCCATTATCCTGCCATCCTGAAACAAACAAGCTTGAGTTTGTGGCAGATTGCCCGAAGCCATACATCTCGGATATCTGGAGTCCGCCATTGCTCAGGTCGCTATAAGCGCCCCCGCTATTGGTTGTTTTGAACACTCCTCCATCGCAACAAACAAAAAAGGTGGTTCCGCCTGAATATACCAACTCATGAATATCGGCATGTACATAAGGGGCACCGCTTCCCGTCCAGTCAGACGTTTTGGTAAAGGTCGCTGTTCCGCTGCTGGGAACATTGGCACATCTCCAAACATCAAGGCCGCCCACTATAAGTTCGTTTGCGTTGGTCGGTGATGCTTCCATGGATAAGGCATAAAAACCTTGTGTACCGATGATCGCAGATCCAACAGTTAGCTTAGTGAATGTTGTTCCGCCATCTGTAGATTTATACAATCCTTCCAGATCATAGGTAACAGGTTTTGCTGTGATAACATAAACAACCAGTGGGTTTGCATTAGAAACTGCAACAGCCATACGCTGTACATTAGCTGCTACAGGAAGGCTTGCCGGTTGAGCTGTCCAGGTAGTTCCGCCATTAGTAGTACGCTGAAACTGACCTCCTGTTGCATATAAAACTGCCGTAGCGCCTGTTGTTCCGGGCCTTAGCTCAAGATCTTTGAAAGATCCTGCCAATGAAAGTGAAAAGGTAGCAGCAGCATCTGTACTTTTATAAATTCCTGCTGATGTAGCAACATAAAGAGTGCTTGTAACAGAGGGGTCTATGATGATCTTGCTCATCATACGGGTTTGGCCAACATTGAAAGAAAGACCTGTTGTGTTCCAGGTAGT
Organism: Bacteroidota bacterium; assembly: GCA_023251625.1. Classification (GTDB taxonomy): domain Bacteria; phylum Bacteroidota; class Bacteroidia; order Palsa-948; family Palsa-948; genus Palsa-948. Next base: position 3,672 of record JAHEYK010000097.1, read on the forward strand.
GCCCCCGTCTGTTGATTTTAACAAACCAACAGTATACGTATCTCCTGCTTCTCCATCACCGGTAACAAGATACATGGTGTTTGGATTTGTGGGATCAATGGCTAGATCGGTACATCCGATCACCTGAGCTACTTTATCTGTATTGGTGGTCCAGGTAGTGCCTCCGTCTGTTGTCTTCCATAGACCTCCTCCTGGCGAACCGCACCACATAGTGGTTGGTATAGTAGGATGAACAGTAAGAAAATTTACACGTCCTGCTCCACCACCTCCTGAAGGAACCGATGGATTGGTAGGGCCTACCAGCGTCCAGTTTCCTGCGCCTGAATAGGTTCCGAATTTCTTTTTATAATTTGACATCTCCTGCCAAACTGCAGAAGGGTCAAAGCGCTCTCCGGTCATAGAAACACGGGGCTGCATGAAATGTTCCCAACGTTTGTATACTTCATAGCCAGGAACCTCTACTTCTCCTTCCGCGAATCTTTCTCCTTTTGCTCTGCGTTCCTTTTTTGCTTCTCGTTCGGCTATTTTCACAGCTTTCTCGTAATAGGTGCCAAAAGCTTTTTGAACGTCATAAAAGTTCGTGTTCTGGTCCTGCATCATTTTTACCCAATCCTGGGCAAAAAGGGAGGATGCAAATAATACTGCAACAAACAGCATTACATTGCGAAGTAGGTTTTTTTTCATACTGGGTTTTTTATTGTTTTATTAGGTTTTTGTTTCGAAAATAATATTTCGAAAAAAGCAGTGTAAAGGTAGCAATTACATTAAATAAATAAAACCTTTTCGGTGGAAATTTTCAACTCGAAAAGTGAAAAATCACTTGTTTTTCCACCTTTCCAGCTTGGGTATGTTTTTAGTGAAAAGCCCGGCAAGAAATCCGGGAAAACCAAACTCTTTTATTTTGTCCTTTACAAGGGCTTGCATTTCTGTAACGGTTATGTTGGGCCTGATAAACTTTCCACTTTCATAGCATCTGGAGCAATACATGATGCTTTTGCTTCCGTCAGCATTGGTGCCACCACCTTTCTCATCCCGCTTAAGGGGCATTCCGCAAGACTGACAGTTTTTGTAAGCTGTTTCCATGTTTTGAAAATTTATTTCTTAACAATCTTGGAAGCAATGAATGCAAATAGCCCTTGCACTACTCCTGAAATAATGCCGATGATGGGGCCCATAACGAGCATCATCATTCTTGGATGTTCGGGCAGTGGCATTTTAGCACTCATAGCTGCTTCATCCGGATGATTGGCAATGTATGTTGCATAAAATAAAACATGAGCGCAAGTGATCCAAACACAATTTGCCAGGCTGAGCACAAAACCATGCAGAAAATATTTCCCGGATGCATTTTTAGCTATGAAATATGCGCAGGTGATAAAAATAACCAGCCAGAATGCCGGTTCTATTTTAGAGGGGATTACAAACACCGATGCAATGGCCATTGCTAATCCAAATAAAGATAAAGTGAAGATCAATTTCCGGTTCATGTGAATTTAGTTTAAGGTTTATTAGTTTGTGGTTTTAGTTCTTTGGTTGTCAGTTATAGTTATTCAGCCTGAACAAGTAACAAATCAACTACAACTCAAAACTAACCAACTACCAACCAATATTTACATTATAAAATGCGCGCTGATCGATTCGTGGCTGAGCACTTTATCAATTACGCTGGCAAAAAGATCCGCAACCGAGATCACTTTCAGTTTGGAGCATTCCTGTTTTAAAGGAATGGTATCTGTAACAATCATCTCTACCAATTTAGATTTTTCGATCTTCTCGTACGCCTTTCCGGAAAGAACGGGGTGTGAGCAGATAGCACGAACGCTTTTTGCCCCTTTATCCATCAACATATCGGCAGCGGTGCAAAGAGTACCCGCGGTATCTACCAGGTCATCTACCAGAATTACATTTCTGCCTTCCACTTCTCCGATCACGGTCATGCTCTCGATAACATTCGCTTTTTTGCGTTGCTTGTAGCAGATCGCGATCTCGGCCCCTAAATATTTTGCGTATGCATTTGCACGCTTAGAGCCTCCTATATCAGGGGTAACAATAGCAAGATCGGAAAGGTTTAATTTTTTTATGTAGGGGATAAAAATAGTAGAGGCAAAAAGGTGATCCACGGGCATTTCAAAAAATCCCTGGATCTGATCTGCATGAAGATCCATGGTCATGATACGGTTTGCTCCGGCTGCAGTTAAAAGATTAGCTATAAGTTTTGCTCCGATCGGGACACGGGGCTGGTCTTTTCTGTCCTGACGCGCAAATCCGAAATAAGGGATCACCGCAACAATATTTTTTGCCGATGCTCTTTTAGCTGCATCAATCATCAGTAAAAGTTCGAATAAATTTTCTGTGGGCGGAAAGGTGGACTGAATTAAAAAAACATTATTCCCCCGTACAGTTTCTTCAAAAGAGGGAGCAAATTCCCCATCACTAAATCGATTGAGCGCTACTTTTCCGAGGGGTTGTCCGCAGGCCTTAGCCACTTTTTCCGCAAACACCTTTGAAGCGCTGCCGGAGAATATTTTGATATCGGGAGTTGTCATAGTCAAGAACAAAACAAAGATAGAAAATTTAAATCTTCGGATAGCGAAAAATACCCAACTATCTGCAATATTATGTCCATATTTTCGTATCAGAGGAATTGTTTCTCCTTTCGTAGATTTTCTACCTTTAGCAACTCCTTTTGAGAACAAAATGGCCGAACACTCCCACGAAGACAAAAAAAAACTTCCTGAAAAGAAGGCCAAAAAATTCTTGCTTATTCTGTGGGGACTGGTGGTGGCTCCATTTCTGCTCGTTTTTTTGGTGGTATTCATGGTTTCCATGGGCTGGTTCGGGGATCTTCCCAACGTAGCCGAGTTGCAAAATCCCAAATTGAACCTGGCTACGGAAATTATTTCTGCTGACGGAAAGATCCTGGGAAAATATTATGCCGAGAACCGTGTGAATGTCAAATTCAAAGCCCTTAGCCCGTATGTAGTGAATGGTTTGATCGCGACAGAAGATGCACGCTTTCAAGAGCATTCAGGAGTTGACCTGCGCGGATTATTCCGCGTTTTGTTCCGTACCGTATTGGGAGGAGATCAAAGTGGTGGCGGTGGCAGCACGATCACGCAGCAGCTGGCAAAGATGCTTTTCCCGCGCGACAAAAACCAATCGAAGGTTCGCCTGGCCATGCGCAAAATAAAAGAGTGGATCATCGCTGCCCGATTGGAACAACAATACACGAAGGAAGAAATTCTAACCATGTACATCAACAAGTTTGATTTTGTGAACCTTGCTGTTGGAATAAAATCTGCTTCAAAAATTTATTTCAATACAACCCCCGACTCCCTGAAAGCCGAACAATCGGCCATGCTGGTAGGTATGTGTAAAAATCCTGCGCTGTTCAATCCGCTGAGAAGAGCTGACACTACCCTGCAAAGAAGAAATGTAGTGTTGAACCAGATGATGAAGTATGAATATTTATCTCAACACCAATTTGACTCCTTGAAGACCCTTCCGCTTGGAATAAATTTTCAGCAAGAAGACCATAACCTGGGCCTCGCTCCGTACCTGCGTGAATACCTGCGTGATAATTTTATGAAAAAATGGTGCGAGGAACATCCAAAGCCCGATGGAACACAATATGATGTTTACCGTGATGGATTGAAAATTTATACCACCATTGATTCCCGAATGCAGTATTATGCTGAGCAGGCCATGACGGAGCATATGAAAGAAGTACAGGTAAGATTTACAAAAGAGTGCAAGCAGAAAAAAAACGCCCCCTTTGATTTTCGTGTGACGAAAGATGAAATAAGATCTATCATGACCTCATCGATGCACCGCTCTGACCGATACAGGAGCCTCAAAGCGCAGGGCATGAGTGCGGAGGAGATAGATAAAAATTTCAGCACGCCTATCCCTATGACCGTATTTTCCTGGAAAGGAGAAATTGATACTACGATGAGCCCGATGGATTCTATCCGTTACTGCAAAGGGTTTTTACGCAGCGGATTTATGTCGATGGACCCGCATACCGGTTACATCAAAGCGTGGGTGGGTGGGATCAACTACAAACATTTCAAATACGACCAAGTAAAAACTTCGAAAAGACAAGTAGGTTCTACGTTCAAACCATTTGTGTATGCCCTGGCCATCATGGAAGGGTGGAGTCCCTGCCAGAAAGTTCCGAATGTTCCGGTAACGTTTGAGCTTCCGAACCAACCACCATGGACTCCTGAAAATTCTTCCGAGAAAGAATTCAATGGACGAATGGTAACACTTCGATTTGCACTGGCTCTTTCTATCAATTGGGTGACAGCATATATAATGAAACAATTCGGCCCCGAACCGGTGGTACAGCTTGCTCATCGCCTGGGGATTACAAGCGAGATTGAGCCTGTTCCTGCAATTTGTCTGGGCACTGCCGAAATTTCTCTCTATGAAATGGTGGGGGCCATGACCACCTTTGCAAATAAGGGAACGAGAGTGGATCCTATTTTTGTGACGCGCATCGAAGACAAAAACGGACGTGTACTCTCAGATTTCCGTCCTCATACCGAAGAGGTGATGGACGAAGAAAAAGCATACATCATGATCCAGCTGATGAAAGGCGTTGTCCAGCACGGTACAGGAATTCGTTTGCGCTATAAATACAAACTCATGCAGCCCATGGCCGGAAAGACCGGAACTACGCAAAACCATTCTGACGGATGGTTTATGGGCATTACGCCAAATCTGGTTTCGGGTTGTTGGGTGGGCGGAGAAGACCGGAGCATACACTTTTCTTCGTTGGATGAAGGACAGGGCGCAGCCATGGCGCTTCCTATCTTTGCATACTATATGCAAAAAGTATATGCTGATAAAAAACTGAATCTCTACCAGGGAGAATTTGAAAAGCCTGCCAAGAAAATTTCTGTAGAGCTTGACTGCGATAAGTACGATAAAGAAACAGAGCAAGGTGCGGGAGGAGAAAGTGATAAAAATTTAAATGACGACTTTTAGGGTGCTAATAACGAATTTTTACAGATCTGCGAATAAAAACCAGGCTGCTATTCGTAGATTCGAAACTATTCGGTATCCGAACAAAAAATAAATTTATATGAATAAGCAAGTTAAGAACGCGGATGAAGCCGTTAAAGATGTAAAAGACGGCATGACGATCGCTCTGGGCGGGTTCGGCTTATGCGGAATTCCGGAGAATAGCATTTCATCGCTCGTAAAACTGGGCGTGAAAGATCTTACCTGCATTTCGAACAATGCGGGAGTAGATGATTTTGGCCTTGGCCTTTTACTTCACAAAAAACAAATTAAAAAAATGATCTCTTCTTATGTGGGAGAGAATGCTGAGTTCGAGCGCCAGATGCTGAGCGGAGAACTGGAAGTGGATCTGATCCCGCAGGGAACTCTCGCCACAAGATTAATGGCGGGCGGATACGGCATGCCGGCAATTTTTACACCTGCAGGCGTGGGGACTGAAGTGGCGATCGGAAAAGAAGTGCGCAAGTTCAAATTCAACGGAGTGGAAAAAGATTATCTGATGGAATACGCTTTCGAGCCGGATTTTGCCATCGTAAAAGCGTGGAAAGGAGATACAGAGGGCAATCTTGTTTTTAAATTAACTACCCGGAACTTTTCTCCGTTGGTTGCCATGTCAGGGAAAACAACGATAGCGGAAGTAGAGCAGTTAGTGGAGCCCGGTGAATTAAACCCGGATCATATTCATGTGCCCGGGATCTATGTACATCGTATTTTTCAGGGTTCAAATTATCAGAAGAGAATAGAACAACGGACAGTAAGAAAGAAGGTTTGAAAATTTGAAGATTAGATAATTTGAAAATTAACAGCCAGATTTAGAATGAGAAATGACAAGAAAAATATTATTGTGGAAAAGACTTTTGAATTTTCATTATTACTGGTGGATTTTGCGGAATTGTTGGAGGAAAAAAGGAAATATGTTATTGCCAGACAGATTTTGAAATCCGGAACTTCAATTGGAGCAAATGTAAGGGAGGCTCAAAATGCTGAAAGCAAAGCAGACTTTATTCATAAAATGAAAATTGCTGCAAAAGAAGCTGATGAAACGGAATATTGGCTCTCACTTTGTCAGGCCTCGAAACATTATCCCGATTGCGAAGAATTACAGAAAAAATTAGATGAAATAATCAGGATATTATCCAAGATAATCTCATCCACAAAGCGATCATTTTCAAATTTTCAAATTAACTAATTTTCAAATTAGTATGCTCGATAAAAACGGAATCGCAAAACGCATCGCAAAAGAAATAAAGAACGGATATTATGTCAACCTTGGCATTGGTATTCCTACTCTTTGCGCAAACTACGTTCCTAAAGGAGTTGATATAGTTTTACAATCGGAGAATGGGATCTTAGGAATGGGACCTTTCCCTTTTGAAGGCGATGAAGATTCCGATCTCATCAATGCGGGAAAACAAACTGTAACACTTTTAAAAGGCGCTTCTATTTTTGATTCCGCTTTGAGCTTTGGAATGATCCGCGCGCAAAAGGTAGATCTCACAATTCTGGGTGCGATGGAAGTAAGTGAGAA
>JAHEYK010000098.1 GCA_023251625.1 Bacteroidota bacterium
TTCCATGTTCAGATAATGAAATCTCTTTTGCATGTGCTCTCTGATCTCTTCCGGGTTGTTTTTTTCTTTTTCCATCTCACGTTTTGCTTCTGCGCTCAGGTAAAGTTCAGGAACCCTGTAAGTGAGTCCGGTGCCGCTCCAGTACATCATCATTCCGCTCTGCGATGCAGCGTATAATATGGAACCGTTCTTATCGTTGTCCTTTTTTTCAAACTGCCCGTTGTTCTCTACAAATACTTTTTGATCCAAAGGGTTTCCCTTCCAGGCATTGCCTGCAAATGAAAATGCTGTTACCAACATACACACGGATATAAATCCGGATCTTGCTGAAACAGTCATAACGGAAGAGATCTTTGATTTCATTATATTGTATTTATGATTTCGTTAGTTAAAATTAGAGCCTCCCGATGCCAAATCCTAATAAATATTTTTATGTACGTAATACCCCTAAAAACAAAATAAATAAGGTTCCATTACTTATTTTAAGCTCATAATAGTGTATATCATAGCCAAAATATCAATATTTTACAATTTGCTATTGTTGAAACATTGAGTACATTTGCTGTAACGTAACATGGCTAAACAAGAACAATCCCCGCTTTTCCAGCTTATTCAAGGAATGAATAAAATGGAAAAAAGGCATTTCAAGCTTTATGCGCGATACAATTCACAAAACGCGGGCGAGATAAACTATCTGCGCCTGTTCGATGCCATTGCCAAACAGGATGAGTATGACGAAGAAAAAATAGCTGCGCTGGGCCTGGTAAAAAAGGAGCATCTGCGCATGCTGAAAAATTACCTGTACAATCTTATTTTGGAAAGCATGCGGCTGCTTCGCTGGAAAGGGGACGATATAGACTGCTCCATTAAAAGCCTGCTCGATAACGCCCTGATCATGCGCGAAAAAGGGATCACGAAAGAAGAATTCAAATTTCTGGAGCGCGCCAAACAACTATCGTACGAACACGAGCGATGGGGGCCTGCCTTGCAAACGCTTTTGCTCCAAAGCGAAAAAATGACCCGTGACGGAAATTTTAAACTGCTGGAAGAGATAGAAAAAGAAATACCCGTGCTCATCGGCAAACTGGAAAATCTTTTCGAGTGCAAAAAAATGCGCAGGGAATCGCTCCTACTGCTCCGGAGCCTGGACCTTCAAAAGGCGATCCGAAACAAAAAGCAGGTACAAAAAATACTTGACACCCCCTTGGTACGGGATGCAGGAAAAGGGCTGACGGCTGCTGCAAAAAAAGAAAGTTATTTCACACGTGCCATGTGCCAGACCGCCATAGGAGATTATACCGGCACCATTAAAACACTTGAGGTCGTAGAGAAATTCATCGAAGCAAATTACGGCACGTTGGATTACCCTGAGATACACCACGCATCGGTGCTCAGCAATATGGCAGGCAGACAGATGGAGCTTGGCAGGTTCAAAGATGCATTCGTAACGATCCAGAAGCATCGTTCCATCGTTACAAAATCTACCACGGTGCGTGATTATATTTTTGTTTTCTCACGCATCAACGAAACCAATTATTATTTAACAACGGGTGAATTTGAAAAAGGGGTGGCAGCGATCAAAGAAATGGAAGGCAAGATCAATAAATTCAAAACGGTTATCAATCAAACCTCCATCTATGTACTATACTTTAATATAGCCAGTATTTATTTTATTGCCGGCGATTTCCTGAAAGCACTTCAATGGATACGCCGAGTCACCAACGCAGCGGAGGGTGCCGCAGGAGAAGACATTAAAGCCTGGGCGCACATAGTGATGATCCTGATACACTACGAATTAAGAACAGAAGATATCATCGAGCACCTCACCGACTCTGCACTTCGTTTTATGAACAAACGCGCAAGACTTTATAAAGTGGAAGGGGCCGTACTTGACTTCATGAGAAAACTGAACAAAACCGTTGTAGGAAAAAAAGATGTAAAAGAAGAGTTTAGTTCTTTTATAGTAAAATTGACTGAAATCCTCAAAGATCCCAAAGAGCAAAAAGCGCTTATGTATTTCGACCTGATCAGCTGGCTCGAAAGCAAAATTGAAGGTCGTCCCCTTGCAGAGATCGTAAAAAGCAAGGCTTTAAAGGAAAAATAGCCACTCTCCCCCTATTTTTCGCTTGAATTTACACTTCTATCTTCTTGAGCGAAATAATCGCAGCGTCTATCTATTGTAATCAGCAATCCGTCTATTATCCATATAGAGAGAATTTGCTCAACGTATACTATAATGAGAAGCAAAAACGAAGGTTATGAAAAACGCGAAAAACACAACTGTATTGATGATTATTTTATGCTTGATGTTCTCAGTTACATCATGGGCACAAACTAATGACAAACAAAAAGAAAATTCTTCCATATTACTGGAAGGAAAAACATTTAACATTCGCATATACACCTTTGACCCTGACTCCAAAACAAAAACAAATTTAACCTCCGAAGAAATAACATTTATAGGTGGAAAATTCTACCCGAAAGAAATGGGTAAACAATATAACTCCAAAGGAGACAGCTATTCCGCACATCCTGACACTTCGTACGGATCACATGCTACTGTATTTGTAACCTTTACACGAAACGAAAATGGCGATATGAAACTTTTCTGGAAAGGAACCATGATAGGCAATTACGTAAACGGAACCATGCGATCTTTCACTGAACAAAAAACATATATGTTTTCGGGAAGATTGAAGTATGAAGATGAAGAAAAATAATATTTCGCCCCTCTCACATCTCCGACCAACTTCAAACTCCGTACATTTGATGAATGCACAAGCTTCCGGTTTATTTGTTTGTATTTATCATACTGAGCGAAGTATCTTTATCCTTTAGCCAAACAGATCACGATGGCTTGCATTTCAGCAGAACAGAATTTGATTTTCAGAAAGTGGAGAGCTGGATAAGCCGGATCGATACGATCGAAGTAAGAAATGAATCCATCCAAAAAATATTCTTGCTCAAACAGCACTATCCTCCCGAATTTGAGGTGCGTTTTCCGTTAAAGAGCATTGATCCCGGAGAAACAGGATTTATTGAGATCATTTATCTTCCAAAAACAAAAGGCAAGTTCAATGTATCCATTCCTGTTTTTCACACCGCATCACAAACACCTGTGCAGCTCACTTACAAAGGAGAGATACTAAGCTTTGATGAGTTTGCAAATGTGGCTTGCCCATCGTTCACTAGCCCACATAAGCCTCTTGAATTTGATCTGCAAATCCTGACCATAGATTCGGCAACAAAACAACCTCTTTCAAATACGCTTATTGAAATTGAAAAAGGAGAAAGTTTCAATCAACACCAAACAGATATACATGGAGAATACAAACAGCACTCAGGTTTAGGGTTTTGTTTTTTGTATGCGGAACATACGGGATATAAAAGCAAGTCGCTTTTAAAGAATTTTAATCCCAAGAACAATAAAGTCACCATTGAACTGGCTCCCCTTGCTCCAAAAGAAATGCCGGTGCCGATATTTAAAGATACGGTTGCGCTTGTACACAAAGTAATTCCTCCGGTAGTCAAACCGGACGAACAGTCGGATTTTTCTCTTGAAAACTATAAAGAGAATAACATGGTCTTTTTGATCGATGTATCGTCCAGCATGAACGGCACCGACCGCATGCCACTTTTGCAAAAGGCCATGATACAACTCACCAAGATGATGCGGGTCGAGGACAGGATCACCATTATCACCTATGCCAATGAAGCAACGATCAAACTCGCCGGCACTTCAGGAAACGAGCAGGAGAAAATAATATCTGTGATTCAGCAATTAAAGTGTGGTGGCAGGACAGTGGGCGGAAAAGCTATACGGGCTGCCTATGAAAATGCGGAGAAAAATTTCAAACCTCAGGGCTTCAACCAGATCATCCTCTCTACAGATGGAGGATTTAATGGCCTGGCGGATACGGAAGATGGGTTGATCAAACTGATAGAGAAAAAAGCAAGTGAGCATATTCAATTCTCTGTACTCGCATTTGGCAAGAATAGGATCGGAAAACAATTGATCTCACAACTGGCAAGCAAAGGAAAAGGATTTTATTTATTTATAGGGACCGAGGAAGATGCCAACTCCAAACTGAGTGAGACCTTGAAAACACAGACCCGAGTAAAATAACATTTACCGGCCCGGAGAGCAAAGGGGGAAATGTTGAAACATTTCATTTTGAAAAATTCATTTTTGTATGTATGTTTGCCGTGCAAAACACCGAACCCATTCAATGCCTATGAAAAAATACTTTTTTATACTTCCCATACTTTTTTTTCTGGCGACCACAAAAATATTCTCTCAAACTGTTTACTGCAACGATGCTGGGCCTAAATACCATACCAAAGCCTGCAAATATTACAGCCCAAATTTTGAAGCAGTCCAGCTTTGGAAAGTGAGAGATATTTATCATAAGACACCTTGTAACTTATGCCACCCTCCTACCAAGGAAGTAAAAGGCGGTGGAAAAAAGAAAGCACCTGCAAAGAAACCGGCTCCGGCAAAGAAAAAATAGATCTCATCAATTTATACAACACAAAACAACATGAAAAAAATAACACTCCTCTCCTCTGCCCTCATCGCAACAATCATCATTTCAGCATTCACTACAGGTGAAATGACATCGATCAACATCGGCACTACGCTCCCTAAAGGAGATGTAAAACTGAAAGATATTTCCGGAAAAGAAATAACTCTTACAAATTCCAAAAAAGAGAACGGATTGCTGGTAGTCTTCTCCTGCAATACCTGCCCGTTCGTTATCAAGCACGAGGCTGCGATAAAAGACATGGCGAAGCAAACCAAAGACTGCAAAGTGGGTTACGTCCTTATCAATTCAAACGAGGCGCAGCGTGACGGAGCCGATTCTTTTGACGCTATGAAAAAATATGCGACAGGACAAGGTTATGATTTTCCCTACACCGCTGACAATAACTCAGAGCTTGCCAATGCTTTTGGCGCAAACCGCACACCCGAAGCATTTTTGTTCGATAAGAACCTTAAATTGGTTTACAAAGGCGCTTACACCGATGATTCCGATCCTGCCAATGCAACCAAATTCTTTCTGAAAGATGCAGTGAATGCATTGCGTGATGGGAAAGAAGTTCCGGTAAGTTCTGCTAAATCAGTGGGCTGCACGATCAAGAGGAAGTTGATGTAAGCTCATCTTTCGAGTTCATATATCTTGCCTGCCAGAAAATCATAGCTGACGCTCTTTTCAAAAAACTCTTTGTACTTGAGTGAATTGTTCACGATCATAGTGGCGGGAATAGATCCACTCCACCTGGCATCTATCTTATCGATGAACACATTTGCTTTTGTTTCATCCAGCAGCAGCACTTCGGATTGAATTTTATTTTTCTTAACAAAACGCACAAGTTTTGAATCGTAATCAGCCACAAAGTCGATGCTGACCAGGATGACCTTTACTTTTTTATTCTTGTACGTTTCATGGATCTTTTCAAAGTCAGGAAGTTCCTTCACGCAGGGCTCACACCAGGTAGCCCAGAAATTCACTATGTAGGTGGTGTCGCTCGTATTTGTGTACCGTTTCACGAGTTCATCCACTTTCAGAACCGGAGGAGGAGGTGAACATGCGAGCAGTCCCCAAACAATAACGGTAAAAAAATATTCTAGAAGCATGATCAGTATTTTATGGCAATAAAAAACTCACACCTATGGAACCCCAGTATTGCCATCTGCTTGCTTTGGGCAATCTTGTTTCAGGAGTTAAAAAAACACCTTTGTAGTAAATATTGGCAAACTGTGTTTTAAAGCCGAATAAATATTCGAACTGCCCGATATACCTCACCATATCCTTTTCCTGCACCACATAAATATCTTTCGGAGAAAGAGGGTCATTATCAGGCAGCTGCCACCAAATACCAAATCCTTCAAGCATAGAGTTATGCCGCTCATATCGGTATTTTGCTTTTACAGCTACGATGCAATCATTCTTAAAGAATTCAGATACCGAATATTTACAATGGGTGCTTTTTCTATCACTACGTAAAATATGATTGTTCCAGCTTCGCTCTTTAAAAGATAGATTACACCATTCAAATCCCACACCCCAAGAGGTCATGTCATGCCCTATCCTGGCCTCGATCATGCCCGAAATATTTACCCAATCCGGAACTTTAGATTTTCGTCCACGAAGAACATTGAATGCATCTCCGTCATTTGAAAGCAGCATTGCTTCAGGATAATATTCAACATTCAGCCCCACTCTTCCCCCGCTGGCAATTTGCGCACCCCAGCCACGGGGCGTGGGTGAATCCACAGACAAATCACGATGTACGATCGCCTGAACAATCTGCCCCCTATCACCCCCTACTTTCCCCACCTTTATTTGGAACATATCCCTGAAAATACCCCTGCGATGCTGTCTGTATTTCACCCAGCCCCAATATTGATAAGATGCAAATGGGCGGTCCAGCGAATCAACTACTGTATCTTTATTGAACAGAAGTGTGTCACGTATGTAAGGGGTATATGCTTCGGAGCCAAAAAATAGACCCTGGTAGCTCAGGTAATTTGAACCCGAGAACCACCATAAGTCGTTTTTGGATAAATGGATATTTCCAACCGGCAGAAGACGCATCTTCAAAAAGTCAGTAAGCACTTCTATCCTTGCCCCTCCGGTATAATCACGGTCAAGGTTCGGGATCCCGGCAGCTTTCGGAGCAATTGCAAAAAAATCATTATCCATATTCATGTTTATACCTTTAACGATCTTCTTGGCTGTTTCTGTAAATCCATAAGCGGGATAATCTTCTTCCGTTAATGTATTGACCCTAACTCTGACCACCGAAATGTTTTCTTTAAGGCCAGAATAATAAACTGAGTCCGAATATTTAAATTTCTCGATCGTATCACGCATGAGCCTATACAACTGAGACGCCGTTTCATGATACCTGATCTTGTCTACATACGCCTTGATGGAATCAATGGGCTGAGTGGCATCAAGTAAACGAAGTTGACCGATTAAATAATAAACATTGGCATACATATGTTTATACCGGATATCCATCTCAACTTTGCTGATGATCTTGCGAGTACCTTTCTCCCTTGTGATCATGCTATCGATCAAAACAGAAAGATCAGTCGCCTCCTTCGGGCCATTTGCAGTATACTTAATCAGAATATTTGTGAGTTCTCTTACAGCTGAATCGGGCGTCAATTTTTTTTTCTTTGCCTTTGCAATGATCCTTCTAACCTCCCGGTTGGCGTCAGTTCCAAATTTATCAAGCCGGTATATAACTGTGTCGTAGTACATGATCATTTTCACTCTCGTATGGCTCAGTCTTTGAGCCTTTACACTAATAACAACAGCACAAAACAAAAAGAAAAGGACATGTTTTTTCATAAAAATAATCTTAGAAAGTTTTCATCAGCATATTTAAACATTTGCATTTTTAGCAAATATAATGAGATGATGCCATGCCGTAGGCATCTAAGTATATTACAAGAAGAATTGTGAATAGAAAAATTAAAATGTCATTCCTTAATTACCTTTCGAACAGCAACTCCCTGTTCAGTTTTCAATTTAATAAAATAAACACCGTTGGGGCTGGAGCTCATATCCACTTCAGATCGTTGATTTTTAATATCAGATCTCAGGACGTTCTCTCCAAGTAGATTAGATATTTCAAGTTCCGCTTTTGTTCCCTTCCACTCTACCATAAATTTTCCGGCTGTTGGATTTGGATACACTTCAAGCGGAATTGCATTTCCGATTTCAGAAACTCCGTTGCCTGCGATCCTGTTCACATTCGATTTAGATAAATTCAAGTTACTGGTCCATTCATCCGGGCCTTTGTGGATTGTGATCGGACAGCTTATAGACCATTGTGTTTCCACTCTCCACGATGCAATGTTCTGATAAGTAGGATACATAGGGTCACTTGCCTGTTGCTGCGTTCCGGCCACGCTGGCAATAGCATGCCATTTTCCGTTGCTGCTGTCATCGCGCATCAGCACATAGCTGGACACCGGATTTGCGCTATTCTCGATAGTATATAATTGCGCCCAGGAAAATGTTCCGTTACTGTTTGTGATGAAAATGGTATTATGAAAAGGACTTAGCACACTGTAATTTCCTGCCGTATCACGAAACCCGATCTTGTAGCGGTATGTTCCGGAATTCGGGTCACCGGTGTTCGGAAAATATTTGGTCTTTACCGTATCCGTAAACAAGCTCAACGCTGTAGATGGCACCGAAGCAATGGGTTTATAATTGCCGGTTCCTATCTCGCGGTAAATAATGATGCTGTCGGCATTTTGAAACTGCGTTTTATCCCATGCTATGAGATTATTTTTTGCAAGCAGGCTGTCAACAGTCACCATACATATACGCGGTGTGTCAAGGTTCAGTGAAATATTATTGGTGATAAATGCATCGCCATTTCCCCATGCACTTCCGGGAGTAAGAGAAAGCGTAGGCACGCCCGGAAATGAAATTGTGGGGGACATAAATTCCCCTGTAATATAAATACTGTTATGTGCACCCAAAGCCAAACCATAGCCCCAATCATGGCTTATCCCACCGGCTGTCCTTGCCCAGGATAAAACTCCATTGGCTTTGTATTTTGCAACAAAAATATCCTGCACGGTATCTCCTCCGCCTGTTAGCATGGAATTATTGATGAGAGATACGGCTCCAAGCTGTAAAGAATCAGAGCTATAAAATCCAATTATGTTTGGATCTCCATTCGCATCCAGCTTCACATTGTAACCCTGATTATTCGTGTACCCGTTTCCCTGCCCTATCTTCGCCCATTGCGCGGTACCGGACGCATCGTATTTGGCTATGAACATACTGAGCGAATGGGTTGTATTTGTAATTGCATGCGTGCCGAACGTAACTGTAGACACATAACCAATGAATCCGGTTATATAAACATTGCCTGCAGCATCAGAAGCCAAACTCATCGCCTCATCATCATCGCTGGATCCGGCCACACGCAGCCACTGCTCAGTTCCTATCGAACTATATTTAACCACAAAAATATCGTAGTAACCGCTTGGCGACAAAGGCAGCGAATCATTTCCAAAACGAATGTGTGTAGAACCATAGGTGCCACCAACATACACATTACCCGAAGCATCCGTACCTATTCCGTAAGCAAAACAATCGTAATCACCCCCACCACTTTTCACCCATTGAATGGTTCCTGCGTTGTCAAATTTGGCTATGAAAACGCTCCCGTCACCGTTATTGTATTCGTTCAGTGCACTGTCAGCTCCGAATTTAATAGCGGATGAATAAAAATTGCCTGTAAGCAAAATATTGTTTGAAGCATCCAAAGCGATCGCATATCCTCTCGCAGTGCCATTATAGCCGCTGCCCTGCTGAGCCCATTGCGCTACTCCGCTGGAATTGTATTTTACCACAAATGCAATCCCATAGCCTGCCTTGTTGATCAATTTAACAGTACCGAAATAAACCGTATCTGCATTTGAATAACCGCATACATATATATTGCCTGCAGGATCGGTAACAAGCCTTTTACCTGTTGTACCCGAATTTCCACCGGCCGACACCGCCCATTTAAAATTTCCACATGAATCATATTTTGTCAAAAACATCTCCGAACCATAATTAAAAGCCTGGTAAGGCTGATTGTTCAGCGTGGTAGTTCCAAAAACAATTTTCTGAGAATAAAAATTACCCAGATAATAGACATTGCCAAAATTATCGGTCGCTACCGAAGACCCGTAATCCTCATTGGTTCCTCCGGCTTTTTTTGCCCAAGAGCAGGTAGGTTGCGCTTTTAGATGTCCGGAAATTAAGGCCACTGCAAGAAGGGTTGAGAATAGAGTAATTATTTTTTTCATCAGAAATTTAATTTATGATGTAAATATAACTCTTTTTTCCTTGAGTAATTTTACTTTTAGTCTACTTAAATTGTCATACACTAATTTTATATTTTAGTATACGGAATGAAACATCAAACGATCCATACGAAAAAAGGATTTGTAACCCTGATAGAACCGGGCATTGTACGCTTCATGTGACGTCAGGTCCCTGCCTACCGGCAGGCAGGTTTCGACCTGACGATTGTAGTAATTTATTTTCGTCAGGTGGTAACACCTGACGACACTATAATTCCTTTAATATTCTCTCTTCAGCAACGCATATTGCACGGAATCTTCCAGCTTATTATTTTTAAAATAATGTTCGCGGAGATACCCTTCCTTTTT
>JAHEYK010000011.1:0-8839 GCA_023251625.1 Bacteroidota bacterium
GCTTTTTACAAATTCAGAGAGATGAGTTTCGATGGTAGTAATGGCCATATCCCGCTGTTTGGCAATTTCCGGAACCTTCATGCCTTGCTTGTAAAACTCAAGAGACTCGAATTTGCTGGAGCCTTTTTCTGCTTTCTTCTTTCGGGGAGCAATCGGATTTTCAACAGCCACGCTTCCTCGCTCCGATTTTTCCACTTCAAAAGACAAATCACCAAAGGTGGCGCGCTCAATGTTGTTTATTTTTTTCCACAAAAATCCTTCCAGTTCATTCACCTGCTTGGAGTACTTGCGTACTTTGGTTTTTCCTTTTAGCTGTGCCTGCAATCCGTTCAACTGTGAAATTAATTCCTCTTTAATTTTTGAGGAAAAATATTTTTTGGCGCTGGTCACCTTTTCTATGAGCCATTTTTGGTTGATGGGAGTTTCAGAAAAACGTTTTTCCAATTCTGCTGCAAATTTTAACGCAACTTCCTGCTGAATTTTTGCTTTAGAGAGCATGTTATTAGCTGCAGCGAATGCCAGAACCTGTCCGTTGAATTTTTTTGACTCTGTTTCTTCTTTGAAGTGGTCCAATTCATCCATAATATTTTTCCAGTCAAACGCTTTGATCAGTATCTGGGCTGCATATTTCGGTTTTTCTGATTTTACAATATCTTTTATTTCATGTTCTTTACTTTCTTTTCTTGCAAACTGGATGATGCGCTCATCGTTCTTCACGCTGGCGGGAGTGATCTGGGAAAGCAGACGCAATCCTTCCAGCGTGCGACAGCGGCTGAGCGCCACATACACTTGTCCCGCTGCAAAACTCTTCCCTGCATCAATGACCACTTTGTCAAATGTAAGCCCCTGGCTTTTGTGAATGGTGATAGCCCAGGCCAGTCGGATAGGATATTGCGTAAAACTTCCAAGCTCTTCTTCTTCCACTTGCCCGGACTCTTTATTCAAAGCATAACGCACACTTTTCCATTTTTCTTTTTCAAGCTTTAGTTCCTCGTTACTTTCAGAGAGTGTAACTACAATTCCTCCTGCATCAATGCTTTTTATGGTAGCCAATTTTCCGTTAAAATATCTTTTTGCAGGATTTGAATCATTTTTCACGAACATCACCTGGGCACCTTCTTTCAGCTCAAGTTGCAGTTCTGTTGGAAGCGCCTTCTCTGAAAAGTTTCCACTCAAAGCTCCTTCAAAATGAAATATTTTACTTTTTAGTTTTTTCAGTTCTTTTTGATTGATCGCATCTGCCATGTAATTATGGGTGGTGAGCGTGATGCAGTCGCGTTTCATATCAGATATCTCAGGCAGCGTTCTCTTTTCAAGTAATTCAAAATCTTCTATGTCCATTTCATTATTGCGGATGTTGTTTAACAGATTAATGAACTGCTCATCGCTTTGGCGGTATATTTTTTTTAGTTCAATATGCAAAGGTGGATTTTGTGTCAGCACTTTGGCGCTGAAAAAGAAAGGGCTTTCATATTGTTCCTTCATCATGTTCCATTCATTATCGGCAACCACCGGGGGTAATTGAAAAAGATCTCCGATAAAAAGAACCTGTAGTCCACCGAAGGGTACACTTCTCCGCTGGCGGTAGTGCCGTAGTATCTCGTCCATGGCATCCAGCATGTCGGCGCGCAGCATGCTCACTTCATCAATGATCAACAGCTCCAGTTCTTTGATGAGATCGATCTTTTCTCTGCTGAAACGGATGTTTTTTATCAGGTTGTATCGGTCTACCCATTCAATATTTTCTCCGGAATATTTTTGTTCAGGTAAAAATGGAATGAAGGGAAGCTGAAAAAAAGAATGCATCGTAACACCTCCCGCATTGATAGCTGCCACTCCTGTGGGCGCTACCACCACGGTGTTTTTATGCGAATGTTGGCGTATATATTTGAGAAAGGTAGTCTTGCCTGTGCCGGCCTTTCCGGTAAGAAAAATATTACTTCCGGTAAAATTTACCGCATCGGCAGCAAGTGAGAAGAGCGTGTTATCGGATGATAGATTCACTGGACATCAATTCCTCAAAACTTTTCCGCCTGTAAGAATAGACTGAATTCTTTCCAGCGTTTTCTTTTCTCCCGAGAGAGAAAGGAAAGCTTCTCTTTCAAGATCCAGCAAATATTGTTCGCTTACCAAAGTGGGAGCTGAAAGATCTCCTCCGCAAAGCACATGCGCCAGCTTCTGAGAAATTTTTACATCGTGTTCAGAGATATAATTTCCGCTCAGCATGGAGTTGGCTCCCAAATAGGCGAGTCCCAGCGCCTGTTTGCCCAGTACACGGATATCTTTTCTCGGAACAGGTTTGCTGTATCCTTCATTGGCAATTTCCAGGCACTCTGCTTTTGCTTCGGCCAATAAACGCGCATACGAAGTGACAACGATATCTTTTCCTTTTCTCAAATAACCCAGATCAAATGCTTCATGCGCAGACGTAGAAACCTTGGCCTGTCCGATGGTTAAAAATTTATCGCGGAAATTATTGAGCTCTACATCTCCCTCCTGCAATTCATCGGATAAACGAACGGCAAATTCTTTGGTGCCTCCTCCTCCCGGAATCAACCCCACTCCGAATTCAACAAGCCCCATGTATGTTTCAGCATGTGCCACTACTTTATCCGAGTGCATGCTCATTTCGCAAGCGCCACCCAGTGCCAGATTATGAGGAGCCACCACCACCGGAATTGCAGAGTAACGAAGATGCATCATGGTGTTCTGAAACAATTTGATCGCCATGTTGAGTTCATCCCACTCCTGCTCCACCGCGAACATAAAGATCATGCCCACGTTAGCACCGGCAGAAAAATTGGCTCCTTCGTTGGAGATCACAAGTCCTTTGAAATCTTTTTCTGCAATCTCTATCGAGGTATTGATGCCTTGTATCACTTCACCTCCGATAGAATTCATTTTTGTATTCCACTCCAGGTTCAGAATTCCATCCCCGATATCCGTAAGTGTTGCTCCTGAATTTTTCCATACTGTTTTTGTCGGACGTATAATTTCAAGTGAAATATATTCTTCTGTCCCGGGAATGGCTTTGTAAGATTTGGAAGGAATATCATAATACTTCCTGGAATTATTTTCTATGGCATAGAAAGATGTTTTTCCGGATGCAATAAAATCATAGATCCACTGCGCGGGCTTATTTCCTGCTTTTTCCATGTATGCAACCGTTTCTTTTACTCCTAACGCATCCCAATATTCAAATGGACCCAGTTCCCAGCCAAAACCGGCTTTCATGGCATCGTCAATTTTATAGAGCTCATCCGAAATTTCAGGAATGCGGTTTGAAACATACTGGAACAAACCAAAGAAAGAGGCACGATAAAAATCTCCGGCCTTATCTTTTCCTGTTATGAGCATTTTCAGGCGGTCTTTTAAATTCTCGATCGGCTTTGTCTGCTCCAGCGTTGCAAATTTTATTTTCTGAGATGGTTTGTATTCCATCGTTTTCAGGTCAAGCGCATGTATCTCGCTGCCTTTTGCTCCTTTTACCTTTTTGAAAAACCCCTGTTCTGTTTTTGAACCCAGCCATTTATTGTCGACCATTTTTTGAATATAGCCTGGGAGTTTAAATAATTCTTTTGCTTCATCATTCGGAAGATTTTGCGCAAGTCCGTTCGCTACGTGAACCAGTGTATCCAACCCGACAACATCACAGGTTCTGAACGTAGCAGATTTGGGCCTTCCCAGAACGGGGCCGGTGAGTTTATCTACTTCTTCCACCGTGAGTCCGGTCTTTTCTACAAGATGAAAAAGCGACATGATACCGTAAACTCCAATTCGATTGGCGATAAATGCGGGGGTATCTTTGCACTGCACGGTTGTTTTTCCGAGATACAAATCTCCATAGTGCATTAAGAAATCAACTACTTCCTTTGAAGTTTTAGGAGTGGGAATGATCTCGAGCAATTTTAAATAGCGCGGAGGATTAAAAAAATGCGTTCCACAGAAGTTCTGTTGAAAATCCTCGCTTCTGCCGTCCAGCATCAGATGGATCGGAATTCCTGAAGTGTTGGAAGAAATGAGCGTCCCCGCTTTTCTGAATTTCTCAACCTGCTCAAAAATTATTTTTTTAATGTCGAGTCTTTCCACCACCACTTCAATAATCCAGTCACAGGAAGAAATATTCTTCATATCGTCCTCAAAATTCCCGGTAGTGATCCTGTTTGCAAAAGACTTTCTGTAAATGGGGGATGGGTTTGACTTAAGCGCTGATGCAAGGGCATCGTTCACAATTTTGTTTCGGATACCCCCAACCCCTAAAGGGGGGCTTTTGATTTCTCCCTTTAGGGCCGGGGTGAACGGTATATCCATCAACAACACCTCTACTCCAATATTTGCAAAATGACAGGCAATGCGCGAGCCCATGACTCCTGAGCCAAGGACGGCAACTTTTTTTATCGTGCGATTCATAAGTTTATTTTTGCGTCATTGCTCCGTGTTGTCACCCTGAGCCTGTCGAAGGGTCTTTATAGATGCTTCCCTTCGACTTCGCTCAGGGCAAGCTAGCTCAGCATGACAGCCGTTATTTACACCATGACATTATTCATTATATATTTTTCCAATTAAACTTTTATTTGCTTCTAAAATTATTTTTCTTTTTAACGAAAGTTTCGGTGTGAGTTCTCCGCGCTCTATGCTCCATTCGCGGGGGAGCAGCTCGATCTTTTTAATGGTCTCATAGTGTGCGAGTGATTTATTGACCACCTCAACGCCCTCTTTTATTTTTTTAATGATGTCCTGATCTTTGATCACTTCTTCGTTTCCGGGATACACTTTGCCCTCTTTCTCATACATCGCTTTCAGTTTGATGAACGAAGGGACTACAAATGCAGATGCAAATTTTTGGTTCTCCCCGACCACCATCACCTGTTCGATGAGCGAAACTTCTTTCAGTTTATTTTCGATCATTTGCGGAGCAATGTACTTTCCGCCCGATGTTTTGAATATTTCTTTTTTGCGGTCTGTGATCTTCAAATACCTTCCTTCATCAATAATGCCTATATCTCCTGTATGGAACCAGCCATCTTTGTCGATCACTTCAGCAGTAGCATCCGGACGCTTGTAATACCCGAGCATGATGTTCGGGCCTTTGCAGAGGATCTCGCCGTCTTCCCCAATTTTTACCTGAATATCTTCCAGCACTTCGCCAACGGTACCGAACTTCATGCCTTTAGGGCGGAGCGTGTTCACAGCAATTACCGGGGAGGTTTCGGTCAGTCCGTATCCTTCCAGCACAGGGATCTGAGCGCTCCAGAAAATACGAGCAAGCTTCGGATTCAAAGCAGCACCTCCGGAAACAGCAGCCCGCACGTTTCCACCCAGTGCTTCTCTCCATTTGGAGAAGATCAATTTATTGGCGATCCATAATTGTAAAAGATACCCTAAACCATTTTTGCCCGCTTCCTGATATTTCTCTCCAAGCGAAACGGCCCAGAAAAATAAAATGCGTTTGATGCCCGTCTGTTCGTTTCCTTTAGAAATAATTCTGTCGTACACTTTTTCAAGCAGGCGCGGAACGCAGGTGAATATCTGCGGTTTTATTTCCCGCAGATTGTCGCCAATGGTATCCAGACTTTCAGCATAGTAGATCGAAACCCCCAGGTTCATGTAAAAATAAACCAGCATCCGCTCGTAAATATGATTCAGCGGAAGAAAACTGAGCGCTCTGCTGGTATGATCTACCGGAGCCAGTTCACGGGCGGCATAAACATTGCTGAAAATATTTCGGTGCGAAAGCATAACGCCCTTCGGAGTCCCCGTGGTACCGGAAGTATATAAAATAGTAACAAGATCATTTTCTTTGATGGAGTCCTTAATAGCGGCTAATTTTGACACATCCTTATTTTTTTTTCCAAGTTCTATTAACTCATTAAAATTCTTTACATCCGCTACGTTATCGAACGCATATACTTCTTTGAGGCTGGATACATCTGTTGCAGCGCCTTTCACTTTCTTAAAAAGTTCAGCGCCTGAAACAAAAACATATTTCACCTGCGCATCATTCAAAATAAATTTAAGGTCGGTCTCTGAGATGGTAGGATACACAGGTATGCTAACCGCACCGCTCATCTGTATGCCCATATCTGCAAAATTCCATTCGGGTCGGTTGTTGGCCATAATGGCGATCTTATCTTCCCGTTGAATACCCAGGGAAATTAAACCATAGGCCAGATTTTCGGAATGATCAATAAATTCCTTCGTAGAAAAAGGGATCCATTTTCCCTCTTCCTTCTTCACGAGGCAATCTGCCTTCGGGAATTTTTTGTCGTATTTATATAAGATGTCGAATAAACGCATATCAGAGCAAATTTAATGTAATTATATTCATTCGAGAATGAAATATTAATTAAATTCGTCTTTATAAACATTACTTAATCCCCCAAAAATGATCATTCAAAATCTTAATTGGCTTGCAGTAGTCGTATCTGCACTTGCGTACTTTGCTTTAGGAGCAATCTGGTTCGGCCCGGTTTTCGGAAAAATGTGGATGAAAGGGCATGGCATCACCCCGCCCACTGAAGAAGAGAAAAAAAATATGAACATGGGTATGATCTTCGGAATGTCCTTCCTGAAAACAGTTGTAATGGTGGTTCTCACCTCCTATATTGTGATGATCATTAATTATAACGGGAACATGATGACCGCCCTTAAGATCGGGGTTGTGCTTGGAGGTATTTCCTCATTTCCTACCGGCATCAATTACCTTTTCCTCAAAAAACCTTTTTCGATCTGGGTGTTGGATGGCGGCTATCACGCCTGCGGAGTGATCATTACCTCTATCATCATGTCAGTCTGGAGGTAAGTAAAAATGTTTCCCTATCTTTGATGAATATATAAGTCAACCCAAAAACATGAAATCAAGATTTACACTTTCTTTAAAAGCATTATTCGTTATTCTATTGTTTGACATCCTTGTTTCTTCCTGCGGATCACAGACCCAGGATGAAAATACTGCTGTAGCGGATTCAACTTCTGCTATCCCTAAAGACACCAGCAATAAGACCCATGATTTTTTCTATTCTCTGCCTTCTCCTCTTTTAATGGCAAAGGTCTTTAAAAAGACAGGTCTTAAATACATGGAAGGAGTAGCAAATGCTCCTGAGAATGTTGCGAAGTATTCTTCTGTTCACAGCAAAACACTAAACCTGGGAGTGTACAGTGCTGACCTAGCATATACTGTACTGAACAAACAGGCGCAACAGGCTTCCAAATACATGGAATCAGTAAAAAAATTATCTGACGACCTGGGAATGTCAAGCCTTTTTGACACCGATGATTATCTGAAACGCTTCAAGAACAATATGAACAATGAAGATTCACTCATTAATGTAGTGTGCCAGCTAAAATGTGAAATGGATATGTTCATGAAAGATAATGACAAGGAAAAACAAACACTGCTCATCTTCATCGGGGCCTGGATAGAGAACATGTATATTGCCACCCAGCTAACCAAAGAAGCCAATAAAGAAAAAGTGGCATCGCGGGTCGCAGAACAAAAATTCATACTCAATAGCCTTATGAACGTAAGTGTGAACTTTCAGAGCGATGCCGAATTCAAGGGTTTATATGTTAAACTGACCGATCTGAAAAAAATGTTTGACAACCTGAGCGTTCAGGGCGATGATGAAAAGGTCATGATCGATGAACTGCAGCTGAAAGCTATCACAGAAAAAACCCGTGACCTGAGAAAAGAAATTGTAGGATAAAAAATTATAAAGAATATGTTCAAACATATCATATTAATCTCTTTTGCCGGCATCTTATGCCTGTTTAGCACAGCTACAATGGCCCAGTGCAAAGCAAAACCTATCGTGAAGCAATGCATGGCGTTATTGGGCGATTTTGAATATGACAGCTATGTTGTCAAAGAGATCACCTACGGTCCAAAACCCAAAAAAGAATCATTGGATTTTGAAGTTTTTTCGGACGAACAATACAAATTGGTCTTCGGTCAAACTGTTCTTCCTCAGGAAGTAGGTGTTACTATCTACGGAATAGAAAAGGGGAAAAAGAAAATTCTTTACTTTGATGAAAGCGGGAAAAAATCATCTCAGGATTTCAATTTCAATGCAACTCAAACAGGCCCATACTATATCGAATTCGAAATTCCCGCAGCTACTTCTCCCGGACAGAAAGGTTGTTTTATATTGGTGATATCTACCAAAGACATATAACCTGTTTACATTCTTTCCGAAACATTTATCCCAAGTAGTTTCAGGGATGTTTTGATCACCTCCGCAGTTTTTTCCGAAAGTGTCAATCTGAAATTTTTCTCAGCTTCATCCTCAGCTTTCAGGATCGGACATTCGTGATAGAACTGGTTGTATTCTTTCGCCAGATCATACACATAATTGGCAATGTGGCCCGGATTATAGCTTTCAGCTGACTCCTGGATCACCGCAGGAAATCCATGAAGCAGTTTAATAACACTTTTTTCCTTCGGATGAAGGCTGTTGGTTGTTACTTCTGACTTCTGACTTCTGACTTCTGACTTCCTTAGCACTGATTTGATCCTCGCATACGTATATTGAATGAACGGTCCTGTGTTTCCATTAAAGTCAATGGATTCTTTCGGATCAAAGAGCATTCTTTTTTTAGCATCCACTTTCAGAATAAAATATTTGAGTGCTCCCAGGCCGATAGTATGATAAAGCGCTTCTGCCTCTGTTTCGTTCATGCCTTCGGTTTTTCCAAGAGCTTTTGTAGTTTCTCTTGCTGAATTCACCATTTCCTCCATCAGTTCATCTGCATCCACCACCGTTCCTTCGCGTGATTTCATTTTGCCGGATGGAAGATCGACCATGCCGTAGGAGAGGTGAAACATGGCCCCACCTAAATC
>JAHEYK010000011.1:8939-37248 GCA_023251625.1 Bacteroidota bacterium
CCTTCAGGGAGGACTTTAGCAGCCATTAATTTTTTAAGGATTATAAATAAAACTTTAAAATGATAATCTTGCTCGTTGCCTACAACATAAATCATTTTATTTACCTTAAACTCCTTCATTCGCTCAACTGCCGTACCAATATCCTGAGTCATGTAAACCGAAGTGCCATCAGAACGAAGTAATAATTTTTCGTCAAGACCATCTTTGGTGAGATCTATCCAAACCGAACCATCGGGTTTCTTAAAAAACACTCCCTTGCTTAATCCTTCTTCAACAATTTTCTTCCCCAGCAAATATGTTTCAGATTCATAGTATGTCTTTTCAAATTCCACGCCCAACTCTTTGTATGTTTTTGCAAAGCCATCGTATACCCATCCGTTCATTTTTTTCCAGAGATCGATCGTTTCTTTGTCGTTGGATTCCCACTTACGGAGCATTTCCTGAATAGCTCCCTCTAACTCCCCCGAAGGGGGAGAACCTTCGCGCTCAAGCTCCCTCCCTTCGGGAGGGTTGGGGTGGGCCGCCTTTTCTTTTTTTAATTCTTGATCATAGAGTACATAATACTTCCCTACCAAATGATCTCCTTTCATCCCGCTCGATTGAGGCGTTTCCCCATTTCCCCACTTTTTCCAGGCCAGCATGGATTTACAGATGTGGATTCCTCGGTCGTTAACCAGATTGACACGAATTACTTTCTTTCCGGCTGCTTTCAAAATATTAGAAACAGAAATTCCAAGTAAATTGTTTCTTACATGACCCAAATGCAGAGGCTTGTTGGTATTGGGAGAAGAGAATTCAACCATCACCGTTTCACTGATGGCTAATGGCTGATGGCTAATGGCTAATGGCTCAGCAGTCAGATAATTTACCCAATATGAATCAGCAATAACCAGATTAAGAAATCCCTTCACCACATTAAAAGCCGTTACTTGCCCAACATGCTCCTTCAAATAAGCTCCAATAGCATTCGCAGTTTCTTCAGGTGATTTTTTAGAGGCTTTAGTCAGAGGAAAAACAAGCAGCGTGATATCTCCTTCAAACTCCGGCTTTGTTTTATTAAAAGAAATCTGATTCGGAGCAACAGACTGGTCGTAAAGCGATTTTATAGCTTCTAAAACTTTTTCGGAAAGAATTTCGTAAATGTTCATTCGTATTTTCGTACAGATTCGTTTTTCGTAGATTAGAAATCGTTAATCAACTGATTGGTCGCTTTCAGCACAATTTCAAATGCGTTTTCGGCCATTCTGTTTTCTCTGTCATATGTAGGATTTATTTCGACCACTTCCAGGCAGCAAACTTTCCGGCTTCTCATCAGGTAATAAATTAAACTGCCTGCTTCCTTTTCGGTGAGCCCGCCCGGAACAGGGGTTCCGGTACCTTTTGAAATTTCAGGATCCATACTGTCTACATCAAAAGAAACATAAATAATATCGCAGCTGTCGAGCGCGCTCAGGGCTTCCACTGAAATCCGTTCTTCTCCACGGCTGCGCAATTCAGCAACAGAAATATTTTTCACCGCGTGCTTTTTCAAGAGCTGTTCTTCCTGCCTTTCTGTGTCCCGTACACCGATCATCACAATACTATCATACGGGGCTTTGGGAGAAACGCCTCCGAGGTTCTTTATTTTATTCCAGTACTCTATCGTTTCTTCATCGGGCTTGTTGATCTGCATTTCTTTATTGTCCTCACCTACAATGGCTGCGATAGGCATTCCGTGCATATTGCCCGATGGCGTTGTATAGGGAGAATGAATATCGGCATGTGCGTCTATCCAGATAATACCAAGTTTTTTTCCCGGATTAGCCATTTTAATTCCGGCAGCTACACCGATCGCAGAGGTATGATCGCCCGCCAGCACGATAGGAAAAGTGCCGTCTTCTTTACAGAATGCGGAAACCTGATCTGCCAGCTTCTCACTGAAAGAGTAAATGCCTTTAATGCGCTTGGCAAAATCGTTTGTAACCGGCTCAAGCAGTAATTTATTTTCATTGGGAACCTCCACCGATTCATGTCGCTTGAAAAATGTGCTGCCGAAGTCCAATGCAGCAATGCGCACCGCATCCGGCCCCATGCCTGCTCCTCGTGTGCCTGCACCTATCTCGCTTTTAACTTCTATAATTTTTATTTTTTTCATTACTGATTACTGATCCTGCTTGTGTTCATTCGTACATTCGTTACATATTCGTTATTGGTATCCATATCCGACTCACTTACATCACCAAAAATAATCGCATGTAAGTTACTTACTTTGACAAATTATTACCAACTTCGCAGCCCTACTAATTACGAATGAAAACGAATATACGAATTGCGAATAAAAAAGGTTCATACTTAAATTCCATCTTTTCACTATTAATTCTTCCTCTTTCTCCCTTTAGGGCAGGGGCTTCAATCTATGAAAAATAAATATCTCGACCTCATCCAGCAGACCTTTCACTTTCCGCAGGAAGGATTCAATGTCATTGACGGAGAACTACACTTTTGCGATGTGCCGCTCATGGACATCATCAAGCAATACGGAACTCCTCTCAAAATAACCTACATTCCAAAGATCGGGCAGCAGATCCAAAAAGCGAAAAAACTTTTCAATGTCGCTATGGCAAAAGCTGATTACAAAGGTAGTTATACTTACTGTTATTGCACCAAGAGCTCGCATTTTTCTTTTGTAATGGACGAAGCGATCAAGAACGGCTCGCACCTCGAGACTTCTTCCGCTTTTGATATTCCTATCATCAAAGAATTATACAGGCAGGGTAAGATCAACAAGAACACTTTTGTGATCTGCAACGGATATAAACGCAAGCCCTATCCGCAATTCATTGTAGAACTCATTAACAACGGGTACAAAAATGTGATCCCCATCCTCGACAACAAAAATGAACTTGAGTACTATAAGCGTTACGTAAAAGGAAAATGCAAGCTCGGCATCCGCATCGCATCGGAAGAAGAACCTACCTATGATTATTATACCTCGCGCTTAGGAATACGTTACAAAGAAATTGTACCCTTCTACAAAGAACGCATCAAAGGAAATAAAAAACTGGAGCTCAAGATGCTGCACTTCTTTGTGAGTGCCGGCATCAAAGACACAATTTACTATTGGACAGAGCTTGCCAAATGCCTGAACGTGTATGCCGAGCTCAAAAGAATTTGCCCGGACCTGGATTCCCTCAATATAGGAGGAGGATTACCCATCCGTACCTCACTTGGATTCGAATACGATTATGAATACATCATCGAAGAAATTGTTTCCCAGATAAAAACTTTTTGCAAGCAAAATAAAATAAAAGAGCCGAACATCTTTACCGAATTCGGTTCGTTCTCGGTGGGAGAAAGCGGGGCCGCACTCTATTCAGTGTGCGACCAAAAACAGCAAAACGACCGCGAACTGTGGTATATGATCGATTCGTCTTTCATCACCACACTTCCCGACACCTGGGCGATCGGGCAAAAATTTATTCTGCTCGCCATCAACCACTGGGAAAAAGAAAGTCAGCGGGTGAACCTTGGAGGAATGACCTGCGATGGATTGGATTATTATAACACCGAAGCCCATTCCGAACAAGTGTTCCTGCCAAAGATCGGTCATGGTGCCGATGGTCCTCTGTACATTGGTTTTTTTCACACGGGCGCTTATCAGGAATCTATTGCCGGTTATGGAGGCATTCAGCATTGCCTGATTCCATCTCCTAAACACGTGTTGATCGATCGAGATGAGAACGGAGAGATCACGACTAAACTTTTTGCGAAGGAACAAACGTTTAAGTCGATGTTAAAGACACTCGGGTATTAAAATCTCTTCATTTTAATCGTTTTACAGGTATTCTTTTAACGCTTCGGGGCAACCTTTATCCTGTTTCATACGTCTTATATAGGTAGGTATCATCTATTTATCTGAATTTTTACGTACTTTGCTTAAGCAAAAGCATATTATGAAATTTTTGCAGAGAATATTTTTCATATTTATTTTTCTTCTACCTCTTTTAGGTGGTCAGAATGGGGCATTTGCTCAGCGAAGTAAAGACGGGGCAAAAGTAGTGGCCGCTGCAAATACGGTAGTGAACGAATACACCTACCTTACTGCTCCCGCAGCAGCAGGAGCCTCTACCCTTAAAGTCTTTGCAAGTGCACTAAATGCAAATGCCAGATTTCCAGGCAATCTGGCAGCAGGAGATCTTGTGATGGTCATTCAAATTCAAGGAGCAACTATACTGGGCGCACCGGATGTATTTACTCCTACCATTGGCTTTCCGTATGACAGTACCTGGGGAGCGATAACAGCCTATAATAACTGCGGCAACTGGGAATTTGCGCAAGTACTTAGCGTACCTGATGCGCAGACAATTAACATTGATTGCCCGCTTATAAATTCGTACACCGGAACCGGGAGAACAGAAGTGATCCGCGTGCCGCGCTACTCATCCCTAACAGTGAATGCCGGCGGTTCCATTACCTGCGATCCCTGGACAGGACAAAGCGGTGGGGTTTGTGCTATTGAAGTTCAGAACAACAGTACTATTAATGGTTCAATCAATACTTCCGGGAATGGATTCAGAGGGGGAATTATTCCGGCTAATGTTACGTCATGGGGCGTTATGAATTCTGCTTCAACCATTGCAGGAGACGGAGGAGATAAAGGAGAAGGTATAGCAGGCTGGCAAGGAACGTATACTGGTTTTGGAGGACGCTATTGCAGAAGTTCTCCCGCAAATGGCGGTGGCGGAGGCAACGCGCAGAACGCCGGTGGAGGTGGTGGTGCCAACGGTGGAAATCCGGCTATATGGAATGGGCACGGCATGCCCGATATTTCTGTAGGAGGCTATGTGACCGCTTGGAATCTGGAATATGCCGGACTTGCAGCGCAAGTTTCTTCGGGTGGCGGAAAAGGTGGTTATTCTTTTTCGGGCAGTGTTAAAGACCCCACTGTTTTCGGGCCAAATAGTTTGGCGAATTGGGGAGGAGACCAAAGACGCACTAACGGCGGTTTCGGAGGGCGTCCATTGGATTATTCCACCGGGCGATTATTTCTTGGTGGCGGAGGTGGCTCCGGAAATCAAAATGATGGTTTTGGAGGAAGCGGAGCAAACGGTGGTGGATTAATTTATCTCATGAATTACGGAACCGTTTCGGGAACCGGATCATTTATCTCCAATGGAAACAATGGTTCAAATGCACCTGGGAAAGATGGTGCAGGAGGTGCAGGTGCCGGAGGAACAGTGATCGTGAACTCTGTGGGTGCAATTGCGGGTATTTCTATTACTACAAACGGAGGCGATGGAGGTAAACAGGTATTTGGTTTTCCTCCCAACGAAGCAGAAGGTCCGGGTGGTGGTGGTGGTGGTGGATATATTGGCATTTCGAACGGAGCACCTGTGCGCACTGCAAACGGAGGCGTCAACGGGACTACAAATTCATTTGGTGTAAATCCAAAATTTCCTCCCAATGGCGCTACCAAAGGCGGAGTAGGAACAACCAACGGAGTAGTAACAAATTATGTGATCAATGCTGCCAACGTAACCATCTGCGCAGGGCAGGCTGCAACATTAAATGCAAGTCTTGGCGGAAATCCTCCCGGAGGAACAACCATATACTGGTACGATAGCAATGTGGGAGGAAATGTACTAGGCACCGGAACATCTTTAACAACCTCGGTAATCGCAACACCCGGAACTTACACCTATTACGTGGGCGCCTGCCCCGGAACATATCATCAACCGGTTTTGGTTACAGCAACTGCCGGAGCTGTTGCCAATGCAGGCCCCGATGCAACAATATGTAACGGATCAAATACAACTCTGAATGCTTCGGGCGGCACTGCTTATTCCTGGACACCGGCAACCGGACTGAGCAGTACAAATATTTCTAACCCTGTTGCCAATCCTGTTTCAACTACTACGTATGTTGTAACGGTAACATCCTCCTGCGGAAATATGAACGATACAGTGATCGTAACTGTAAACGCATCGGGTGCCGCATCTATCTCAGGAAATTTAACCATTTGTAATGGAGGCCAAACAACACTCACCGCATCGGGCGGAGGAAATTATACCTGGAATACCGGAGCCACAACGGCAGCGATCAATGTTTCTCCAACTACAAACACAAATTATACTGTAACTGTTGGAGCCGGAAGCTGTACCGCTACTGCCACCGCTTCTGTGACTGTGACCAATGGCGTGAACGCAAGCATCAGCGGGCCCTCAGGAGTTTGTACAGGCAACAGCGCTACACTTACTGCATCAGGAGGAAATAATTATTCCTGGAATACAGGTGCTACGACTTCTGTCATCACGGTTACTCCTACGGGAACAACAACCTATACGGTTACCGTATCTAACGGAAACTGTTCCGGCACAGCAAGCATCACCATTACAGCTGCAGGAAGTTTAACAGCAGCCATCACAGGCAATACAACTGTGTGCGGAGGTAACAGCACCACTCTTACGGCTTCGGGCGGAACAAATTATGTATGGAGCAATGGAGCGTCCACGGCTGCCATCTCCGTTACTCCTACCGGAGCTACTACGTATTCCGTAATTGTCTCTTCCGGAAATTGTTCGGATACCGCCACCGTAAATTTAAATGTATCCCCCGCTATGACCGTGAATATGTCTTCCGTTGCGATCAACTGCGGGTCAACCAACGGCTCTGCAAATGCAACAGCCAGCGGAGGAACAGGAGCATTTACCTATTTGTGGAACCCAACCGGACAAACAAACGCCAATGCAACAGGACTTAGTGCCGGAGGAAACTATACAGTAACAGTTTCGGATGCTGTTGGTTGCGCACAAACTAAAACCGTAAATGTTACTGCGTTCAACGCACCGGTTGCTACCATTACAGGAAATACTCTGCTTTGCACAGGCGATTCAACCACCTTAAATGCATCCGGCGGAACAATCTATTCGTGGAACACCGGGGCTACCACAACCAGCATTACAATAATTCCAAGCGTCAATACAACATATACAGTTATTGTTTCTACCGGAAACTGCTTTGATACTGCCTTTGCTGCAGTTACTGTTTCACCTCCACCCGTTGCAAGCATAGCGAGCAGCACATCAATTTGTTTAGGGCAATCCGCAACGCTCACTGCATCCGGAGGCGGAACCTATGTTTGGAACACAGGTGCAACAACTACTTCCATCGTAGTGACACCAACCACTTATTCTTCTTACTCAATAACTGCATCCATCGGCAGTTGCACAGATACCTCCAGCGCATCCGTTACCGTTTTACCTGTACCTACAGCCAATGTGGCCGCCACATCCACTTTAATTTGCGGAGGAGATATAACTACGATCACTGCCTCAGGAGGAAATACATATTCATGGAACAACGGAGCAACAACAACTGTTATTTCCGTGTCGCCTGCAGTTACAACTACCTATACAGTTACCGCAAGCAATGGAACCTGTACCGATACAGCCACCATTAAAATAACAGTGCTGCCTCCACCCGTTGCAGCAATTACAGGAAACCCAAATCTCTGCCAGGGATTTACAGGCACACTTACGGCATCAGGTGGCGGAACTTATTTGTGGAGCAACGGAGCAACAACATCTTCTATAAATCCAACCACACCTGGAACCTATTCTGTTCTCGTTTCAGTTGGCTCCTGTACGGCCACTGCCACCACAAACGTAACTGTGAATCCAAATCCTACTGCGGGTGTGAGTCCGGATATATTAATTATACAAGGACAAAGCACAGACCTCACAGCAAGTGGCGGTACAAATTATGTATGGAGCAACGGTGCTAATGGGGCTACCATCACTGTTTCTCCTCAGTCGACAACAAATTATTGTGTCACCGTTCACGATGCGAACAACTGTACTGACACCGCTTGCGTAAAAGTAACTGTTGAACTATGCTCTCAGGCGGGACCCCTCTACCTCCCAAATGCATTTTCACCCAACGGAGATAATGCAAATGATTCCCTGCAGATCTATTATGGCATTCCTCAGTGCATAAAATCGTTCCACCTCGTCATCTACAACCGCTGGGGAGAAAAAATTTACGAGACAAACGACAAAGCGTTCAGATGGAGCGGCATTTACAACAAGGGGTATTTTGGCGGAACTACTGCCGGCGGCACCGAAGTATATGTCTACTACATGGATGCCGATATCCTGGACGGAACCAAGGTTTCAAGGACAGGAAATATTACCTTAACAAGGTAACTCACCCGAACTCTCTCTCATTCTTCGATAATGCCTTCAGCGTATTGGCAGTAATTGCTTTTTCTTCTGCCCTGGTTTTGAAAATATCACAAGCCATATACACCGCGCTGCGGAAGGATTCTTCGCTCGCCTTATTTTGTCCGGCTATATCATACCCTACTCCGTGATCGGGCGATGTGCGTATGATTGGGAGCCCTGCCGTGTAGTTCACACCTGTTTCAAATGCAATTGCCTTAAAAGGAACCAACCCCTGATCGTGATACATGGCCAGCACCGCATCAAACTTTAAATATTGTGCGCTGCCAAAAAATCCATCAGCAGAATAAGGCCCCATCACAAACATGCCTTCTTTTTTTGCCTGTTCCACTGCCGGAGCGATCACACTTTTTTCTTCACTCCCTATAACACCTGCATCTCCTGCATGAGGATTTAATCCCAGCACAGCAATTTTGGGTTTGCGTATCCCAAAATCCTCTACCAGAGATTTATGCATCATTTTTATTTTCTGAACAATTTTTTCCTGGTTGATGATCGCAGAAACATTGGCCAGCGGCACATGTTCGGTAACTACACCCACGCGAAGTCTATCGGCACACATGAACATGAGCGCGCCTCCCTTGAAACGGGCCTCCAAATAATCGGTATGTCCTTTGAATTGGAAAGTGGGGGACTGAATATTGTGTTTATTGATCGGAGCAGTTACAAGCGCATCGATCGTTTTTTTCTCCAGCGCTTCACAGGCCGCTTCAATAGACTTGAGCGAATATTTTCCGGCCAGCTCTGTAGAACTTCCAAACTCTACGGGAATATCTTCCTCATATACATTTACAATATTGAACTGACGCTCTGTTGCAGATTCTGCATTTCGTACCTGATTGAAACGCATTTCTACATTAAGAGACTTGCGGTGATGCGAAAAAGTTTTCTGAGAACCAAAAAGCACAGGCGTACACAGGTCCAGCATCTGCGGATCCATAAAAGTTTTAATGATCACTTCCAGGCCTACTCCATTGGGATCGCCCTGGGTGATGCCTATTCTTATTTTATGGTCGCTCATTTCTATAATTATAAATGCAATACTTTTATTACGTAGATTTGAATATAAATGTAGTAAAAAGAAAATAAGTGAATAAGAAAATAAGAAATGGCTGAAAGACCACATAAAAAGTTAATTGTTTGGCAGGAAGGAGTTACTTTCGTAAAACTTATCTACAAAATCACTTCTGCATTTCCGAAAGAAGAACAATTTGGCTTGACATCTCAATTGAGAAGAGCCTCTGTTTCTGTCCCTGTAAATATTGCGGAGGGAGCTGCGCGTAACTCAAAAAAAGAAATGCGCCAATTTCTGTATGTGGCCGATGGATCATTAAGTGAAGTGGATACGCTTCTTGTTATTGCTATTGATTTAAAGTACATTACTGAAAATGATGCTAAAATTTGCATAGAGAAAATGGATAAATTAAATGCATTACTTAAAGGATTAATAAGAAGCATTAACTCGAGCATTACCTAATCACTTAATCACCTATTTACCTATTTACATGAACACTGACTCTCTCCTTAAACGCGCTCTCAACTTCGAGTTCCTCTCGATCGAAGAAGGAGTTTTTCTTTTTGAAAATGCTCCCATCTCTGAACTGATGTATGTGGCGAATGAATTACGGAAAATTCAAAAACCCGATGGAAAAGTTACCTGGCAGATAGATAGAAATGTAAACACCACCAACGTATGCATTGCCAATTGTAAGTTCTGTAATTTCTACCGCATTCCCGGTCATCCCGAATCTTACATCACCGATATTGAAACGTACAAGAAAAAAATTGAAGAGACCTTTCGTTTTGGAGGAGATCAATTGTTGTTACAGGGTGGCCACCATCCCGATCTGGGATTAAAATTCTACACAGACCTTTTTCGCCAGCTGAAAAAATTATATCCGAAACTGAAATTACATTCACTGGGCCCCCCTGAAATTGCCCACATCACCAAACTGGAAAACTCCACACACACAGAAGTGTTAAAAGCACTCGTAGATGCCGGTCTTGATTCACTCCCCGGTGCCGGTGCAGAAATTTTAAACGACCGTGTGCGCAGGCTGATCTCCAAAGGAAAATGTGGAGGAAAAGAATGGCTGGATGTGATGCGTGCAGCTCATAAATTAAATATTACCACTTCCGCCACCATGATGTTCGGCCACGTAGAAACTTTATACGAACGCTTTGAACACCTGGTATGGCTTCGTGAAGTGCAAAATGAGAAACCAAAAAATGCAAAAGGGTTCTTGGCTTTCATCCCCTGGACCTTTCAGGATGTGGATACGCTTTTAGCCGAAGTGCGGGGAGTGAAAAATAAAACCACCGGCGAAGAATACATACGCATGATCGCAATGAGCCGTATCATGCTTCCCAATATTCTGAACATACAAGCCTCCTGGCTCACCGTTGGAAAAGAGATCGCACAGATATGTCTTCATGCCGGGGCCAATGATTTTGGCAGCATTATGCTCGAAGAAAATGTGGTTTCTGCCGCAGGAGCCCCTCACCGCTTCACCTCAAAAAGCATCCAAAAATCAATCAAGGAGGCTGGCTTTGAACCTCAACTGCGCAACCAGCAGTATGAATACCGTACTATTCCACATGAAATGGAGGAGCAAGTGGTAAATTACTAAACACTTTATTATTCATATACTTTTTAGTACCTTCATACGTTGAGGTCATTAACTCGTTTGACCAAAAAACTTATTATGAGAAATTTTATTCTAGTCTCACTTTCCATTTTCATTAGCATTAGTTCTTTTGCAACGCATGAACGCGCAGGTGAGATCACCTATAAACATGTGAGCGGATACACGTACGATATCTCGGTTACCACCTACACAAAGGGCACCAGTTCTCCTGCTGATCGATGCACTCAAATAGTGTTTTTCGGAGACGGAGACAGCGCTATAGTTTGCCGGAGTAATTTTGAGCCGGGTGATCCATCGTCTGATGCCTGGGGAGCAAATGGCTGTACCGGAAACCCTAATTGCACCACACACCATATGGGCGAATGGAATATTGGAAATCCAACCCTATATAATACAAATACCAAAAAAAATGTTTACACATGTACGCATATATTCCCGGGTGCGGGCAGCTATAAAATTTATATAGTGGACCCGAATCATATGAATGGTATCATTAATTTGCCGGATCAGACTCCTATTTATCTGGAATCACTTCTTGTTATTAGTTCCTCGTTCAGTCCAAACAACTCGGTTGATTTTTTAAACATGCCTTTCGATGTCTCTTGTATAGGGAAAGTTTTTTCGCAACATCACCTTGCGACAGATATGGACGGAGACAGCCTGGCATATTCACTCGTGCCTTGCATGGAAGGGCCTAATCAGCCGATTCCGGGATATTTTATTCCTCAGGGACTTACTGTTGATTCAGTTAATGGGATCTTTGCCTGGAATTCTCCCCAGATGTTAGGACCACCTTATCCTCTTCCTTATGAATATAATTTTGATCTCAAAGTGGAAGAATGGCACTGCCGAACATTGGTAGGATACGTGATCCGGGAATTTCAGATCAAAGTATTTAATTGCCTGAACGACCCTCCCAACATATCCTCATTTTCTGATATCTCCGTTTTGGAAGGAGACACTGTGAAATTTAGTATGTCAGCAACTGATCCCGGAGGCAATACGATCACCTCTTTCACAGCGACTGGCAAACCTTTTGCTTCCATTCCTCCTGCAACGTTTGTTTCAGATGCGCCTAAAACTCCAACCTCAACAGGAACTTTTTCATGGATGCCCACCTGCACAGATGTTCAAAAAGATCCGCATCGAGTTCTTTTCAGAACAACAGATGATGGCGCACCTGATATTCCTCCTATTGTTCTTTCCGATTATAAAACAGTTCGGATCACAGTGATCGGAAAACCGGTTCAAAGTTTTTCAGCAACGCCCTGGTATGGCTCCATCAACTTAAACTGGACTCCGGTTACGTGCAGTTCTGTAGTAGGGTACAACATTTACAATATGCCCAAAGTTGCAGACGGCCCTTGTGATTCCGCTTTTTCACATTACACTTTTCTCTCTTTTGTGCCGGGGGCAAGTACCAATTCTTACACAGACTATCCCGGAGGCCACAAATGGTGTTACATGGTCGCGCCTGTCTACGGAACAGAGTGTTCCCGTGCTGTCGGGATTGGAATACCTACTGATTCAACCGTATCAATCCTGCTTGGAACAAATGATCTGCATTCAAAGTTTTCATTGTTCAGTTTTTCACCCAATCCATCTTCGGATGAGATCAGGTTTGATTTTGGAAGCTGTGATAAATTCCCTCTGAGCTTTGATTTGTACGACTATTCAGGAAGAAAAATTGCTTCTAGTTTGATCAGCCAAAGATCCTTATTGCTGGATATCCGTCCTTTTTCCGAAGGCTTGTATTTTTTCAGGCTCAAAGACAGCCAGAACAATTTTGCTTATGGAAAATTCGAAAGAATTCGATAATGATAAGAATATCAACATCTTACCCCTAAAATACCTCTGAAATAAATTTTGGTTAATTGGGTGTAATCCGTATCTTTGCATTTAATACCGAACACCCAAAATTGTTTTTATGAGAAAAAACAATACCAAAAGATCTCTTTTCCTACTCACCATCCTTATGGCTTGCATAATGATTGTGCCTACTTCCTGCTACAGAAATACGGATTGCACACTTGTTATAACCATATTGGATGTTACAAATAACGCTCCTATTGTAGGAGCCCAAGTGCATGTGTATCCCAAACCGGGTTCAGGGGGTAATTTGCAAATACAAGACCAAACAAGCAGTACCGATGCATCGGGAGTCGTTACGTATACGTTCAAATATGCTGCCATGCTTCAGGTTGATATCAATCCTCCTGCACCGTATAGCCCTCCGCTTCAATCTAAACTGGTTAAATTGGAAGAAGGCCAGTCTGTGAGCTATTCTATCAAGATCTGATCTCACTTTTAGAGTGCAAATCACTCCCTTATTTTTTACCTTTTTTCTTGTTTTTCCTACGGCTTAACACTATTTTTGTTGAACAAAGTGCAACTAAACGACATGCTTGTTCGTCTTATTAGTACGAGACAATAAATAAGAGGAAAACAAGTTATGATCTTAGGGAAGAAACCCATGCTTTTTCAACCTCAGAGTTTAGGAATGGCCTATATTTGTTACAAGCATATTCGCAGGGAAAAAATAGTTGTTCAGGCAAACTGCATACACCATTAAGGGATGAAACAAGGATTACTCTTTATACTATTTGCCGTTCTCTCCTTTTCTGCTTTTGCTACACACGAGCGGGCCGGTGAAATTACTTTTAAGTATATCTCCGGAAATACATACGAACTAACCATTACCACATACACAAAGGGCACCAGTTCTCCTGCCGACCGATGTACTCAAGTAATATTTTTCGGGGATGGAGACAGTGCAATAGTTTGCCGGAGCAACTTTGAGCCGGGCGATCCAACTACTGATGCCTGGAATGCAAATGGCTGTACCGGAAACCCTAATTGCACCACCCATCACATGGGTGAATGGAATATTGCTTCCCCCACCTTGTTTAGCTTGAATATTAAAAAAAATGTTTACACGATCACACATACCTATTCGGGTACCGGCACTTATATTGTACACATGACCGATCCTGACCGGAACGGTGGCATTGTAAACGTTCCGGACCAAACACCTTTCAGCGTGCAGGATACACTTAAGATCAATCCCCTTTTGGGCCCCAATAGCTCTCCGGTTCTGAATTTTCCTCCTATCGATAAAGCCTGCATCGGAAAAATATTCATTCATAATCCGGCTGCAGTGGATCCGGATGGGGACAGCTTGTCTTACAAGCTCGGGGTTTGCTATGAAGATTATAACACGCCTATCGCTCCTCCAAATTATTTTATTCCTCCGGGCGTTTCTGTTAACGCACTTACCGGAGATCTCATATGGAATACTCCAAAATTGTTAGGCAACCCCTATGGTCTTCCCTATGAATATAATTTTGCCATGGATATTGAAGAGTGGAGAAAATTTAATGGGAAGTATTGGCTCATAGGCACAGTACGCAGGGATTTGCAGGTCAGAGTTTATAACTGCCTCAACGATCCTCCAATTGTTGACGCAGTAAATGACACCTGTATTTTGGAAAACACTGCTCTTACGTTAACAGTCACAGCACACGATCAGGGTGGAAACGACCTTGTATCATTTGCTGCTACAGGCGGGCCATTCAGCACAACACCTGCGGCCACCTTTACCTTGCTGCCCCCTGCTCTTAAATATCCAACTGCTAAAGGAGTATTTAAGTGGAAGCCCAGTTGTGACCAGGTGAGATTACAGCCCTACACCGTTACGTTCAAAGCTGTAGATGATGGAGCGCCTGATATTCCTCCTTTGCAATTATCCGATTACAAATCTTTTAATATCAAAGTGATCGCGCCCGCTCCTAAAAATCTTACCGTATCACCTCAATGCAGCGAGATGAATTTGCAGTGGGATGCCGAGGTTTGTAACCCGGGCCCTAATGCGCTGTATCAGTACAAGATATTCCGTAAAGACAGTTGTGATACGCTCAAGCATCAATATTGCGAAACAGGCATGCCGTCTTACTGGGGCTATAAACTTTTAGCCACTGTTCCGTTCAGCAGCACGAGCTATAAAGATATTAACGGTCTGGTACACGGAAAAACATACGTCTACCGGGTAGATGCTGTTTTCCTGGATGGTGCCGAGAGCTATATTTCTGATCCTGCCTGTGCTAAACTGTTACGCGATGTGCCCATCATTACGAATGTGGATGTGATCACCACCGATCCCAACACCGGCTCTATCAATGTAAAATGGTTAAAACCCTTAGCCGATTCGGCAAATTTTGATACCCTACACCATCCGGGGCCTTACAAATTTGAATTGCTTCGCGCAACAGGAAATGCAACACCTGTTCCTCCTGCCATAGCCACATTTACATCCACCACTTTTGCGGGATTGACCACTACCACGTATCTTGATCAATCGCTCAACACATCCGGTTCCGCGTATACTTACCGCGTAGATTTTTATGACAGCCTGGGCGCACCTTGTCCGGCCCAACAGGCCTCTTCTATTTTCCTGGTCTGTAATCCAAATGATAATCAGATCCAGTTCACCTGGAACGAACACGTTCCCTGGGTGAATACCAGCTACGTTGTTTACAAAAAGAACTCGCTCAACAACTGGGATTCCATAGGCACTACGGCCGCGCATACCTTTACAGATACGGGCCTTGTAAACGGGGCAATATATTGCTACAAGGTAAAAAGTATTGGTGCCTATCCCGATACTTCTCTGCCACGTCCTCTAATAAACTGGTCGCAGGAAATGTGTTGCTCGCCCATGGATAAAACTCCCCCTTGTGCCAATGAGATTACCGTGAACTACAATTGCGAATACAACCAGAACGACCTCTCGTGGACAAACCCAAATAGCTCTTGCAGCGATGATGCAGTGTATTATATTATTTATCACACCGATT
The DNA here is from genome assembly GCA_023251625.1 of Bacteroidota bacterium. Taxonomy (GTDB): domain Bacteria; phylum Bacteroidota; class Bacteroidia; order Palsa-948; family Palsa-948; genus Palsa-948. The sequence goes on from JAHEYK010000011.1 coordinate 24,660, forward strand.
CTATAGGGGGAGATTATCACGCGATAGATACCATTCCCGACATCAACATACTATTGTTTATTGATGATAGCCTGAACTCGATCGCAGGATGTTATGCCATCACTTCGGTAGATTCATTCGGCAATGAAAGTGCTTACAGTAATATTGTTTGCGTGGATAATTGTCCTTACTACGAACTTCCAAACGTATTTACTCCCAACGGTGACGGCCACAACGATCTGTTCACGCCTCTTCACCCGTATAAATTTGTAAAAGACATCGATATCCAAATCTTCAACCGCTGGGGAAATATAGTTTTCCGCACCCACGACCCAGAAATAGGCTGGGACGGAAAGAGCATCCAGACAAAAATGCTTTGTGCGGACGGGGTGTATTATTACGCCTGCATTGTGAACGACATCCGCTTGCGGGGAATTGTTCCTCACACCCTCACGGGCTTTATTACTTTACTAAGTAATAAATAAGCTTTCTTACTTCTTTTCCTTTTGCAATTTTCTGTGTATGATAATTCACAATTCGTACATTCGTGGCAATGTTTACGGGAATTATAGAAACCACCGGAAAAGTTATTTCTGTCGATAAAAAAGGCTCCAACCTTACGATCGGCATAAGATCATCTATTGCGAAAGAGTTGAAGCCGGGACAAAGTGTAGCGCACAATGGGGTTTGTCTGACAGTGGAATCCAAAAACAAAAATAATTTTATTGTAACAGCAGTCAAAGAAACCCTCCTCAAAACAAATTTAGGTGCACTGAAAAAAGGCAGCATAGTAAATCTGGAACGTTCCCTAAAGATCGGAGACAGACTGGACGGGCATTTTGTGCAAGGGCATGTGGATACAACCGCAACGTGTATTGAAATAAAAAAAGAAAAAGGGAGTTGGATATTTCAGTTCAAAGTTCAAAGTTCAAGGCTTAATGTTCAAGGACTCATTATTGAAAAAGGAAGTATCTGCATCAATGGAGTAAGCCTTACCATCGTGCAAATCTCCCCCTTTGGGGGAGAAACAGAGGGAGTGGCATTTTCTGTAGCAATAATCCCACATACATTCAAGCACACAAATTTTTCTTCATTAAAAAAGGGAGATATGGTAAATATTGAATTTGATGTCCTAGGAAAATACATTCAAAAAAATATCCCGATAGCTATCGGAATCAAATAACATGGCTGAAAAAAAACTTTTTCTTCTGGATGCAATGGCCCTCATATACAGGGCGTATTACGGTTTTGCAAAAAATCCGCGCGTCACTTCCAAAGGCATGAATACCTCGGCCATTTTTGGGTTCACCAATATTTTGTATGAGCTGCTGCGCAAAGAAAAACCTACTCACATTGCCGTTGCCTTCGATATGCACGGGCCCACAGAACGTGAAAGTTATTTTGCTGATTACAAAGCAAATCGCCAGGCTACTCCCGAAGATATCATCAGCGCTGTGCCCTACATCAAAAAGATACTCAATGCATTTGGAATTCCTGTTCTCGAAAGCGAAGGCCACGAAGCAGATGATATTATCGGAACATTGGTAAAAAAAGCGGAAAAACACGGATATGAATCCTACATGGTCACCTCAGATAAAGATTTCGGACAGCTGGTTTCTGATAAAACATTCATTTTCCGTCCGCCAGTTTTCAAAACCGGCTGGACCAAACTCGGAAGAGAAGAGGTATGTGCCCGCTGGGAAATAAAAGATGTGAAACACGTGATTGATATCCTCGGTCTGATGGGTGATGCGGTGGATAATATTCCTGGTTTGCCGGGCGTGGGGGAAAAAACGGCCATCAAACTCGTCAACGAATTCGGGAGCGTAGAAGATGTCATCAAAAATGCTGATAAGCTGAAAGGGAAATTACAAGAGAACGTGGTAAAATTTGCCGATCAGGCACTTCTTTCCAAAAGGCTTGCCACCATCCACTGTAATGTGCCGGTAGAATGGAATGAAAAAGAATTGATCATTACTCCTATCGACAAAGAAAAACTGGCCGCGCTTTTTGCTGAACTCGAATTTAACACGCTCGGAAAAAGAATTTTAGGAGAAGCCGGAACGTCAGCACCATCCGCTCCAGGCATAACTGATTCTCCTGCCAAAAGAGAAACTGATGGAGGTGAAATTCTTGCAGAAGCAAAAGACCTGGCAACCATTAAAACTGTCAAGCATACCTATCACCTCGTTGATACAAAAGAAAAAAGAAAAAAGCTGATAGCCGAACTGGGCAAACAAAAATCGATCTGCTTCGATACAGAAACTACGGGCACCGATGCGCATAATGTAGAACTGGTGGGAATATCCTTTTCCTTTAAGCCACACGAGGGGTATTATATTCCGGTTCCAGAAAACTACAATGAGGCACAGGCGATCGTCAATGAGTTCAAAGATATATTTGAAGATGAAAAGATCCATAAGATCGGGCAGAATATTAAATACGACATGTCCGTTCTCAAATGGTATGACATCGAGATAAAGGGAAAATTATTCGACACCATGATCGCGCATTATCTCATTCAGCCCGACATGCGCCATAATATGAACCTGCTTTCGGAGACTTATCTTGGCTATTCGCCTGTATCCATCGAAACCCTTATCGGAAAAAAAGGCAAAGGTCAGCTCAGCATGCGTGCCGTTCCTGTAGATCAGATCAGTGAATATGCTGCCGAAGATGCGGACGTAACACTTCAGCTCGAAAAAAAATTCGTGCCCATGCTGAAAGATACCGGCATGCAAAAACTTTTTGATGAAGTAGAGATTCCGCTGGTGCCGGTTTTGGCAGCTATGGAGGCCGAAGGTGTGAAGATCGACACGGGAGCGCTCAAGGAGTTATCCGGAGCACTCGCAAAAGATATTGTTACATCCGAAAAAGAAATTTATAAACTGGCCGGACAGGAATTCAATATCTCATCACCCAAACAAGTGGGAGAGATTTTATATGATGTTCTGAAAATTGTAGAGAAGCCCCAGAAAACTAAAACCGGGCAATACGCTACGGGCGAAGATGTACTGGAGAAATTAAAAGGCACTCACCCGGTTATTGATAAAATTCTGGAATACAGGGAACTTCAGAAATTAAAAAACACATACGTAGATAGTTTGCCTGAAATGGTAAATCCCCGCACTGGCAGAATTCACACCACATATAACCAGGTCGTTGCAGTTACCGGAAGATTAAGCTCCGATAATCCCAACCTCCAGAACATTCCTATCCGTACAGAAAGAGGACGAGAGATTCGGAAAGCATTCGTTCCGAGAAACAATAATTTTACGCTGCTTTCTGCCGACTATTCCCAGATAGAACTGCGCGTGATCGCTGCGATGAGCGGGGATGAAGAAATGATCAAAGCATTTCACAGCAAAGTGGATATCCATACTGCCACCGCCGCAAAAGTGTATGGGGTTAACGTGAAAGATGTCACTTCTGATATGCGAAGAAACGCCAAGATGGTGAACTTCGGGATCATCTACGGAATATCCGCTTTTGGCCTGGCACAACGCCTCAACATCCCCCGCACAGAAGCAAAAGGTATCATTGAAAATTATTTTTCTCAGTACCCTAAAATAAAGGAGTATATGAACAATAATATTGAACTCGCCAAAAAGAATGGGTATGTTGAAACCATCCTGGGCAGAAAAAGGTATTTGCGCGACATCAATTCAAGTAATCACACCGTTCGGGGCTTTGCCGAGCGTAATGCCATCAACGCACCTATACAGGGTTCTGCAGCCGATATGATCAAGATCGCAATGATCAATATTCATGAAGATTTCAAAAAGAAAAAATTCCGTTCTAGGATGATCCTGCAAGTGCACGATGAGCTGGTTTTTGATGTCCATAAAGACGAAGTAGATGAGGTAAAACCGGTTATAGAAGATAAAATGAGGCATGCCATAAAACTATCGGTTCCTATAGAGGTAGAAATGGGCACCGGAGCCACCTGGTTGAGCGCTCATTAGGCCTATAACCCCTTAAAAATCAAAGATTTTGGTATATGAATAATTTTTTATCTTTGCCCCTACCTAATGAAAAACCTCATTTAATCTAATAAAATCATCATGAACTCTTTGAAAAAATTATTGGCTGCAGGTATTTTCGCAGCTCTCCTTTCCCCCTTCTTTTATGGATGCGGTTCCTCCAAAGAAGGAAACGCAGAAACAGATGGCTCTGACACTTCTGATATGGGATCAGGTGGAATGAAAAAATCTGACGGTAAAGCTCAGAATATTTTCTATTCTATTCCTTCTCCTATTGAACTTGCTCAATTGATTCAAAAGGCAGGAGCTACTTACAATAAGGACATCCTCAACTCTATTGATAATGTGAACAAATACAGTTCAAATAGTTCTAAAGCTCTGAACCTCGGAGTTTACGGAGCCGATCTCAGCTATACCAGCGTATTCGACAACAACACACAGGAATCGATCCTTTACCTCGGATGCACACGCAAACTCGCTGAATCACTGGGTGTAGGCAATGCATTTGATGAAAAAACAGTTGACCGTATTCAGGCAAATACCGGAAAAAAAGATTCTCTTCTTTCAATCATCTCTGACTCATACATGTCTACCGATGAAATGTTGAAAGAAAGCCAGCGCGAAAATGCTTCTGCACTTGTAATTGCAGGAGGTTTCATGGAAGGAATTTACCTGGCCACTCAGCTTGCCAAATCATCCAAGAATGGTGCAGATATCATCAACCGCATTGCGGAACAAAAAGGCACACTGGATAACGTGATCAGCCTGCTTACCCCATCAGCACAAGATGCAGGTGTTGCAAGCATTTTAGCTGACCTGAAAGCAATGCAAACCATTTTTGCAGATGTAAAAGTAAGCGCATCTACCGGTGCTACTGTTAAAACAGACCAGGCTACCAAAGTAACTACCATTGGCGGGAAAATAGCCTACACGGTTACTCCTGAAACAATGAAAAAGCTCACTGAGAAAGCAGCCGAAATCAGAAACAAAATCATCAGCGGACAAAACCAATAACATACATGAAAAACTTTTTAACTCCCGGAAGAATTATTTTAATAGGTGCTCTTGCACTTCTTCCAACCGTTGGAACCTTTGCGCAGTGTAAAGGATTTGTGAAAAAACAGATCCCCAAGCTTGCTCCGTTCATTCACAACGGGCAGGTGAACAGTTCTGTGCTTCTTTCAGGTGATCAGGCAGAACTGACCCTGACATTCTATTCAGGGCAAACCTACCGTATCCTGGTATCTAACCAGGAAGTTCTGGGAGATGTATATTTTGTCATGAAAGATGCTGAGAAAAAACAATTGTTCAGCAGTAAAGATCTCGGCAAATCAGATTTCTGGGATTTCAGCGTTGAATCTACTCAACAAATGACCATCGAAGTTATTGTTCCTAATACAGATTCTCCAACAGGGCTGGTTCCCAGCGGATGTGTTTCTATCCTGGTAGGATTCAAGCAATAAAATATATTCAGAATCTATAATAAAAAAGGGAAACACATGTTTCCCTTTTTTATTTCATAGAACACAGCCGGCCACTGTATCGTTTGTATTTTCATCCACCAGGATAAAGCATCCGTTAGCGCGGTTATTCTGAAATGTATCTATTGCAATCGGAGAGGCTGTGCGGAGTTGTATCCTTGCGATCTCGTTCATAACAACCTGCTTTTCTCCTTCCTTGTGCTCGAAGGAATTAACGTCTGTCTTATAAAGCACATCACGTACGGCTACTTTCACAACTTGTCCATGATGACGCAACAGGTATTTGTTCCCGGTATTTAGCGGGCGCTCATTCATCCAGCAGATCGTTGCCTCCAGATCCTGTGTGACAAAAATTGCATCATCCTTTTTCAAGATCATATCTCCCCTGCTTATATCTACATCCTCTTCCAGGTGAATGATCACGGATTGAGAAGCAAAGGCCTCATTAATATTTTTTTGTGCGACCTCGATCTCCTTTATTCTGGTTGTTATTCCTGCAGGAAGTACCTGCACAACATCGCCCATTTTAAATATTCCGCTCACTATTTTTCCCGCGTACCCTCTGTAATCGTGAAGTTCATCTGTTTGTGGTCGGATAACATACTGAACAGGGAACCGGGCATTTTCAAAATTATTGTCTGTGTCCACTTCCACAGTTTCCAGGTGCTGAAGAAGTGTCTTTCCATTATACCAATTCATTTTTTCAGACCTGTTTACCACATTATCTCCATGTATGGCGCTTACAGGTATATAGGTGATATCTTTAACATTCAATTTTTTTGAAAACCCCTTATAGGAATCAACAATCTCATTGAATACCTTTTCTGAATATTCCATCAGGTCGATCTTGTTTACGCAAACCACCAGATGCTGAATGCCAAACATGGATGAAATTATAGTGTGCCTGCGGGTTTGCTCTGTAATTCCGTTGCGCGCATCAATCAGAATAATTGCCAGATTGGAATTAGAGGCACCTGTGACCATGTTGCGAGTGTACTGAACATGGCCCGGAGTATCGGCAATGATAAACTTACGTTTTGCCGTTGTAAAATATTTGTAGGCAACATCAATAGTAATTCCCTGCTCACGCTCGGCACGAAGACCATCCGTAAGAAGGGAGAGGTCAATATCGGTTGCATGTTTGCCTTTACTGGCTTTTTCAATCGCTTGCAAAATATCTGCGGATACAGAATCACTGTCAAAAAGTAAACGGCCGATGAGCGTACTTTTACCATCATCCACATTTCCTGCTGTTAAGAATCTTAATAGGTCCATTTTATATTTTTTAGCGTCATTGCGAGGTGTCCCGCGTTTCGCGGGATGACGAAGCAATCCATCAGAAAATTTTCTGGGAGATTGCTTCTGGCGCTAAGTGCGCCATCGCAATGACGGATGTTAAAAATATCCTCCCTTCTTTCTGTCTTCCATAGCAGCATCCGAGGTTTGGTCATCCAACCGGGTTGCACCCCGTTCACTGATATTTGTTTCTTCAATTTCACGAATGATGTCATCCAGTGTATTTGCTGTTGATTCAACCGCGGCCGTGCAGGTTGCATCCCCTACCGTACGGAAACGCACGGTCCTGTCCTCAATTTTATCATCCGCATCGGTATATACAAAGTCGGTCAGTGCCAAAAGCCCTCCGCTGCGTACGATACATTTCCGGGTATGGGAAAAATAAATCGAAGGCAGTTCGATTTTTTCCCGCTTTATGTAATTCCACACATCCAGTTCTGTCCAGTTGCTAATGGGGAAAACCCGCACATTCTCTCCCTGGCGGATTCGTCCGTTATAGATCCCCCAGAGTTCAGGCCTTTGTTTTTTCGGATCCCACTGCCCGAATTCATCTCGCACAGAAAATACACGCTCTTTCGCTCTTGCTTTTTCCTCGTCCCTGCGAGCCCCTCCTATGCAGGCGTCAAAATGGAATTCTTCAATGGTGTCCAACAGCGTGTATGTTTGCAGCGCATTCCGGCTGTAAAATCTTCCGCGGTTCTCTACCAGTCCTTTTTGTTTGATGGTATCACCAACACTTCTTACAATAAGTTTCTCTCCGACCTTCTTTGCCAATTCATCCCTGAATTGAATTGCTTCCGGAAAATTATGTTCCGTGTCAATATGTACCAGCGGAAAAGGAAATTTACCCGGACGAAATGCTTTCAGTGCCAGATGAACCAGTGTGATCGAATCCTTTCCTCCGGAAAAAAGAAGTGCAGGCCGTTCAAATTGCCCGGCCACTTCACGCAGGATGTGGATGGATTCTGACTCGAGTTGATCCAAGTAATCCAATTTGTATTTGATATTCATCATTTCAATTTAAATTCCTACATTAAGTACCAAGTATAAAATTCCAAGTCCCAAGGAACAGCCCCTTGGAATTTGGGACTTGGAGCTTGGGGCTTCTTACTTAGCGTGCAATCCACACTCCTTTTTATTTGTGTCTTCCCACCACCATCTTCCGGCACGGATATCTTCCCCCTCCTTTACAGCACGAGTACAAGGCTGGCATCCAATGCTCGGAAATCCTTTATCGTGCAAAGTGTTGTAAGGAACATTATTGTCTTTTATATATATTTTTAACTGCTCAATATTCCAGTCAAATATAGGGTGGTATTTTACCATGTTGTTCTTTTCATCCCACTCAACCGAAGAAAAATTGTTTCTGTCAGATGATTGTTCTTTTCGTATTCCTGTCACCCATACTTCATTGCCTTTCAGCGCACGCTGAAGCGGCTCCACTTTCCGGATATAGCAGCATTCTAAACGATTATCGACTGACTCATAAAAACTGTTCGGGCCTTTGGCAGAGATCATTTTCTGAACTGTTTCTGCGTTTGGGGAATAGGACTCGATCTTCTTGCCATATTTTTCTCTTGTGCTATTCCACACCGAATAAGTTTCCGGAAACAATCTGCCGGTATCCAGCGTAAATATTTTTATCGGTAGGTCATGTGAAAAGATAATATGTGTGATCGCCTGATCTTCTAATCCGAAACTGGTGGAGAAAACAATTCTTCCTGAAAACTCTCTTCCGAGTATCGACAATGCTTCTTCGGAAGATCTTCCTGCAACAAGTGCTTTTATTTTATTTATTTTATCTGCACTCATGATCTAAAAAAATGCTTTGAAAAGTATCCTCAAACTTACAACGATTATTACAATTCCCACCATGATCAGTCCGCCTCTTACTGGAATTCTGGAGGTAAGATAGGCAGCAAAAGGGGCAGCGATGCTTCCTCCTATGATAAGCCCTGCTATTACATGCCAGTGGTGTATCCCGATCATCATAAAAAAAGTGAGGGAACTTGCCAGAGTGATAAAAAATTCTGCAAGGTTTACTGAGCCAACTGTATACCGTAGCGATCTCCCCCTGGCAATGAGAGTTGATGAAACGATAGGGCCCCAGCCGCCGCCACCAATTGAATCAAGGAAAGCTCCTATGAACGCAAGTCTTCCCACGCGTTTGATCTTGGTCTTTGTACTGATCTTCCGGATGGCTTTTGCGATGATGGTCACACCAAGTATCAGTGTGTAGATGGAAACAAGAGGCTTAATGTATCCTGCATAATCCTCAAGCGAAGAAAGAATGTACGCTCCAAGAATAGCGCCAATAATTCCCGGAATAAGAAGGCTTCGGAATAACTTTGTATTTACATTTTTAAAACGCAGGTGGCTCAGTCCGGATGCTCCTGTTGTGAATATTTCCGATGCATGCACGCTTGCACTTGCAGCAGCAGGCGGAATTCCAAATGAAAGAAGGAAAGTGGTAGCCGTCACCCCATAGGCCATTCCAAGCGCTCCATCCACTAGTTGGGCCAAAAATCCTCCCAGTACAAATATCAATATAGTCTTATCAATGCTGCCTGCCACTTCTCCAACATAACCTCCGATTGCTGATAAAGGAAGAAATGAAAAAAGGACATGTCCAACGATCATTGCTCCTAATGCCGATAATGAATATATAAGCCAGTATTTCGCCTGCTTATATTTCGGTTTCGCCGGATCATCAAGTACACGATGAGGTTGAAGCGATGCAAGATCCTTTTCTACAGCAAGAATAGAAGTGATCTCATTGAGCCTTTTTACTTTTTCTGAAAAATTTCCGTTCAGTTTTTTACGGATCACTTCCAAATTATCAAGCACATGTTGTGTTTCATCCGGAAAAGCATCATTCAATACCTCTTTTACACGTTTTGCGAGCGTTGGAGATTTTCCGTTCGTGGATACTGCGATCTTCAAATCACCCTTATGCACGATGCTGCCCAGGTAAAAATCGCATAGGTCCGGTGTGTCTGCCACGTTGGCAAGTATCCCCCGTTTTTTTGCCTCATCCTTGATAATTTTATTCAGCTCGCTGTCAGCTGTAGCAGCAATTACAAGATCTGAATTAAAAAGATCACCCGGAAAGAAAACACGCTCCTTAAGTTTTACATTGGGATGGATGGAAGCTGCCTGTTTTATATCATACAGTATTTCCGAAGCCACAATAGTGATCTCTGTTTCAGGGCTGTTATTAAGGACTGCATTCAGCTTTTCAAGCGCTACATTTCCTCCTCCTACGATCAATACTTTTAATTTTTCCAACTTTAGAAAGATCGGAAAAAGGGGATTGCTTTTGTTTTGTATCTGTGTTTCCATTTTAAAATGATTAGGTCAGTTCAGTAAATATTTTTCTATTATATCATTAGCAATAAAGTCGGGATGCAGCTTCACCACTTCTCCTGCTACAATCACTGCGGGTGAACCGATTTTCCTTTTTGCAACAATTTCCTCAATGGTCTGTATCGTCCCCACAGCAACATTTTCATCCGGAAGTGTTCCATTCTGAATAAGCGCTACAGGAAGATTCGCTTTGCCGGATGACTTATAAACTTCAACGATCTCATGAAGTTTATGGACGCCCATGAGGATTACCACCGTGGCGGTACTCTGCGAAGCAAGCTGTATGTCGCGTGAAAGTTCCCCGGTCTTTGTTGTTCCGGTTATCACCCAGAAACTTTCGCTAGCTCCGCGGTGCGTGACAGGGATTCCGGCAAGAGCAGGTACACCTATTGAAGAAGAAATTCCGGGAATAACTTCCGTTTCAATATTGAAAGATCCTGCATATTCGATCTCCTCATATCCTCTGCCGAAAACAAAAGGGTCTCCTCCTTTAAGGCGCACGACATTTCCATACGTGAATGCAAAATCAACGATGAGGTTATTGATCTGTTCCTGTTTCAAGGAATGTTGTCCATTTCTCTTCCCGACAAATACTCTTTTTACTCCGGGAGGGGCATATGCGAGTATTTTTTTGTTCACCAACGCATCGTACAGAATGATATCTGCTTTTCCGAGCGCTTGAATTGCTTTCACAGTGATAAGATCCGGATCGCCGGGGCCGGCTCCTACGAGTGTGAGTTTGGGTTGTATTTTGTTAGTTGACATGTTAGTTAAGTTTAAATTATTTATGTTTTGTTTTTAAGCAATAACAGATTCTGTTTGTTCCTGCAGCTGCTTTTCTCTTTTTTGTTTTACACTATTTAAAAAACTCTTTGCATCCTTATAATATGTTTCAGCGAATTCTTTTGAAGGCTCATTTTGGTTGATTTTAAAAACCAATTTGTTAAACCCTCTTTCAAAATTAAATTCACCTGTTTCTACAAATTGTTTTTCAAACTCACTGACAACACCATACTGGGTATTGCTGCTGATCTGTTTTGAAAGCAAAAGCGCTTTTGCACCATGTATAAAAGTGCTGTAGCTCTGGTAAATTGAATCGGCATATAACTTCTCTTGAAGGGAAGTGAATGCGGAATCCAGTTTTTCTTCTGCTTCAAGGAACAACGTTGCTACAAGATCTATGGTCACTCCTGCGCACTCTCCTACTCCAACAGTAGGTTTATATGCTTCATCATACCCCCAGTCTTTATACTCATCTTCCTGTATCGAAGACAGATCCGCATGATGCCTGAGTAACTGAAAGAAATAGTTGTTTCCCTGCCTGTCGAAATAGCGATTGAATGTTTCGTTTTCAACCGCGTGCCTTTCGTAATCATTCAGTAACTCTCTCAGCACTGCCGGGCCGCGCTTGCTCGGCACTTTGATCACTTTATCCGAGATCCTGCCTGCGCCATCACCGGCAACTCCCCCGCCCAGCAGTACCTGCAAGGCAGGCACAACATGCGCTCCTGCTTTCAACGAACTACCATGAAACCCAATTTGCGCCAGGGAATGCTGTCCGCAGGAATTCATGCACCCGCTGATCTTGATCTTAATGTTCTTATCATACAGCAGATCAGCGTATTCGTTCTGAATTACCTTTTCAAGCTCCAGCGCAATGCCGGTGCTGTTTGATATACCCAGATTGCAAGTATCAGTTCCCGGGCAAGCAGTTATGTCGCCTATGCTGTCAAAGCCTGCAAGGGCAAGATCGATCACAGCCAGTTCTCGGTATAAAGCCGGCAGAGCATCTTTTGGCACAAAGCGTAAAAGGAAACCCTGATTTAGCGTGATACGGAAATCATCGGCAGCATATTTTTTTACCACTTCCGCTAACTGCCTTACTTTATCAGAGCGAAGATTACCTAGCGGAACTCTTACACCTACTGCAAAAAATCCCTGCTGCTTCTGTTCAAAAACATTTGTGTTCCTCCATTGAAGATATTGGGTGGTATCGGTAACTTTCAGCGTTGTAAATACTTTTCCTTCTTCATTTTTATTGTACGAATCATAGACAAGAAGATTCGAAACAACTGGTACTGATTTTGACTTCAGAGCGAGCCTTTCCTCTTCAACTAATCTTAAAAACTCATTCAACCCGATCTTAGCGATCAGGTATTTCAATCGTGCTTTATGGCGATTATTCCTTTCCCCATGCCTGTCGAACACACGCACAATTGCTTCTGCAAAAGGGATCAGATGATCTTCCGGCAAGAACTCATACGCTTCCTGAGCTAAAAGGGGTTGTGCGCCCAGTCCACCCGCGATCAGCGCTTTGAATCCACGGACTATCTTGCCATCCACGATCTTTACTTTAGGAATTAATCCCAGGTCATGAATGAAGGTGAAAGCGGTATCGTCTTCGCTCGATGAAAATGCGATCTTGAACTTTCTGCCCAGGTTTTCCTGTATCGGGTTTCTGAGAAAAAAACGGAACAAAGCATC
>JAHEYK010000011.1:37348-40077 GCA_023251625.1 Bacteroidota bacterium
TTTGTTATAAAAGCAGAAGGCCCCTCCTTTCGGAAGAGCCTTCGTTATATCTATGTGACTAACTGAAACTCTTCCTCAATTAAATACACATCATACAGCACATGCCGTATGTAGGATTAATTGCAGAGAGTTTTTTGTTGGTCATTGTTTGTTCTAAATAATATGCAAATGTAAAAAGGATTTTGAAACTAGCAACTATATTTTATTCTCCTTGGATTTTCTCCTAACCCCTTCAGGGGTTGGAGTTGCTGTTTGTCCCACCTCCTTGCCTTCGCGAAGCGCTTCGGCGGAGCGAGGTGGAGGGCCTGCCTGCCGGTAGGCAGGGGCAGGGGGAGGATTACTATCTTTGTGTCTTAATATATGGAAGAGAAGAAAAAACCTACTTTTTGGTCCAAAATTCGTAACAGGTACCGTCTTGTGGTAATGAATGACGATACCTTTGAAGAACAGTTTTCCTTCAAACTTACGCCTTTGAACATTGTTGTTCTGACAGGATTGGTCTCTATTATCATGATAACTCTTACGGTGAGCCTGGTTGCTTTCACTCCATTAAGAGCTTACATTCCGGGATATGGCACGGAAGTGAACACGCGAAAGGACCTGGTCAATCTTACCTTAAAACTTGATTCATTGCAAAATGAACTTACACTCAGTTCTGCAGCCATGGAGAACATAAAAAACATTATGAGCGGTAATGTGGGTGGAGATTCAACACCCCACTCCAACTCTCCCCAAAGGGGAGAGAGTAAACATCCATCTTCTCCCCCTTCGGGGGAGATAAGAGAGGGGGTGAAACCTTCCAAAGAAGATTCTGCCTTCCGCACACAGGTGGAATCCCAGGATAAATACTCACTGGCATTTTCTGAAAATAAAAAGGGGAAAGAAAGCATCAGTAATTTTTTCTTTTTCACGCCTGTAAAAGGGATGGTGACGTCTTCTTTTAATCTATCACAGGAACATTACGGAGTGGATATTGCAGCAAAAGAAAATGAACCCATCAAAGCCACGCTTGACGGAACGGTTCTGTTTGCCGGCTGGACATCCGAAACTGGCTATACGATAGAGATACAGCATTCAAATAACCTGGTCTCGGCATATAAACATTGCTCCGTGCTAATGAAAAAAGCCGGACAATACATAAAAGCAGGCGAAGCCATTGCCGTTATCGGAAACTCAGGTGAGCAAACAACCGGGCCGCATCTGCATTTTGAACTCTGGTATAATGGAAAAGCCATCGATCCGCAGGAATATATAGTATTCTAATGAAAGAAAAAACACACCTGCCTGCCGGCAGGCAGGTAGCAATTTTAGGTTCTACCGGCTCCATCGGAACCCAAGCTTTGGAAGTAATCAAAGCTCATCCTGAAAGCTTTGCTGTAGAAGTGCTCACTGCCAACGGCAATGCCGATCTGCTCATCAAACAAGCCATTGAATTCAAACCCAATGCAGTAGTGATTGCGGATGAGTTAAAATATCAAATAGTAAAAGATGCCCTTGCAAAACATGATATAAAAGTTTTTACCGGAAATAAATCTATTGAGCAGGTTGTACAAATGGATAGTATTGATATTGTTCTTGCCGGAATCGTAGGCTACGCAGGACTTGCTTCAACACTTGCAGCCATCAAAGCAAAAAAGAACATTGCACTTGCAAATAAAGAAACGCTGGTGGTGGCAGGAGAATTGGTCACAACTCTGGCAAAAGAGAATGCTGTCAATATTTATCCCGTGGATTCAGAGCACTCTGCCATTTTCCAATGTATGGCAGGAGAATGGGAAAATCCCATAGAGAAAATATATTTAACAGCCTCCGGCGGGCCATTTCGTGGCAAAGACAAAAAATTTCTAGCTACTGTAAAAAAGGAACAGGCGCTCAAGCATCCCAATTGGGACATGGGCGCAAAAATCACGATCGATTCAGCCACATTGATGAACAAAGGACTGGAAGTGATCGAAGCGAAATGGCTTTTTCATTTAAAACCGGAACAGATCGAGGTGATCGTTCATCCTCAAAGTATTATTCATTCGATCGTGCAGTTCAAAGACGGATCCATGAAAGCTCAGATGGGCCTGCCGGATATGTGCCTGCCGATCCAATACGCACTATCCTACCCTAAACGTTTGCCTTCAACTTTCGAACGATTCAACTTTATTGACTACCCTGCTCTCACATTCGAGAAACCAGACACGAAAATTTTTCGTAACCTTACACTGGCTTTCGAGTCGATGAAAAAGGGCGGAAACGCACCGTGCATTTTGAATGCAGCTAATGAAATTGCAGTGGAAGCATTTTTGAAAGACAAAATAGGATTTCTTCAAATGAGCGATGTAATTGAAAAATGCCTGTCAAAAACCTCTTTCATTCAAAAACCGACATATGAAGATTATGTGGAGACGGACAAGGAAACAAGAAAAATTGCGGAATCATTAATTTGAATTTTTTGTCATTCTGAACGAAGTGAAGGATCTGCTTCACTACCGATAGATGCTTCGCATTCGCTCAGCATGACAAAGACAAAAAACTAAAAATGGAAATCCTCATAAAAGCCTCTCAACTTATCCTCTCTCTCTCCATTCTGGTGGTGCTGCACGAATTAGGACATTTTCTACCTGCAAAATATTTTAAAATGCGCGTGGAAAAATTTTATCTCTTTTTCGACCCCTATTTTTCTTTGTTCAAAATAAAAAAGAACGATACCGAATATGGCATCGGCTGGATCCCGCTGGGAG
>JAHEYK010000099.1:0-5726 GCA_023251625.1 Bacteroidota bacterium
CATTCAGCTTTACATCGTTGGTCCACCACGTTCCCCAGGTAGCCCTTGCCCAAATGCTGCCGGTCACCAAACCCAGTATTCCGAAAAATATGCCTGTGTTAGCAGCTTCTGAAGCGATCGTATCGTATGCTTGTTTTGTGCCCGAAAGATGACGAATGCTGTAAGCAAGGGACACCGTAAATAAGATCATCATCGCAAACCACATGCAGACATGGAAATACAAATTGCGTATGGTCTCATGCAGAATGGGTAAATGAGGGACATCGGTCAATAACCCCGCAATGACGGTATACATCAGGAGTACGGTACAAACAACTTTCCACCAATTTTTTTTCATACCAGATCAATCCTTCCAAAGGTACGGAAATAATAAATAAGATAAGACCGCCACAATTACATCCAGCAGGAAAAGCACAGAAAAATATTTCAGGTTGTAAGTAAAATCGGTTCCGTCAATTACATGCTTTGAAAGATTAATAATGGTGATCATTATCGGCATGATGATCGGAAAAGCAAGGATGGCCATAATGGTAAAGTTGTTGTTTGCTTTGGACGCAATGGCTGAGATCATCGTCAGAAGTGAAGAGATCCCCATAGAGCCCAACACCACTATCAACCCGAATAGGGGGAGGTTCTCCACGATATTACCCATGAAGAGGCTGTAAAAGGCAAAACAGGTCAATGAGAGGACGAGCATCAGTATGGCGTTGTAAATTATTTTTGAGAGAATGAATGCCTGCGGACTGCTCAGTGTATAATAATAGAGAAGCCGGCCTTTACTTTCTTGCAAAAAGCTCTTGGCGGAGGCATTCACAGAGGCAAAAAGAATGATGATCCAGAACAGGGCATTCCATGCATTGGTATCAATTATGTTTTTAAAAGAAAGGAAGCATACAAAAACGGTTGTGACTACGTACAAAAACATTCCTCCCAGGGCATAGCGTTGACGCCATTCCAGCAGAATTTCTTTTTGGATAAGTGCAGAGATCTCTTTTAACATCTCCGCGAATATACAATTTGTCATTTGGAGTACAATGAACAATCTGCTCTTCCTTCGGCTTATTTTCTTACCTTCGGGATATATTTTCATGCTATGAAAAAAGCCATATTTCTTTTTCTGGGAATCATGATCGCTACCCTTTCTTTCTCGCAAAAAAAATCCTTTTACGATTTCAAAGTAAAGGATATTGATGGCAAAGAGGTTGATCTGAAAAAATACAAAAGCAAAAAACTCCTTGTGGTGAATGTAGCATCAGAATGCGGCTATACCCCTCAATATAAAGACCTGGAAGCGCTCTATAAACGCTATAAGGACAGTAATTTTGTGGTTATTGGTTTTCCTTGTAACGATTTTAACGGGCAGGAACCGGGTTCTCCTGCAGAAATAAAAACATTCTGTTCCAAAAATTACGGTGTTACGTTCCCTATTATGGAAAAGATAGTGATCAAAGGAAAGGACTGCAATCCACTCTATAGTTGGCTTCAGCATAAAGAGGAGAACGGAGTTCAGGACAATGATGTGAAATGGAACTTCAACAAATTTATGGTCAGTGAAAATGGCGAATGGCAGGGGTATTTGCCCTCTAAGATCCTCCCCTCTGACCGCGTTATCAGTGACTGGATAATGGACAGATAGTACAATGTATGATGGAAAATGGAAGATGGATAATGTAAACACCGTCTTCCATCACCCATCTTCCATCTACCATGAAAATAGATATCCTTGCCTTTGGCGTTCACCCCGATGATGTAGAGCTTTCCTGCAGCGGAACCATTCTGAAAAATATTTCGCTTGGTAAAAAGGCGGGAATTATTGATCTGACGAGGGGAGAGTTGGGTACGCGCGGAACTGCAGCTATCCGCTTGAAGGAATCTGCCCATGCCGCAAAGATTCTGGGAGTTTCTTTTCGCGAGAACCTGAAAATGGCTGATGGCTTTTTTCAGAACGATAAAAAACATCAGCTGGCAGTTATAAAAAAGATACGCCAGTATAAACCGGATGTAGTTATGGCCAATGCCGTTGAAGACCGGCATCCGGATCACGGCAGGGCTGCTAAACTGGTTGCGGACGCTTGTTTTTTGGCAGGGTTAGTGAAGATACCTACATCCCTTAATGGAAAGAAACAGGAAGCCTGGAGGCCCAAGGCTGTGTATCATTATATTCAGTACAGGAAGCTCAAAGCTGATTTTGCAGTAGATATTTCAGCTTATATGGAGAAAAAAATGGAAGCCATTAAAGCTTTTGGTTCACAATTCTTTAATCCGAACTCTAAAGAGCCTCAAACCCTTATCTCCAACCCTCATTTTTTTGACTATGTGCGCGCACGCGAAGCCGAATATGGCAAGTTACTCCATGTGCAGTATGCTGAGGGCTTTAATGTAATGGAAGAGTACCGCGGAGAGGTCCTGATCTGATTCGTTCCCTTAAAAAATTGTAAATAAAAAACCCCTCCAGATTTTCATCAGGAGGGGTTTCTTATTAGTGACCAGTGCGATTAATCGCGAACCAATTTCTTGGTGATCTGGAAGTCTTTAGACTTGATAGTGTAAAAGTAAACACCTGAATTCAATTTAGAAGCATCTACAGCGAACTTGTGAGTTCCGATAGAAAGGTTGCTTGCAGAAGTTGAATAAACAGTTTGTCCGATCATATTTACAACATCAAGAGTAAGGCTGCTGTTTTGTTTCAGGTCAACTGAGATAGTTGCTAAACCTGTTGTAGGGTTAGGATAAGCATCTCCGATGCTGAACACGTTGTTCTCAAGCTCGTTAACAGCTGTTACGCAGGCTCCACCAACATAGTGGAATACACCTGGTTTGCTGCCATCGCCGGGAACCATAAGATCCTGGTAACCTAATTGAACTTGGTAAGAACCTGCACCGCAAGTTCCCTGGCCAGCCCAGTTAGCTACATACCCCATTTTAGAAACACCGTCTGCATTAGTACCTGCTGTGAGGTTTTTAGCAGCATCCCAAGTGCCTGTATTTACGTCATACATTCTAACCCAGGCATCGGGGTTAACATTATAAGATCCATGAAGTGATGTGTCAGGAACCCAGCTCGCTGTGTCCGTTTCAAACCAAACATAGAACATTTTGTCTCCAGCCATAGTTTCAGCAATCTGACCACGCAGATCTTCGCTGTAACCATTTGTTTTGTCATACACACCACGGAAAGTTTGTGGTTTTGCAAGAAGCTTTTTGGTGTCAGTAGTTCCATCAGTGATGATAGAGAACTGGCCATAAGTACCTGGCTTAGTAGTAATGCTTCCTGTTGTCATATAAGCAGGAGCAATAGTCATGTTAACATGGTATTTTCCGTTCTTATCAACTGAACCATCCAATTCAAATGCTGCGCCATATTTTACGCCTGTAGTTGACATTTCAGTGTTAACGTCCATGCTGATCTTGTGAGCAGCTCCCCAAGTAGCACCTGCATCTGTAGATTTCCAAACAGTAAGGTACATACTTGAATCAGAAGAGAAAGTAATATCAGCATTTGCAATTGCTGCCAAATAGCCTGTAGAACCATAAAATGCAACGTTAGACATTGCATAAAATCCAGGGTAATATCCGAATTGAACTTTGGTGGTAGCAAATGTATATCTCCTGTTTGCTGCGCTCCATGTTCCTTTTCTGAGAATAAGAGTATCATATTGAGCCGAACCATTTCCTACTCCGGCATTCTCAATATCGCTTACCCATGCAATACCGTTGTTGTCGATCATCATGGCATCAGGAATGTACCCTGCATAATTAACAGTAGTATCGAAAACATCAATTTGCTCAGACCATGAAGAAGGTTTTCCAAGTACTGCAGCACCTGTGTGGTATGCATTCCAAGTACCTCCGTTGTTATAGGTAGAAGCTCCGTGGTAAGCAATAAATGCGCTATCCGCATTGGTGTTACCTGTTGGGTTGTAAATCTCTCCAGCAGGATAACGCCCTGTGTATACTGCGCTATTGGAAATTGGGCCCAAAGAAGGAGTTGGGTTCCAGGTTGTTCCACCATCTTTAGAAACGTCAAACATATAATAACCACTGCCGGCTGATCCGTCAGAACAAGGAGCTGCAGGACCAGAGCGGTGAATTAATGTTAAAGCCGATACTGCAGGGCAATATGACAGAATAGCTCTTCCGCATTTTGTCCATCCGCCAAGGATGTTGTTTGCACAACCCAATGTAACATCGGAAATTGCTGCATTTGTGATAACGAGTGGTTTTTTGCGCTGTACAACAGGCGCTGGCATAGTTGCCGCTTTTGGAGTTTCATAAGCATTAACGACCGGTTTTTTGTTAACGTACTTTGCTGAGTTCTGTGCACCAGCTGCAAGTACAATCACCAATCCACATGCTACGAGTAGGGATTTTTTCATGACTTTTTTTTAAGTTTTGGTTAAACGTTTTTAAATTTTAATCCGCGAATATAATGGCATTTTTGAATCTACCATAAAAATCAGTATTTTTTTTATAAACTTTAATTCACAAAAAACGGGGGTGATTAGGTAATCTTTCTTTATTTTGAAATAAATGAAAAAACAGGTCATATTTTTCTATTTTCTATCGTTTTTGGAGGGTGCATCTGTCATGGCAGCAGAGCTGTTGGGGGCTAAAATGCTGGCCCCATATTTCGGCACTTCGTTATATGTATGGGCATCTGTATTGGGAATTACATTGGGAGGGTTGGCAATGGGGTATTTTTCAGGGGGCATACTTTCAGAAAAGAAAAATACCGAACGCAACCTGTATTATGTTCTTTTGGCCAGCGCCTTATTTTTGGTCTTGATGCCTTTGATGGCAAAAGCGGTGATGATACATACAGCGGGCCTTTCTTTGATCCTATCTATTCTTATTTCTTCTGTGGTTTTTTTGTTGCCCCCGGTTTTTTTTATGGGCATGGTTTCTCCGCTGATCGTACAATGTTTGCTTGATAATCAGGCAGATCAAATTCATCGGTCGGGCAAAGCAGCCGGCACCGTTTACGGTATTTCTACTATGGGAGGGATCACCGCTACTTTTTTTCTCGGTTTTTATTGTATCCCGAATTTCGGCTTGACAAAACCAGCCATTATCATGGGAATAATTCTGGGAGTGGTGCCATTTGTAAAACTCATTAGTGCAAAAAAGTTTTTTTCATTACTATTTCCTCTTGCTGCATTTATTTCTTTTAATAGTTCAAAATTACCGGTTGAAAATTCAGATATAAAGATCCTGTATTCCAGCGAGGGGCTTTTAGGGCAGATCATTGTGGCAGATTACCCGCTATATGAAGGAGGAAAAAAAGCAGATGGCTCTCAGCGCATCCTTTTTGTGAACCGCAGCACG
This sequence comes from Bacteroidota bacterium, assembly GCA_023251625.1. Lineage (GTDB taxonomy): Bacteria > Bacteroidota > Bacteroidia > Palsa-948 > Palsa-948 > Palsa-948. Next base: position 5,326 of record JAHEYK010000099.1, read on the forward strand.
CAAACGATCGTAACCACTAAAGGGGGTGAAAAAAGTTTTTTTGAATATGTGAGTTTGATATCTGAAAAAACAAAAAGAACCACTCCGGCAAATCGTCACGCCCTTGTATTGGGATTGGGCGGAGGGAGCATGGCCAATGAGTTGGTGAAGAACGGATATGAAGTAGAGGCGGTAGAATTGGATGAAAGAATGCCGGAGGTGGCAAAAAAATATTTCGGGCTGAATGAAAGTGTATATGTTCATATGGATGATGCAAGGCATTTCATATCAAGGCAGAAGGTAGAAGGCCGAAGGCAGAAGTATGATGCAATTGTTTTGGATGTGTTTATCGGGGAAGTAAATCCCAATCATCTTTTTACTCAAGAGTTTTTTGCAGAGTTGAACCCCCTTTTAGCTGACAG
>JAHEYK010000099.1:5826-10190 GCA_023251625.1 Bacteroidota bacterium
TTGTTCCTGCTCAATTCTTGCGCCTTGCGTCCATTGTAATTTGTAAAGAACCAGAAGCTCTTTTTATCACTCCCCCGTAAAAACACAATTCTTGAATTAGGCTGTCCTTTATCAGATGTGCACAGTGCCATGGCACTTGCATCCTCACCCAAAAGGCGATAGGCTTCGCCATACCATTCCTCAAATTGCAGAAAAGGGTTCTTGTCGACCGTAGATTCGTTCAAAACCGGTTTAAGAAAGCTGTTATCCATTTCTTTGGGATGGGGATATTTTGTTGATGAGACAAATGTATTACTTTATACTTTTGTCAGTATGCAAATCGCAATGAAGAGAAAAGCATCAAATAGAAAATCGAAGAGTCATTTGTTCCTGATGGTTCTTGCTTGTTGTTTACTGCCCATTGCCTACTGTGTTGCCCAGCAGCCTACCGTCTTTAAGGCAGACCCCGATGCGGCTAAGTTGTTTTACAATAATCACAATTATTTGTCGGCGATAAAAGTATACCAGCTTTTACTGAAGAAAGAGCCGAATAATGTGGAGTATAACCAAAAGATCGCCCAGTGCTATATGCTGTCAAATTCGATCAAAGCAAAGGCAATACCTCATTTGGAATTTCTGATCAAGCAGGAGAAATTTCCGGATGATACTTGGCTTGATCTGGGAAGAGCCTATCATTTCTCCAATCGTTTTGATGATGCACTTAAAGCCTACAATACATACAAAGAGAAAGTGGGTAAGGATAGAAAAGCGCTCGACGTTGTGAACAGATATATTGAACAAACACTCAATGGCAAAGAGCTTGTGAAACATCCGCTGGATGTAACCTTTGAGAATTTAGGGAAGAATGTTAACAACGAGTTCCCTGATTATTATCCGATCATTGCACCCGATGAATCCATCCTGTATTTCACCTCCCGCCGAAAAAGCCCTACGGCACTTATGCCTGAGTTTGATGGATTATATTCGTCGGATATTTTCTCCATTGCGATCAAAGACCCCAAGGCTACCAAAGCACAATCCATAGGGAATATAGTGAACACAACGCTCGATGAACAGGTAGTGGATGTATCAGATGATGGTATGGCCATGCTTTTTTATATAGATCATAATGTCGGTAACGTAGAACTTTTCGGAGATATATGGATTGCCAGAAGACTAAACAATAAAGCTCAATGGCTAAAACCTGAGCCGCTTCCTGAAGCACTTAATTCAGGACTTGAAACATCTGCTTCAATTTATAAAGATCCTTCCACCGAAAGCGAATCCATTCTTATTGCAAGCAGCCGTCCGGGAACGGCTGATAATCCCAATTACGGAGAGACCGATATTTACATTTCAAGAAAATTACCCAATGGAAATTGGAGTGATCCCAAAAACCTGGGGCCTAACATCAATACAAAGTTTAAAGAGGAGTTCCCTCAGTTTTCTGAAGATGGAAAGACCCTTTATTTTGCTTCTCAAGGGCATTCCAGCATGGGTGGATTTGATCTCTTCAAATCAGTGTGGGATGATGCGTCACAAAGCTGGTCCTCTCCTAAAAATCTTGGATACCCTATTAACACAGCCGGAGACGATGTCAATATAAGTTTTACTACCGGTGGTAGAATTGCATACCTGTCTACGTTGCGTGAAGGGGGACAAGGGGACTTGGATATTTACAGGGTTATTTTGAAAGATATTCAGCCGAAAGAGTCCATCTACAAGGGGTATGTTTTAAGCACAGATACAATTAATAAAGTGAGATCAGCGAAAATTGAAATTCTGGATAAAACAAATGAGCTTAAGGGTGTTTATATTCCGGACCCTAATAACTGTTATTTTATAATGGCTCTCCAACCCGGTAAATGGACCGTTAAGGTTACAGCCGATGGATATGAAACGTATACTGAGGAGATCAGTATAAATGAAGAAGTTCTTAAGTTCAGCCCTGAGGTGACAAAAAATATCAAGCTAAAGAAAAAATAGAGTTGTGAAAAAAGAACGGGTTCTGATCACAGGTGCGGCAGGTTTTTTAGGTTCGCATCTTTCCGATCGTTTTTTGAAAGAAGGTTATTTTGTGATCGGGATGGATAATCTCATCACCGGTGACATGAAGAACATTGCTCACCTCAATGGGAACCCGGATTTTCAGTTTGTCAATCACGATGTTGCCAAACATATATCCCTGGAGGGTGAGCTGAAATATATTTTACATTTTGCATCGCCTGCTTCTCCTATTGATTATTTGAAAATTCCCATCCAGACCCTGAAAGTCAGTTCGCTTGGTACGCATAATCTTCTCGGACTGGCGAAAGCAAAAAAGGCGCGCATACTTGTTGCTTCAACCTCTGAAGTGTATGGAGATCCGCTTGTTCATCCGCAGACCGAAGAATATTGGGGCAATGTAAATCCGGTTGGGCCACGCGGAGTTTACGATGAAGCAAAACGCTTTATGGAAGCGATGACGATGGCATATCATACCTATCATGGATTGGAAACACGTATCATTCGCATTTTTAACACATACGGGCCAAGAATGAGGCTGAATGATGGACGTGTTCTTCCTGCGTTCATCGGGCAGGCATTGCGGGGCGAAGATCTTACCATGTTTGGCGATGGTTCGCAAACACGTTCGTTCTGTTATGTGGATGATCTGGTTGAAGGAATTTATCGCTTGCTGAAAAGTGATTACGTTCAGCCCATGAACATTGGCAATCCATCTGAGATAACCATCAAAGAATTTGGTGAAGAAATAATCAAGCTTACCGGGACCAAACAGAAATTGATTTCACTTCCACTTCCTCAGGATGATCCCAAACAACGTCAGCCTGACATCACGAAAGCCAGAAAAATACTTGGCTGGGAACCTAAAGTTTCACGTGCGGAAGGTTTAAAGATCACCTACGCTTATTTCAAATCTCTCAACAAAGACGAGCTCACCAAAGTGGAGCACAAGAGTTTTGACGGATATAAGAAATAAGTTCACGGATTTCTTATCTTTGCCTACCTAAAATTAACAGGTAAAATCTTGGCTGAAAAAGAATATTTCGCGCATCCTACTGCTGTGATTGATGAAGGCTGTAAGATCGGTAAAGGCACTAAGATCTGGCACTTTTCTCACATCATGCCTGATTGTGTATTGGGAGAGAATTGCAACATCGGACAGAACTGCGTGATATCGCCCGAAGTAGTTCTTGGTAACAATGTTAAAGCGCAGAACAATATTTCCATCTATTCGGGTGTTACTTGCGGCGATGATGTTTTCCTCGGCCCTTCCATGGTGTTTACGAATGTGATAAACCCAAGAAGTGCCATCGTCAGAAAACACCAATATGCGAAAACAAATGTCGGAAAAGGCGCAAGTATTGGTGCCAATGCAACCATTGTATGCGGGCATGATATCGGAGAGTATGCATTTATAGGGGCTGGCGCGGTTGTGACGAAAAATGTTCCGGCCTTTTCCCTATGGGTGGGAAATCCAGCCAAGCAGATCGGATGGATGAGCGAGTACGGGCACCGATTGAATTTTAAAAAGGGAGTTGCGGTTTGTCCTGAGAGTAAAGAAAAATATAAATTAATGAAGGGAAAAGTTGTTAAAGTAAAATAGCGTCATTGCGAGGGAGGAACGACCGAAGCAATCTAATAGAAAAGATTGCTTCGGTTGCGAAACGCACCCTCGCAATGACGAATTATATTATGAGCAAAATAAAATTCGCAGTCATAGGCCAGGGACACATCGGCAAGCGTCATGCTGAAATGATCCGCAGAAATCCAGAAACGGAACTGGTGGCGGTGTGTGATATTGTTCCGAAAGACAAACTAGGCCTGGCTGATCTGAAAGAAAAAATTTATTCCTCTGCCGATGAATTGATCCGATCCCACCCCGAGGTGGAAGTTGTAAATATCTGCTCGCCTAACGGCCTTCATGCAGAACATTGCCTCAAATCCCTGGATGCAAACAAGCACGTGGTGGTTGAAAAGCCCATGGCGTTACACCGGCAGGATTGCGAACAGATTATTTCTAAAGCATTGCAAACACACAAACAGGTTTTTTGCGTGATGCAGAACCGGTATTCTCCGCCAAGCAGTTGGCTTAAAAAGATCGTTGAAGAAAAAACGATCGGGAGCATTTATATGGTGCAATTGAACTGTTACTGGAACCGTGATGACCGCTACTATAAAAATGATTCATGGAAAGGAAAACAGGATCTGGATGGAGGAACCCTCTTTACTCAATTTTCTCACTGGATCGATTTGATCTATTGGATGTTTGGCGATATCACCGAGATACAAGCCAAGTTTGCAGATTTTAATCACGCAAACCTCACTGAATTTGAAGACAGCGGTTTTGTAAATTTTCGTTTTGTGAACGGAGGGTTGGGAAG
>JAHEYK010000100.1 GCA_023251625.1 Bacteroidota bacterium
AGATCATGGATCGCACCATGATGCGCCCGTTGCCTCAGGAAAGAATGAGCGTTTCAGAAGCAACTGTTCTTGCTTCAGTCATCGGTATAATCGGTCTTGTTATACTTTGGTTCTTTCTGAATCCGCTCAGTTCACTGCTCAGTGCACTTTCAATACTTCTGTATGTTGGCATGTATACTCCACTCAAAAAAACTACCTCTTTTGCTGTTCTCGTTGGAGCTTTTCCGGGAGCTTTCCCTCCCCTGCTGGGTGCAGTAGCAGCTACCGGTGGTTTCGGGCATGTTCCGTATGAAGGTCTCGTACTTTTTGCCATCCAGTTTGTATGGCAGTTCCCGCACTTCTGGGCCATCGCCTGGGTGATGGATGATGATTATAAAAAAGCAGGATTCCGGTTGCTTCCTTCCGGAGAAAGAAATAAAGCAAGTGCTTTTCAGATCGTGATGTACACCATTTTTCTTTTACTCATGAGCATGGTGCCGGTTTATTTCGGAATCACAAAGGCATTTTTTGCTACGCTCACCATCTTGATCTGCGGATTACTTTTCTTTTATCAAGCGATAAAATTATACCGCGATTGCTCCATAAAATCTGCAAGACAGGTTATGTTTGGTTCATTCGCTTATTTGCCTTTCGTACAATTAGCCATTTTATTCGGGTAACATTATGATGAATATTTCAGCAGAAGAACAGCAGGACATCAAGCAAAAATCGGCCAAGCCGATGCTTTATCTCGCCATCATTTCCATGTGTATGATATTTGGCGGGCTCACAAGCGCCTACCTCGTTCGCAGCGGTGATGCAGGGTGGATGATCTTCAGTCTGCCTAAGGCCTTTTTTGTAAGTACTGCAGCTATCGTGATCAGCAGTTTAACATTACTGTGGGCAATGCAATCAGCCAAAAAGGACAATTACACAGGAGTGATGATCGGAATGACTCTTACACTTATTCTGGGACTTACGTTCATTGTTTGCCAGTTCAAGGCCTGGGGTGCATTGGTGGCCCAGGGCATTTTTATTGCAGGCAAACAAAGCAACCCTGCGGGTCAGTTCCTTTACATCATTTCCTTTGCCCATTTACTCCACCTTATAGGAGGCATTTTCATGTTGATATTTGTTTGTATTAAATCCTATAAACAATTATATCATTCAAAAAATTTATTAGGTTTGCAATTATGTTCAATTTACTGGCACTTTCTTGATTTGCTTTGGGTGTATTTGTTCTTGTTTTTATATTTTACTCATTAACTTTAAACTTGATCCCGACAGCACTGGGAATTAAACTTTAAATTTTTATGTCATCACACGCAATCGCTAAACCGCAAGGATGGGAAGGAGGAACCTCCCCCCTGGCAACAAGTCACGGAAAACTGTTCATGTGGTTCTTCCTTATTTCCGATGCGCTCACTTTCTCAGGCCTGCTTGTCGCATTAGGATTTTTCCGCCATAAATTTCACGATGTATGGCCGGTATCAACAGATGTTTTCACTCACTTCCCGTTCACGCACGCGCATTTACCGTTGGTGTACGTTGGATGGATGACATTCGACCTTATCCTCAGTTCTGTAACCATGGTTCTTGCCGTTGAAGCAGGGCACAGAAAAGATAACAATGCTGTATTGCTTTGGATGGGACTTACCATCATTGGGGGTGCCATCTTCGTAGGCTCACAGGTTTGGGAGTGGGCGATCTTTATTAATGGTTCTCATGACGGTGCCATGAGATGGCAATTCATTGATGGACAGTGGATCGAAAAAGTGTTTTATGGAGCTAACCTTCACTACAACGAGTATTCGGTTACTCCACATTATGCCGATTTCTTCTTTTGCGTAACCGGATTTCACGGGTTTCACGTTTTCAGCGGAGTGGTGATCAATATCATTACGTTCATTATGGCTTATCGGGGTGTTTTTCAAAAAAGAGGCCACTATGAATGGATCGAAAAGGTAGGACTGTACTGGCACTTTGTCGATCTTGTTTGGGTATTCGTATTCACATTCTTTTATCTGCTTTAACCTTAGACATTAATTAAAAACTTAATAGTATGGAATTCAACGATGGCTTTCCGAATTACGAAGTAATCGCACAGCACGACAACGAAGCCGGTGTAGGGGTAAGAAAACGCCTCATGAATGTGTTTTGGCTTCTGCTGGTCATCACTCTTATCGAACTGACAGTAGGCTGGTTTTGGCATGATATCAAAGAATCCATGCACCTGTCTCAAACCTGGCTCATAATCGTGTTCATATTCTTCACCGTGGTTAAAGCCGGATACATTGTAATGGCTTTCATGCATCTGGGTGATGAGAATAAATGGATGAGATGGATGATCCTAGGCCCCTATGCGCTTTTTATCGTTTATCTTATTTATATGGTTACTGTTACAGAAGGCGCTTACTCACTCGGTTTCCGTGACCTGCTCAACCCTGTTACCAAAGTGGCTCATTCCGAGCATGCTGAGCATCACGAATAAGGTATTCCGGATGACTTGTAAATGAAAAAGTCTCTTCTTCTTCTTGTCATCCTTCTGCTTCCCGCATTGGTTTATCTGTTCTTTTCTACCGGAAGGCATGGGTTCATGCATTTGCCCATATTTTACCCCGAAGACACAAAAACTATTGTGGTAGATGGAAAAGAAAGAATTGATACCATTTACCACACCATCCCTTCCTTTAAGTTTATAGATCAGGATGGAGATACGGTTACCGAAAAGTTATTTGAAGGCAAGAACTTTGTTGCAAACTTCTTCTTCACCACCTGCCCCAGCATCTGCCCAAAGATGATGAGCCAGATGAGCCGCCTGAATGAGGCCACAAATAAAACCGAAGACTTTCTGATCCTTTCTCACAGCGTGAACCCCGCACATGACAGCGTACCCGTTCTTGCAGAATATGCAAAGCTGATGCATGCAGATCCTAAAAAATGGATGCTCGTCACAGGCAATAAAAAAGATATTTATGATATTGCCATTGATGGGTACAAACTGGCTGTAGGGGAAGATGCACGCGCCCCCGGTGGATTCTTGCACAGCGAAATGATGGTGCTGATAGACAAAGACAAAAGGGTACGCGGGTATTATGATGGAACAGATTCTGCTCAGGTTAACAAGCTCGTGAACGACATTAAAATACTGACTGCAGAATACCAATCCAAGACCTCTAAGCCGGATATCTACCAAAAACGTCAGTAGTTATTGGTTAGTTGGTTTTTAGTTTTGGTTGCATCAGTTAATAGTTATGGCTGCGATCTGACTTCTATAAACTAAAATCAGTAAACCAACAACCAAGACCAACAACCAAGACCAACAACTAAAGACTATAAACCGGAATGAATGATAAAAAATTCTTTGTCCTGAGCATTGTCATATCTGTCATTGTTTTTGCGGTTGTTGTTGTACTCAACATTATTCCCAAGCCTGATTTTGTTCCTTCATTTACCAGGTTTTTGCCTCTCTTAAATGCCTGTATCAACGGCACCTGTTCTATTCTTCTTATTTCTTCCTTTTATTTTATCAAACAGAAAAATATTGCTGCTCATAAAAAAATAAATATCACCGCATTTTTTCTTTCATCCCTGTTTCTTGTTTCATATATCCTCTATCATTACTTTTCAGAAGAAGTGAAATATGGGGATGTAAACCATGATGGGATCGTTGATGCCGGCGAATTGGCTGCTGCTGGGGTCATCCGGACTATCTATCTTATCATTCTCCTTACTCATATTCTTTGTGCGTCTCTTATCCTGCCTTTCATCCTCATGTCTTTTTACCGCGGGTTGAATATGCAGGTAGAAAAACATAAAAAGATCGTGCGTTGGAGCTTCCCCATCTGGCTTTATGTAACTGTTACAGGAGTGATCGTATATATCCTGATCTCGCCATATTATACATCCTGATTTTTTTTGTATATTTATTTCATGAAATCAAAAGGCATCTACATTCTTTCTTTCATATTCCTCATTGCGTTGGTGCTTTTTCTTGCAGATGACTCGATCGCACAATGCTCTATGTGCCGGAAGATCGCTACAGACGGAGCAAATACAAAAGCAGTGGGCAAATCTCTAAATTTGGGGATACTTTATTTGCTCGCTTTACCTTATTGCCTGCTTACCTTCTTTTTCCGCAAGCAGATCGTTGACTTTATGCGCTCCCTGCGCACCAAAAAGTAGGTTTTTGCTATTTCCCCTATCTTACGTATCTTTGTAGCAGTTCTTACAAATTACTTATCGCGAAAGGTGGAGGGAGACGCCCTGAGAAACCTTGACAACCCTGAAGAGTTTCAGGTTACAGGTTTAAAGTTTAAAGTTGTACTCAACCTTGAACCTTAAACTTTGAACTTTAAACTTTAAGAAGGTGCCAAATCGTTAAAAGATAAGTCGGAGGTAATTGATTTTAAAAAGCAATTATATATATCCCTTCCGACAAACACGGAAGGGATTTTTTTTTACAATGCCCTCTCCTGCTTTTAGGAGAGGGATGTCCCGATTTATCGGGACAGGTTGAGGTCAAAATGGCAGACATAAAAAAAATATTAGAACAACGCGTCCTCGTTATTGACGGGGCTATGGGCACTATGATCCAGCGGTACAAGCTGGAAGAGAAAGACTTCCGGGGCGAACGCTTTAAAGATTGGAAGAGCGACCTGAAAGGCAACAATGATATTTTATCCATCACCAAACCAGATGTCATTGAAGCGATCCATAAAGAATATTTGAAAGCAGGCGCTGATATCATTGAGACCAATACATTCAGCGCTACATCTATTGCGATGGCGGATTATCATATGGAAGAGCTTCCTTATGAAATGAACCTGGCCTCTGCAAAAGTGGCACGTAAAGCAGCAGATGAGTTCACGACAAAAGATCCGAACAAACCTAGATTTGTAGCTGGGGCATTAGGCCCGACCAACAAAACTCTTTCACTTTCTCCTAATGTGAATGACCCCGGTTATCGCGCATGCACCTGGGATGAAATGGTAACTGCTTATGCCGTTCAAACAAAAGGTTTGATGGATGGCGGTGTTGACCTTATTTTGATAGAGACCATCTTTGATACGCTGAATGCGAAAGCAGCGCTGTTTGCCGTGCAGCAAGTATTTGAGGAAAAAGGAAAAAAACTTCCTGTCATGATCTCCGGCACCATCACCGATGCCAGCGGAAGAACACTGAGCGGACAAACTGTGGAAGCATTTTTGAACTCCATGAGTCATGTGGATTTACTCAGCATCGGATTGAACTGCGCTCTCGGAGCTAAAGAAATGAGGCCTTACCTTGAAGAGCTTTCTGAAAAAGCTCCGTTCTTTATAAGTTCTTACCCGAATGCAGGATTACCTAATCAATTTGGAGAATACGATGAGACACCGGAGGATACCGGCGAACACATTCATGATTTCCTGGATAGCGGGTTTGTAAATATCGTGGGAGGATGCTGCGGCACCACCCCGGATCATATTGCGCACATTGCAGCTCATGCGGCAAAAGCAAAACCAAGAAAGATCCCAGCGATCAAACCTTATCTGCGCCTCAGTGGACTGGAACCTGTTACGCTTCTCCCCGAATCCAATTTCATGAATATCGGAGAGCGCACCAATGTTACCGGCTCTAAGAAATTTTTGAGGCTGATCAAAGAAGGAAATTACGAAGAAGCTCTTTCGATTGCGCGCGATCAAGTAGAGAATGGCGCACAAGCGATCGATATAAATATGGACGAGGGAATGCTGGATCCCGTAGGTGCAATGACAAAATTCCTCAATCTCATTGCAGCTGAACCGGATATTTCGAAAGTGCCGATCATGATCGACTCCTCCAAATTCTTTGCGATTGAAGCAGGATTAAAATGCGTACAGGGAAAAGCCATCGTGAATTCTATTTCTATGAAGGAAGGAGAAGCTGCTTTCATAGAACAGGCAAAAAAAGTAAAGCAATACGGTGCTGCTGTGATCGTGATGGCATTTGATGAAAAAGGGCAGGCCGATACGTTTGAACGCAGAAAAGAAATTTGCAAGCGTGCCTACGATATTCTTGTTGATAAAGTTCATTTTCCTCCGCAGGACATAATTTTTGATCCGAATATTTTTCCTGTCGCTACCGGCATGGAAGAACACAGACTGAACGCGCTGGATTTTTTCAATTCCACCAAATGGATCAAAGAAAATCTTCCACTGGCAAAAGTGAGCGGTGGCGTGAGCAACGTTTCCTTTTCTTTCCGCGGAAATGACACCGTGCGTGAAGCCATACACGCTGCATTCCTGTACCACGCTGTAAAGAACGGAATGGACATGGGTATTGTGAACCCTGGGCAATTGCAGGTGTACGATGAAGTACCAAAAGATCTTTTAAAACTGGTGGAAGACGTTCTTTTTAACAGAAATGACGATGCCACAGAACGACTCATCACTTTTGCGGAATCCCTGAAAGGCATCAGCACACAAAAAGATGCAAAGGACGAGGAATGGAGAAAAGGGACTGTTGATGAACGCCTGAGCCATGCTTTGGTAAAAGGAATTGTTGAATACATAGATGCTGACGTAGAAGAAGCAAGAAAAAGATCTACACGTACGCTGGATGTGATCGAAGGCCCGCTCATGGCCGGCATGAACGTGGTGGGTGATCTGTTTGGAAACGGAAAAATGTTTTTGCCACAAGTAGTGAAGAGCGCGCGTGTAATGAAAAAAGCAGTTGCGTATCTCTTGCCGTTCATGGAAGAAGAAAAAAAGAAAAGCGGTTCCGTTCAGAAGAATGCCGGTAAAATATTAATGGCCACTGTGAAAGGTGATGTACATGATATCGGGAAAAATATTGTCGGAGTGGTATTGGCTTGCAACAATTACGAGATCATTGACTTGGGTGTGATGGTTTCGGCTGACCGCATTTTAGAACAGGCAAGACATCACAATGTAGATATTATAGGTTTGAGCGGACTCATTACTCCGTCTCTCGATGAAATGGTGCATGTGGCAAAAGAAATGGAGCGGCTTGGGTTTAATATCCCATTGCTTATTGGTGGCGCTACTACTTCAAAAATTCATACCGCGGTGAAGGTAGCTCCTCATTACAAACATGCCGTAGTTCATGTTAACGATGCCTCCAAGAGTGTTCCTGTTGCCAGCAGCTTAATTTCAAAAGAACTGCGCGGAGAGTTCATGAAAGGTATCGACATCGAATACGAACGTGTGCGTGAACAAAACAAAAATGCTCAGGCTCAGAATAAATTTATTTCAATTGCAGAAGCTCGTGCCAATAAATTTGAGATCGACTGGAAGAAAACCGAGATTCACAAACCTTCTTTCATCGGAAATAAAGCATTTAAGAAATATCCTTTGGAAGAGATAGCCAAGTTCATCGACTGGACCCCCTTTTTCCATAGCTGGGAAATGAAAGGTACTTATCCAAAAATTTTGGAAGACAAAGAACGTGGTACAGAAGCAAAAAAGCTTTTCAATGATGCGCAGACCATGCTGAAGAAAGCCATCGAAGGACAATGGCTGCAGGCTAATGCGGTTGTTGGGTTCTATCCGGTTTGTCGTAAGGGAGATGATATTGTTCTGATGGCAGATGGAAAATGGCAGATGGCAGATGGCAAACAGCCCGTATTTCACACCATTCGTCAGCAAACCAAAAAACCAGCCGGTCAATACAATGTTGCTTTAGCAGATTTTATTTCTGAAGGGAATGATTACATAGGTGGCTTTGCTGTTACAGCAGGAGCCGGAATTGAAAAGAAGCTCAAAGAATTTGAAAAAGATCACGATGATTATTCTTCCATCATGCTCAAAGCACTGGCGGATCGTTTGGCTGAGGCGTTTGCTGAATTAATGCACGCAAAAGTGCGTAAAGAGTTGTGGGGTTATGCAAAGGATGAAAATCTTTCTCATGAGGACATCGTTGCAGAAAAATACAAAGGCATCCGCCCCGCACCGGGATATCCTGCACAGCCGGATCACACAGAGAAGAAAACACTTTTTGAACTGCTTGAAGTAGAAAAAAATACCGGCATCACCCTTACCGACAGCATGGCGATGTATCCAACCGCAGCGGTGAGTGGCTTGTATTTTGCTCACCCTGAATCACATTACTTCGGAGTAGGAAAAATAAAACAGGACCAAGTAGAAGATTACGCCAAACGGAAAGGAGTTTCTCTGCAGGAAATGGAGCGTTGGCTGGGACCGAATTTAGGTTATTAAAAATTCCCGATCTTGTTCTTCACAAGATCGGGAATTAATCTTCCACTTCCAATTACTTTTCGGCAGAAGCAAGAAACATTTGTATACGCACTAAGCCATTTAATACAGATAAATTGGTGTATTGTCCCATTTTACTCATATCAATATCTAAAACTGAATGTGAAACAGGAATTTGCTCATTTGGCCTGGCGGTGTTGTATTTCCCAACAGCATCTTGCAGATCTGAGATCAACTTTGCCCCTTCCCCATTATCATAAAAATCTCCTCCCAGGCTTCCTTCAGTAAAAAATACACCCTCATCAGGATTCTCATATTTGAGAGGCATTGATCTCATGCCAATCTCATATTGCAAAATGAGTCCTTTGATTTTTTGACAATCATTATTGATCCGAGAATACAAAGTTGTTCCGGCAATGGAGTCGCTCACCTGGCCTTGCATCCTGCTCAATAATTCCTCACTCTGAATATAGGCATGCATACTGTTCATCACAACCACCTTGGAGGGCCTGAGGCTGGTAATTGTAAATAACAACCCACCTGCTAATAGCACCAGCATAGAGGATGTAACAGTATTCATTTTTGTCTCAGGATTTCTTATCCCGGAAAAAAAATAAACGGGCAAGAAAGCGAAGAAAAGAATTCCAAGGGATGTAAGCCACATGATATTGGCATAAGGCCAATGCAGAATTTTGAAAAGTGTTGACAGACTGATCAATATTCCAAAAAATGTGCCCACACCTAAAACAATTTTATCCCTACTTGAATTTGCTTCCCTTGTTTTCAGAATGAATAAAAGAGGCAAAAAGACCAAACTTGCAACAACAATGCCTAAAAGTAGCATCACATTTGCACCCGGCCAATGCATTATTTTAAAAAAAGACCCGATGGTAAAACCCACCGTCGAGGTTATACCCGTTATGATCATTGTTTTTCTCATGGCATAATAGTTTTTAAAGGTTAATAATAAGATGGTCTCTTCTTCTATCTCCCGCAATTCCTTTTTGAAAAATCTGGGAATTGTTTTCCGGTAAAAAGATTCAAAGTCGCCATCCGGTTCAAGTTCACTCTCCATGATGCAGCAGATATGATCGAGAAGGCTGACCTGCAGATCTTCCATCTCTACTCCCCTGCTTTTAATGTCGCGGAGGATAAAATCTATCTGTTCATCACTTAAAGAGTACATTATCCTACTTGTGGTTTAATGTCAAGTAAAAATTTCATGGTGTTCATGAAGTCGGCGAACTCGCTCACTTTTTCTTCGGAAGCGCTTTTGCCTTTTTTAGTAAGCGTGTAATACTTTCGTACACGCTTACCTATGTTCACCACTTCAGTGCTGAGAATTCCTTCGGCCTCCAATGAATGGAGGGCGGGATACAAAGCGCCTTCGGTGAGTTGAATTTTGTCGCCCGTCAGATCTTTGACCTTTTGAGTGATCTCGTACCCGTACATCTTTTGATTGTCGGATAACAGCTTTAAGACGATCGTCTTTAAAGTTCCTTTGATGAGTTCTGATGAATACATTTTTGTTTGTTCTGTTTATCTATAACGCAAAGATATGTAATTATTATATGCATAATACTCTTATGTATTAGTATTTTGTTTAACTAATTGATTTTCAATAAATTAATTTAAAATGTGCTTTATCAAATCCTGCGTGTGGATAACCCCGGGCAAGAGTATCCGGCTCTGCCTTGGTTTAGAATTATCTTTATTAAAACTATTACCATGAAAAAATTTACCCTGATCCTGACCACTCTTGTACTTGCTGTCTTCTTCACAACAAGAGCCCGGGCTCAAAACCCCATCCCTAATCCTGACTTTGAAACTTGGACCACCGATACC
>JAHEYK010000101.1 GCA_023251625.1 Bacteroidota bacterium
CCGCGAAGCTGCCGTTTCGGGCGCTTCGTGGGAGAGTAACGGGTAAGCTCCGCTTACCGAATAAAAATCTCATCAGAAAAACTCCACTACTGATATAAATAAAAAAGCGGGAAGATCTTTCCCGCTTTTTTATTTGGTAGAAATTATTTATCAGGCAAGCACTTCTTGCTTCTGTCCTGTAGACTTACGGGTTTCGTCTTTTCTTGCACCGGCACGGTCAAAATCAATTACGATTGGAGTTGCAATGCAAATAGAAGAATAAGTTCCGATGATGATACCGATCAACAGTGCGAACGAGAATGAACGTATCACTTCACCTCCAAAGAGGAAGATCGCAACCAGCACGAAGAATGTAATGAGCGATGTGATCATGGTTCGGCTCAGTGTGCTGTTCAGCGCGTAGTTGATGATGCGGTTTTTCTCTTCTCCGGGAACAAGCGATGCTTTTCCTTTTTCAGTTAGGTATTCACGTATCCTGTCAAACACCACCACCGTATCCGTCATGGAGTAACCCATTACAGTAAGTATAGCCGCGATGAAATCCTGATTGATCTCCAAAGTGAATGGTACGATACCGTCAAATATGGCATAGCAGGAAAGTACCACCAGCACGTCATGGAACAGCGCCACCGTGGCTCCCAATCCGTACTGCCATCCTTTGAAACGGATAAGGATATACAGGAACATGAGGGCACAGGAGAACAGGATTGTCCACACCGCATTGTTGCGTAAGTCACGCGAAATAGTTCCACCCACTTTTTGCGATTGCAGGATCGTATATTTATTGTTGAGCCCTGCAAGTCCTTCTTTTAATTTTGCTTCCACGGTTTGGTCAGCAGTTGCACTGGTATCATCGATCATGAAAGAAGAAGTAATTCTCACCTGATTATTTTCAGTGCCGAAAGTTTTTACCTCAGGACGTGTAACAAATCCTACTCTGAGTGCATCACCTACTTTTTCGGACTGAATAGGTTGTTCAAAACGCACATAGTAGCTTCTGCCTCCTTTAAAGTCAACGCCCATGGTGAAGCCTCCATGCTTGAAAAAGAACAATACCCCAACTAAAATGATTGCGCTGGAGAACATGTAATAATATTTTCTTCCTTTTACGAAGTCGATATTGATATTACGGAACAGGTCTTTTGTTGCCGAAATAGAAAAGCTCACATCCATTTTACGGCCGAGCAGTGTTTCAAACACCAGGCGTGAAATGAATATGGCGCTGAAGAGCGAGCATAAGATACCGATGATAAGTGTGGTGGCAAACCCTTGTACCGGTCCGGATCCGTAAGCATACAGAATGATACCCAGTAAAAGTGTAGTGATGTTTGAGTCCAGGATGGATGACATCGCGTGCTTGTAACCATCTGAAACTGCCAGCTGCAATCCTTTTCCTCCGCGTAATTCCTCACGTATACGTTCATAGATAAGTACATTCGCATCTACCGAAATTCCTACTACCAGAACCAATCCTGCGATACCGGGAAGTGTAAGCACCGCTCCGAGCGATGCAAGAACCCCGATGATGAAGAACGTGTTGAGAAGGAGAACTATGTCAGCAACAATTCCTGCTTTGCTGTAATAGAACATCATGAACACAAATACAATGATCAATGCGATCACAAAAGATTTGAAGCCGTTATTGATCGACTCGGCACCGAGTGTTGGCCCCACCAGTGTTTCTTCCACGATACGTGCAGGTGCAGGCATTTTTCCCGCTTTCAGGATATTGACCATGTCATCCACTTCGCGTGCAGTAAAGTCGCCGGTAATTTGTGACTGGCCTCCGGAAATTTGTCCTTGCACTGTTGGATATGAATAAACGTATTCATCGAGGACGATCGCAACACTTTTTCCGATATTATCTTTTGTAAGAGTAGACCAGGTTTGGCTGGCTTCATCGGTCATGGTCATAGAAATATGCGGACGACCGGCCTGACGCTGATCGTATTCTTTGCGCGCATCGGTCATAATATCGCCATAGAGTGCAGCTTTTTTATCTCGGCGTGTAACTTTAAGCGCAACAAGTTGCGTAACTGCATCCGAACCTTTTACAGGTTTGTACGTCCATGCCAATTTCAAGTTATCCGGCAAAACCCGTTTGATCTTTTCATTGTTCAGATACGCCATCACTTTCGCCGTGTCTTTGATAAGTGCCCGGCCAATTACAGGACCTGGAAGAGCCCTGCCTTTTTGTTGATCAATGGAGGGGAATAATACCGCAAACAGAGGGTGTTCGCGTTTCCATTTTGCCTGGGTGGAGGTATCTTCTTTTGCTTTTTGAGTTTCTGCTTTTTGGGCCGTATCTTTTTTGTCAAGACCTAATTTTGCAAGGGCAGAAGAAGTATCTTTTTTAGCAGTGTCGGCTTTTACCGGTTCTTTGTGAGCTATCGCAGCGGTATCTTTCTTTGTAGAATCAGCAGCAGGTGCAGTATCTTTTACAACGGCAAAGCCTAGTATTTCAGAAAGCCTTTTATCGGCTGCCTGAAGTTTGCCTATCACTTCTTCGTTGTCGTAAGTTTCCCAGAACTCGAGATTAGCAGTTCCTTGTAAAAGTTTACGAACGCGTTCCGGATCTTTTACGCCTGGAAGTTCGATCAGAATTCTGCCTCCGTCCGCCAGTTTCTGAATGTTGGGTTGTGTTACACCGAATTTGTCAATACGTGCGCGGAGAGTTTTCTCAGAAGTAGCAATGGCTTCGTCCACTCGGTCTTTGATAAGCTTGATAACAGCGTCATCAGGAGTGTTGAAGTCGATCTTTCCTTTCATTTCGATCGTGCGGAAATAGCTTGCAAGAGAAACTCCGGGATCCAAGGCGCGCAACTCTTCAGCGAAAAGTTCTGCCAAATGTTTTTTCTCTTTGTGTTCGCGCACGCGTGCTTTTGCTATGGCGAGATTTAGTTTCGCGTCATCGGGCTTTGACGACATATTGCGGATGATGTCAGCTACTGAAACTTCCAGCGTAACGTTCATACCGCCTTTCAGGTCAAGTCCGAGGTTTATTTCATGCTCTTTACAATCTTCGTAGGTAAATACGGAGCCGTAAAGCGGGAAATCCACAGGAAGTTTTTTTACCGAATCTAAGAAGATATACTCTTCTTTTGCGCGAACAGAATCCAGAAATGTTTTTTCCATTTCAGCATTTCCATTGGCACGCTTTTTAGCGAGTTCAACGATTTCGGGTTTGCTTGCGATCATCTCCGCTTTTGTGCGTGCTTCACTTTCTACTTTGCGTGTTATCCACGAAAAAGAAAGATAGAACAGGCAGGCAAGTCCGAGAAGAACTGCAAATATTCGGATGGCACCTTTATTTTGCATAGTTGTATGAATGAAGCCCATCCTAAATCCTTCCCAAAGGGAAGGACTTTCAGGACGTACTGGCTAGTGTTTTTAGTTTTTCAAAATTGGGTTGCAAATATAGAGAATATTGGATACAAAGGATGGGGAAATACAGCTACTAAAAATCAGACTTTTTTCCTTTTCTCTCCCCTGATAGGGACAACCGAAGGTTGGGAACGTAGTTCGGGAGGGGGCAATTTCCATTTCAGGGTGGTGATCATCCTTTCAACGTCTTTTTTGATAAAGCTTATAACGGGGGCAAGGGAATCATAATTCGGATGGGCAAAAAAGTACAAAGCCCCCCTCAAGAAATGATGTGTGCTGTCTGTCACATAGAACTGCAGTGAAGAGGCGGCATTTCCTTCTATCTCGAACATAAGCCCATACACTTTAGCACTATCTCGTCTTATGGGAGTTTCAGGCATTCCACTGGCCTTTACCTGGTGGCGTGTGGCAAGGGTCCAGGAATCATCCAGGTATTTATTGAGGTTATTGCCTGCCCCGTTGGATGCGGGGTCTATGTGCTTGTAGCTCAGGTTCAGCTCCGCGCGAAACTGTGGATAAGCGATGTTCTTCCAGCACGGCTCAGCGTTGATGTCTGAATCACGAAGCACAACAGCATAGTTGGAAGGGTATTCGAACTCAAACGGACAAGCATCGCTGAACAAGGTATATTTTTTTTCAGGAAGATCTATCCGGAAATATGCGTTTGGCTTTGGGATAGGAATATCATTATCATTTCCGCATGAAACAACAAGTAGACAGTAGACAATAAACAATAGACAATAAACAACACTTCCGAACTTTGAACCTGCCTGTCCGGCAGGCAGGCTTTGAACTTTGAACTTTGAACTCATATCACTTCTGCTGGAACCGTCACTTTAACCCGCTTGATCTTGCGGTTATCTGCCGATTCAACGGTGAAGATATAATCTTTTCCACCGGAGGTGGATCCGCCTGCGGCGGAAAACCGTACCTCTTGTCCTTTCTTAGGAATGTTTCCGGTAAACTCAATAAGAAAACCTGCCAGTGTATCGGCTTCCCTTCCGCTCGCAAGCTCAAAAATGTCGCTTTCAATGCCAAGCTTTCGAGTAAGGTCGTTGAGAGAAATTTTCCCTTCAAACACATAATTATGTTCGTCCAGTTTGGAATAGATGAGGTCATCATCGTCAAACTCATCGTTTATTTCCCCTACAATTTCTTCGATCACATCTTCCAGTGTAACGATGCCCGATGTTCCTCCAAATTCATCCACTACTGCTGCCATATGAATTTTCCGATGCTGGAATTCTTTGAGCAGGTCGTCATTTTTTTTATTCTCCGGGACAAAAAATGGTTCTCGTATCAGCGACTGCCACTTGAAATCATCGGGGCTATCCAGGTAGGGGAGCAGGTCTTTTACATAGAGGATACCCGCGATCTTATCAATAGAAGTTCTGTAGATCGGCACGCGTGAGTAGCCCGATGCAAGAATGTTTTCCAGCAGCTTTCTGAAAGGAGAGCTGTATTCAAATGCTGCAATATCCATTCTGGGTATCATGATCTGTTTCACGTTCACCTGCCCGAATTTTACGATCCCTTTCAGGATTTTCCGTTCCGATTCGGGAGTGTCTTCCGAAATAGTGAGGTCAAGCGCCTGTGAAAGATCTTCCACCGAAATATGCTGGGTTTTCTTTTTTACTTTTTTGTCGATGAATGAAGTGGAAGAGATCAGGATATAGCTCAGCGGGTAAAGAAGTTTTTCCAGGAACGAAATTGGAAATGCCATGATGCGTGCCACGCTTTGAGAATGCTGGTTGGCAAATACTTTGGGGATCACCTCTGCAAAAAGAAGGATCAGGAAAGTGACAGCAACTACCTGGATCAAAAATGCAATTACCGGATTAGAGACAAAATCAAGTTCTTGTTCTGCAATGATCTCGGAGATAAGAACCGTTCCTATGTTAAGGAGGTTATTGCCAATGAGAATGGTAGCGAGCAAAAGTTTGGGCTTGTCATAAACCTGCAACACCATTTTATCGCGGGAAGAGGCAGACTTTCTAAGCTCCTCCCTGCTTTTGGGAGAGAGTGAAAAAAATGCCACCTCCGCTGCAGAGATCAACGCCGAAAGAGAAAGAAGGATGCCGGTAAGGAGTAAGGCTAAAAGTAAACTCATTTTAAAATATACGATTACACCGATTCCAATATAAAAGAGATTACACAGATTAAATGCGAAAAATAATCAGTGTAATCTCTCGAAAATCGGTGCAATCTAGCTATAAAATTTAAAACGGCAGATCAGAGCCTGCGGTTTCAGTAGCGGGGGCATCAGCGGTCACTCCCTCAGCATCCGTACGGTCTTTTTTGCGGGTCACGATGGTAAATGTATCGGCCACAATCTCCACACTGGAGCGTTTGTTGCCTTCTTTATCGTTCCACTGACGGGTTCTTATTTTTCCTTCAAGATAAACGCGGTCGCCTTTTTTGAGTTCGGATTTTTCAACGCTCTCAGCCAGGTTGCGCCACATCACGATGTTGTGCCACTCGGTTTGTTCTCTTTTCTCTCCTGAATTTTTGTCCCTGAAATTTTCAGAGGTTGCAATGGAAAAACTTGCCACCGTAACGCCCCCTTCCAGATGGCGGATGTCAGGGTCTTTTCCTAAATGTCCCAGCAGAATTACTTTGTTTACTCCTCCCATGATAATTATGTTATTAAATTAAATTGATTCACAAAGGTAAGAATATAAAAAGGATTTGCAAAATTTTTGGAGACTGAAAATTGCAGCTATTTATTGCTTCACTTTTGACTCAAAATAGAGCTCTATCAGGCGAGGGAAAGCGTACCTATTTAATTGATTATCATGTATATATGTTCCTTTATGATTCCCCCCCTCAACCTCCCAAAACCTGGCAAAAATGATCTGGTGGCTCAGCACATGTTTGAAGGACTTTGACACGGAAAGCACTCTTGTTGCGTTGAGTTTTTTCATCTCTTTCTTTGTCTCTAATAAAGGAAAGTCATACATATTTTTCCAGATATCGTTCTCCGTTCTTTTTCGGATAAGCGTCTTGTTATTTTTCCGTACAACGAAGTAATTAAAATATCGGGTTCTTACTTTTGTCTTTTGAGATTTTACCGGAAGTTTTGCAACCAGATCTTTTGCGAATGCCTTGCAGGTTTTTTTCAGGGGACATATTCCGCAATCCGGATTCTGAGGAACGCATTGCAGGGCTCCAAATTCCATAATGGCCTGATTGAAAGTGCCGGGATCTTTTTTATCGAGGAGCAGATTTGCTTTTTGTGTAAACACCTTTTTCCCCTCTGTAGAATCGATCGGAATTTTTATTCCAAGATATCTGGACAGCACTCGGAATACATTGCCATCCACTACGGCATGAGGTTTGTCAAAGGCAAAGGAGGCAATTGCACTTGCTGTGTATTCCCCGATCCCTTTTAATTTTTTTATCTCTTCAAATTCGTTCGGAAATTTTCCGTTCAGGTCTTTGGAAATAAACTTGGCTGTATGATGCAAATTTCTTGCCCGGGAATAATATCCGAGGCCCTGCCAGGTCTTCATGACCACATCTTCTTTGGCTTTGGCAAGAGCATGAACCGTAGGAAATTTTTGTGCGAAGGTGTTATAATAGGGCAGCCCCTGCCGAACCCTGGTTTGCTGCATAATGATCTCAGAAAGCCATATTTTGTAAGGGTCTTTGGTATGGCGCCAGGGCAGGTCGCGCTTATTTTTATTGTACCAGCGTATGACAGTTTGCGAAAAATCCATAAGAAATGCGGAATCTGCGTTAATCTAAGTATCAAAAATAGAATACTTTACAGAATAATTCGTATATTTGTCCTAACGTAACGAATATATATTTTTATGACCAAAGCAGATATAGTTGCCAAGATTTCCGAGAAGACCGGTGTTGAGAAGAAGGAAACTATGGCTATTGTGGAAGCGTTCATGAGCGTTGTAAAGAATGTCATGTGTGAGGGCAAGAATGTTTACCTCCGTGGGTTCGGTACGCTATATATAAAGAAACGCGCCAAGAAGCCCGGCCGCATCATCTCACGCAATACAACTATTATGATCCCTGCCCATAACATCCCGGCATTTAAGCCTGCCAAATCGTTCGGGAACAAATTAAAAAAGAGTGTACCTGTAACTGAGTAACCGTCACCTGGTTACCAATAACGAATCAGCTACGAATTGTACTTCCTTTCCAATTAGTTACATTCGTAATGGATTCGTTAATTAGTATGCAGCAAAATCCGCCAACACCTTGATTTCCAGCAAACAAAAAGTAGTCATTTTACTTGCGGCTGTTTTAGCTGTATCACTCTACTTTGCACCCAAGTTTGCATCCGATAAAAAAATGGGAGAGAAGGAAGATGCTGATTTCACTACCCAGTTTGCTGGGGCTATGAAAGGCCTTACTGCGGATCAGAAAACTCTTTATGGCAGATTGGAAGACGGACTAAAGAAAGCGCAAGCAGACAACACCGAAGCCGCATGGATGGCTTCTGCCGGTGATTTTCTGAAAGGTGCTAGACTTGCCCAGAACGATAGAAAGGGAGTGTTGTATCAGGGAGCCATTAATGGCTTTCAAAAAGCTCTTGTTTTTAATCCCAATAGCCTATCTGCAAAGACAAATTTAGGTACTAGCATCGTAGAAAGCTCGTCAATCCTTGGAAATCAACCCATGAAGGGCATTACCTTATTAAGAGAGGTCATTGCCAAGGACTCTAATAACATTGAGGCAAACCTTCAGTTAGGATTATTTTCCGTAACTTCGCAACAGTTTAATAAAGCGATAGAACGCTTCCAGCGGATCCTCAGGATCGACTCCACACACATTGACATGTATGTTTACCTTGGAGATACTTACCTGACCATGGGAGAAAAGCAGAAAGCGATCGAAAGCTACGAAAACTATAAAGTAAGAGTCAAAGACACATTAATAACAAGAAATATTGACGAATACATTAAGAAACTAAAACAACAACAGAACTGATCCCACCGATTGTATTATCTGTGTAATCAGTGCAAAACAAAAAACTATGCCATCAGGAAAAAAAAGAAAGCGCAAAAAAATGAACACCCACAAACGCAAAAAGCGCCTGCGTAAGAACCGCCATAAAAAGAAAGGCCGGTAAATAACAGCCACGGAATAATGGAAGGTTGGAAGGGTGGGGTTTATCCCCCGTTCTTCCTCCATCTCTCACTTTATACTCTCCAATTAGATTTAGCGGGACATTCCTGAAAAGCAGGGAGCATTTTGTTGCCCCTTGCTTTCCAACAACCTTCCAGTTTTTCCATTTATACATTATTTCAATTTTATTACAATGAACAACGAACTTTATATTAATGTAACCGCTTCAGAAGTGGTTATCGCCTTGTTACAGGATAAACGCCTTAAAGAACTCAATAGGGAGCGAGCAGATGCTGGCTTTTCAGTAGGAGACATTCTACTCGGAAAGGTCAAAAAGATCATGCCAGGCTTAAACGCGGCATTTGTGGACGTAGGATATGAGAAAGATGCATTCCTGCATTACCTCGACCTTGGCCCTCAATTTATGTCCCTAAACAAATTCACGGCAAACGCCATTTCAGGGCACAGCAAAACGCCCATGCTGGCCGATTTCCATTTCGAAAAAGACATAATTAAGACGGGCAAAGTCAACAAAGTGCTGGCGCACAATCAGAACTTGCTGGTGCAGGTTATGAAGGAACCCATTTCCAACAAAGGGCCACGCATCACCTCGGATGTTTCCATACCGGGAAGATTTTTGGTGCTGATACCTTTCTCGGATAAAATTTCCATCTCCCAAAAAGTACGCAGGCTGGAAGAGCGCGACCGCCTTCGCAGGTTGGTGCAAAGCATCAAGCCCAAGAATTTTGGCGTGATCATCCGCACGGTTGCGGAAAACAAATCCGTTGAAGATCTGGATACGGACATGAAAGACCTCATTGCAAAATGGGAAAAAATGTGGAACGCCCTTAAAGGGGCAACCCCTCCCAAAGTAATGCTCGGGGAAATGGACCGTTCCATTACCATCCTGCGCGATATGCTTAACCCATCATTCTCTAATATTTATGTGAACGATCTGAAGCTGTATGAAAAGATAAAAGGGTACATACATACCATTGCTTCCGATAAGGAAGGAATTGTAAAACACTACAAAGGCAAGGAGCCTATTTTCGAACATTTTGGAATTGATAAACAGATAAAATCTTCTTTTGGAAGAATTGTGAATCTGAGAACGGGCGGTTATTTGATTATTGAACATACCGAAGCCATGCACGTCATTGACGTGAACAGCGGGCATCGTGCGCCCGGTGACAAAGATCAGGACGCAAATGCATTGGCTGTGAATTTAGAAGCAGCAGAAGAAATTGCGCGGCAGCTTCGTTTGCGGGATATAGGAGGGATCATTGTGGCAGATTTCATAGATATGCGCAACCCGAATAATCGTAAAACATTATTTGAGAAGATGCGCGAGTTCATGAAAACAGACCCTGCTACGCATACCATTCTGCCTCCAAGCAAATTCGGGCTGGTGCAGATCACACGCGAGCGTGTGCGGCCTCAGGTGAATGAAAAGACAACCGAGAAATGCCCTTCTTGCGGTGGAACAGGCGAGGTGCAGTCCACCATTTTGCTGGCCGACCAGATCGAGAAGGATTTAAAT
>JAHEYK010000102.1 GCA_023251625.1 Bacteroidota bacterium
TTAGAACATTATGGCTTTGATCTGGATGCGATTGAAAGAGCAGTGAAGCACAACAAAAACCATAAACGCAAAATGGGTGCAAGCACCATCAGCCAGCAAACGGCCAAGAATGTTTTTCTGTATGATGGCAGGAACTGGATACGCAAAGGATTGGAAGTATATTTTACGCTGATGATCGAACTGATCTGGAACAAAGAACGCATCATGGAAGTGTATCTGAACGTGATCGAGTTTGGCGATGGAATTTACGGTGCAGAAGCCGCCTCTCAGCAATTCTTTCATACCTCCGCAAAAAAACTGACACGTGAACAGGCGGCAATACTGGCAGCGGTGCTTCCGGCACCCCGACGGTTTTCAGCAGTGCATCCGAGTCCTTACATACGAGGCCGCCAGGGTTGGATACTCGGGCAGATGGATAATTGGGGAGAGTTGAAGTACCGTGACGATAAAAAATAATTATCCAATTTACGGTCATGCTGAGCCTGTCGAAGCATTCATGAACCCTTCGACAGGCTCAGGGTGACAACAAGAATTACAGATCGTAAAAAATTTTTGCCCCGATGGCATTCTGCAGGGTGTATTTCGGTTCGTACCCGATACTTATTTTTTCGTAGGAAGGAGTGTAGACAACTTCCAGGCTTATTTTGGGGTTCATCTTGAAGTTAAATCCAAAACCGGCAAATGCTCCGAACCCCACACCGATGAGGTATTTGGCGTGATAGGTGGTGTAATAGGTTTGGTTGTAATAATAGGTCAGATCTATCTGTAAATTATTGATCGTTATCTGGTTTTTCATGAATTTGGTCAGATTAAAGGCCGGGCCGCCTTCAATGAAAAAATTGAACTTATCATCATTTCCTAAAACCCTTCTGTAGCCCAACTGGAACATCATTCGCTGCTCCCCGCCTGTAATGGCAAATGTTTTTATGTTCTGATAGCCGGGCTGCTGAGGACCGATCAGCGGATTGGTAAGTACAATGGTGAAATTCCCGGTGAGGTTTAGTTGCGCTGTATTCACATTCAAAATAATTCCATCTTTTTTGGTGATGCCATACTGTAAGTGAGCGCCTATCATGAAAGCCGTATTATAAGTTACGGAAGCGGGCATATCGCTCTGGTCAAACATCCAGTCACCATGATTTACGCCCAGTGCAAGGGCTACCTGGTCTATGGTTTGGCCGTAGTTTCCTCCATAATCGATCATAATTCTTCGGTACATGAAACTGTTGCCGAAATCATTTGGGTTTCCGTCCTGATCATAGCCGTATCCGTTGTAAAGCGCTGCGGTGTAATTATTGGCAAAGAATCCTCCTAAATATAATCCGGCATGAAAACCTTTCCAACTTTGATCTTTTTCTTTTTTTAATTTTTTTGGTGAAGCTGTTTCCGAACTTTGATCGTCACCAGTTTGCTGCGAAAAACAATATCCGCTGAATAGCACAAATAATAGTAGAAGTAATGTGGAAATTAATTTCATAGGATCACTCTTTGATAATTTTTTTAACCACGATTCCATTTTCCGTTTTCACATGCAGAAAGTAAATTCCGGATCGCATGGAACCCAGATTAATTTGAAAATTAAATGGTACGCCAATTTGAGAATGAACACACTCTCCATAAACAGTATATATTTCTGTTTTCAGTATTTTCAAATTTCCAAATTGATTCATTCTCAAATTAATAGTCCCTTTAGATGGATTTGGATAAACCTCCATAGACGATTGACTATCGTTTGCTTCATTAATTCCTGTATTCTGAACACAACTCCAGGAAGATGAAAAACCTGCATTATTCACAAAAGGATCGGAAATAAAATGAAGCGTGAGTGCGCCCGAGGTTCCGGTAACAATTCCCGGAGACGTGGTGCCTGTATATCCTCCTATAAGAGGAGCTGCTGTAGAGGTTCCGTTATAAATATAAAGAGAGTCAAATCCGTTCTCCAGATCCATGGCGGTAAAGGTCATAGTGACCGATGCGGCAAAAATAGGTGCAATAGTTTTTGTGTAGTCTTCGTTTCCTGAATAAGAAGCCGATGGCCCTCCAGTGTCATCTAAAGTTCCTGAACAGGTTGTATCCATGCTTGCACACATAGGCGTGGTAAAAGAATTTCCATTCACCCAGGTGCTGCCGTTCCATATCCTCCAGTAATACGTAGTGTTTGGGCGGAACTGCAAATAATCTGTTGGCACCGTGATGTTCGCAAATCCACCCGGACATCCCACCGAAGTGAGGTTGGATACATCTTTGTTCCAGAAGTTGGTAAAGGTTGGATCATCGGTCACATCTACAAACCATCCGTTGCCGGAGTTTGTCCAACTCAGGTTCACGCCTATATTCGGACATGTGTGAGGCGTAACAAGCGGGTTTGCAGGGGGCGATGCTGCACAACTCCAAACAGCCTTCCAGCCGCTGCTGTTGGTGCTTGCATTCGAAGTCCATTGCAAAGTAAGTGTTGATCCGGTTGAATTGATGATGCCGGGGATCGTAGATCCGGAATAATTTCCAATGAGCGTTGAAGCGGTTGTAGGCCCATCATAAACAGAAAGCACATCGCTGCCCGCCTGTGTATTGAATGATGAGAAAGAAAGCGAAACATTGGTGGCACCAGCAGGGGCGATCGTGTAAACATAATTTTCATTGTCATAATGGTTTCGGTTCGGCCCACCCATGTCAAAAATAGTATCCACACATGCAATGCTTCCGCAATCAGAAAATTTATCGCGTATCTTGTCCCAGAAGTCAGTATATCCGTCATCCTGCCCCAACGCCCAGATGCCGATGCCTCCAATACCATACTGATTCACCATATCAAATTTTTTGCCCATGCTGTAGGCACTATTCATGAAGCATTGGTTCCAACCCCCGCTGTTGAAAGCATAATAAGGTGAGTAGCTGTTTGCATCCCACTTTTGAGTAGAGTAATTTCCGCTGGCATTGTTCCTCACAAAATTATAGGTGCGCGCAACTCCGCTACCGGTGGTTGCCGAAGGAATTGTGCCGGCTGAAGTGGGCCACTCTCTTCCATAATAAGGGAGACCCAACAAAAGTTTCAACTTCGCTACATTTTTATTCAGGTAGTAAGTGACGGATTTAGTAAGCGTGTAATTATAAGGAGTGTCAAAATTGTAGAGTGGATCCGTGGGACCGGCTGTTGCGCTTCCGCTCCAATAATAATCGTAACCCATGATGATGAATAGGTCTACATAATTTTTAAGTGCATTCACATCATAGACTGCGCTCCAGTCAACAGCCGGGAGCGCGATCGAAATTTCTGAGCCCGAAACTGCCGCGTGCATCTGGTTGCAGAGGTTGATCATGAAAGCGGTGAAGTTTGCACTTTGAGCCAATGGAACCCCTTCAAAATCTATATTGCACCCTTTTGCACCTCTTTGCTGCACCTGGGAGATCATGGAAGTGATAAAAGTCTGCTCCGCAGTTGCGTTTCCGAGAAATGTTGCATGATTGCTGAACAGTACTGCACATAGATGCACATTCACCCCTTTTGATTTTGCCATGGTTACTCCTGCATCGGTCAGCCAGGCGTGTGTGGTGATGGCATTGCCGGTGTTCGCATCCACTTCATACGAAAAATGACAGAGGTCTGAGAGCATCGTCCAGTCGTAATTGAGATACGCACTCCCGGCCCAGTAAGGATTCCAGCCGAAGACACGTTTCTTGAGTGTGCAGGACTGAGATGAAACATTTTTTATAGATATAGCCGGAGCACCATTCTCCTGCAAGCGCAGAGCATCCCATTCTTTTTCAGAATGAAAATTGTATTTTGCGTAATGTGCTGATTGTTCCTGATGTATCGACCTATGCGCTACTTGTCCGAAGCAGAATGGAGGAGTAAAAATCAAGAAAATAAAAGCGGCTAGGTGTAATTTCATGCCATTAAAATAGGTTGAGTAAAGATAATAATTATCTCTATTTTTGTACTAAGTATACTACCATGCCCAAACCCACTGGAAAGGATCTGATCTTAAAAGTACTGAAGGAAAAGTCTTCTCTTAAACAGGATGTCTTTCATAAGAACATCAAGGTGTTTGAAGAGATGAAATCTGTCATAAAGGAAGTAGTGGCTGACCTGAAGAAGGAAGCCGAAAACATAGATAAAAGGATCATTGTTGATTTTAGCGATAAAGGCCCGCACGAGATAGAATTGAAAGTAGCGGGAGATGTACTCTTCTTTCACATGCATACCAACGTGTTTGAATTTGATAAAAGTCATCCGATCTGGAAGACATCTTATGTACGCGACCATCCATCGCGTTCTTTTTGCGGAATGATATACATCTATAATTTTTTGGCAGATTCTTTTAAATACAATCGTGCCAGCGATGTGGGATATATGATCGCCCGCATCTTTACCAATAATGAGTTGCATTACTTTGTGGAAGGAAAACGCCAGCTTGGATTCCTGTACAACGATTTTCCCAACAAGACCATTGACAGGCAGGCGATGAAAAACATCATTGAGTCAGCTATTCTTTATGCGCTTGATTTTGACCTGTTCACCCCTCCTTTTGACGAAATGCAGGAGGTGAGCGTCTCCCAGATCCTGGAGGCCAGCGAGAACATGCGCATCAAAACCGGCAAGCGTCTGGGTTTCCGTTTCCAGGCAGATTCAGATCAGATCGATTAATTCACTGCAGTTTATTTTTATCCGCTATTATAAAATAAAAAACCCCGGCTCATTACGAGTCGGGGTTTTTTTAGTGAATAGCCCTGAGTTATTCACCCATGCAGAACCTATTGTTTGCTGACAATAAATTTTCCTGCTGCAACACCTTTATCTTTGAAGATCATTTTGTAGAAATAAACACCATCGGCCAGGTTTCCTCGTTCCAGGCTAGCTGTTTCGCCAACAAAATGTATATTCTTTACCTCATTGCCCAACATATCGAAAATCTTCATTTCGATCGATTCTTCTTTGGATACTCCTATAATATTAATAATGGCAGATTCATTAACAGGATTTGGAGAAATAACAACCTGATGTGAGCCTGCATTAATATCTGCCATTCCGGTTTGACAAGCTATTACTGTAATGACAATACTCGTTGAAGCGGAGCATGAGGCAGAATCTACTTTTACAGTAAATGTGCTGGTTGTGACAGGAGAAACTGTAATGGATTTTGTGGTTGCCCCTGTGTTCCATAAATAACTTGTTCCTCCACCTGCAGTTATATAAACAGGAGTTCCGGCACATACTGTTTTTTGATTATCAGTATGAACACTTGGTGTCAACGTGCAAATAGAGTCAGACCATTGCCAGAACACATTATTAGGGTTGCTTTTATTGGGATTCGGTGTTCCTGTTCCTATATATCCATATTGACCAACGGCAAAACCACAACCGTCACGGGTTGGCCCCCCGCCATAATCAGCTTCTTGTTTCCATGTATCGGTAGCAGGGTCATATTGCCAAAAATCTTTTGTAGCTGCTTGTGTTTTGTCAGCGCCTGTTCCTAAATATCCTTTGTTGCCGATAGAAAAACCGACTGCTAAAAATCTTTCTCCTCCTGCATAATCAGCTTTTTGTGTCCATGTGTTGGTCGCCTGGTCCCATGCCCAGAAATCCTTGTAAAAAATCATGTTGGCATCAGCACCTGTTCCTATGTATCCTTTTGTGCCGATGGAAAACCCAACATCTCCCCATTGTCCTTTTCCCGGATAATTTGCTTTTTGGGTCCATGCGTTTGCGGATTGGTTCCATTCCCAAA
The DNA here is from genome assembly GCA_023251625.1 of Bacteroidota bacterium. GTDB lineage: Bacteria > Bacteroidota > Bacteroidia > Palsa-948 > Palsa-948 > Palsa-948. The sequence goes on from JAHEYK010000102.1 coordinate 5,727, forward strand.
AATCAGGAGTGCCCATGTGGCCACCTGTTCCTATATATCCTTTTGTGCCGATGGAAAAAGCAATATCCCATCCGCCAATACCGCTACCCGGGTAATTTGCCTTTGCGCTCCATACATTAGTTGCCTGATCCCATTCCCAAAAAGTAGATTTCATGTTATATCCATCACCCACATATCCTTTGTTCCCTATGGAAAAAGAAGTTGCAGCAGCTATGGGGCCACCGCCAAAATCAGCTTTTTGTGTCCATACATTGGTTGCCTGATCCCATTCCCAGAAGTCTTTATAAGTAACCGTGAAATTTCCATCGCTGCCTCCCATTCCCATATATCCTTTGTTGCCTATACCGAAACCAATTCCACTTTCTCTGCCCGGGCCGGGTAAATTTTGCTGTTGATTCCAGATATTTGCAGTAACAATTAAGTTAAGGCAAACAAGAAGTGTGCTTAGGAAAAGTATTTTTGTTTTCATGGTATATTTTGTTTTTGTATTCGTTATGCGTGGTTTGTTCAATGAAGGTAGGTTCTCCTTATTAAAATAAAAAATGAACCTGCTCTCATATGTAATACGCTTGAAATACGATAGCGTATAATATAAGAGTTGATTTTGGGCTCTGATATACGCAATAAATAGGGTTATTTCACCTGTTTTTGCTATATATACAACATTACTATCGTTTTTAATAGTTCCAACGAATGGTGAAAATCGTAACATGCCTACATTATGCTCTGGTAGAGAGTTCAGTTTAAAAATGAATCCGGTTTGTTGAAGCCTGTGATAACAAGCGCATAAAGACCGGCAAATATCTTGGCTTCCGTTTTCAGCTGGATTCTGACCGGATTGATTAGAGGAATTTACAAGTTATCAGGTACTAAGTATTATTATTTGGAAGTGATTTTTTTTTACTTTTGCCCTCCTTTATTAAAGGAACTGTTCTTTGCTCATTTTTCAGGTCGTTAGTAATTAGCTCTCAACTTTAGACTTTAAACCTGAAACTTTGAACTTTCTCGGCCCATTCGTCTAGGGGTTAGGACGCCAGGTTTTCATCCTGGAAACAGGGGTTCGATTCCCCTATGGGCTACCGATATAGACGCTTGTAATTCAGTAAGTTGCAAGCGTTTTTTATTTTACAGAGTAAATATCATTTAAATTAATGATATTTACTTTGTGCATTCTGATAGTTTGTACCTGCTAAAAAAATCTTCTTAAGTAAATAGCCACGTGAAAAAAACTGTTTTCATATTCCTCTCTCTACTTTCTGTTTTTTGCTTTGCCCAAAAGACAGATCCTTTACTTACAAGTGGAAGAGCTAAACAGCAGGCGGGCAAACACCAGGCAGCTATCGTTGATCTTTCGGGTTCCATCAAGAAAAGCGAACCTGAGGTGCAGAAGTACTTGAAAAAGCTGGACGCATTTAGCAAGATGAGCGCTTTTGAAAAAGCCGATAAGGGCGCCCAGGCTCCCACTATTGCGTCAAGTTATGCGGTGCCGTATTATTACCGCAGTATATCTTTTATAGCAACCGGAAAAAATACTGAAGCACTCAAAGATCTGGACCTGGCATTACAGATGTCCCCTTCTTATGGAAAGGCGATCAGCCTGCGCGGCAAGATAAAGTGGGATGGAGGAAATAAATGCGAGGGATGCACGGATCTTGCTCTGGCCCTGGTCCTGAAAGATTCCAGCGCTAAAGAAATGTTTGATGATAAATTATGCTGGACAGAAGCCGTTAAGCTTTATAAAGATGCTGACAGCAAACAGAAGGCCGGTCAATATGACCCAGCGATCGAACTACTTGTAAAAGCATTGAAGATATGTCCGGATAGCGTTCGCTTTATCTTGCTTAGAGGTAAATGTTATTACGGACTTAAAAAATACGACCTCGCCTTACAGGATCTGAATGTTGTGATAAGCAAGTCATCACAAACCGGGGAGGCTTTTACCTGGAGGGGGATGGTTTATAATGCAACCGAAAAATACCAGGAAGCATTTGATGACCTCTCCAAAGCAATTCAGCTGAATGCAAACGATGCCGATGCATTTTTGAACAGAGGATTTTCCAACGAAATGCTGAGCAAGCAAAAACCCGCTATGAGCGATTACGATCAGGTGATCAAACTGAAACCAAGCGATGGGATGGGTTATTTCAAGCGCGGACTCCTGAAACAGGTGATGGGCGACAAAAAGGGCGGCTGCAAGGATTATAAAAAAGCCGTCGAGCTTGGCTGCACCGATGCAGCGGATTATGCAGGCCGATGCAAGTGATTTTTATCTTCAAAAAATTTTAAAAATATCTCCTGTTTTTTTTTCTATCTATGATTTTTATATTCATATTTGCCACCCTTTAACACAGGAATGTTTAAAATGGCATCTATAAAAACTGCAACCTCGGAATTTATCATTGAACCTGCCAGTTCTTCGCATTTTCATTATGCGGAAGAAATATGTATGCACTATGCGGAAAGCGCCAAGCAGCGTGGCACCGGCATTGCAACACGTACGCCTGAATATGTGACCGAGAAAATGCGTGAGGGCAAAGCCATCATTGCATTGCATCGTGACGGACGATTTGCAGGCTTCAGTTATATTGAGACCTGGTCGCACGGTGAGTATGTTGCCAATTCAGGATTGATCATCAATCCCGCATTCAGAAAGAACGGCCTGGGCTCGGAGGTGAAAGGGGCCATATTTAACTTGTCAAAAGAAAAATATCCAAACGCAAAAATATTCGGCATCACCACCAGTATGGCGGTGTTGAAAATGAATTCAGATCTGGGGTATCGTCCGGTTACATTCTCTGAGCTCACACAGGACGATGAGTTCTGGAAAGGCTGCAAGAGCTGTCCGAACTTTGATATTCTTACCCGTAATAATCGCAAGATGTGTTTGTGCACAGGGATGCTTTACAATCCTGAGCAGAAAGAAGAAAAAAAATTCGACATACGTACCCAATTTGGGAAGATCGAACGTTGGCTGAGGATGAAGCAGTTTGTGTTGTTTAAAAAATTCCGCAGCGATAATTCCGAGAACGGATCATCCTCATAAAATACATGAACAGCGGGAATGATGGAAGAGTGGATGGATGGAAGTATATATCTTCCAATCTTCCAACTTTCCAACCTTCCCTTTTAAAAATGAAATGAAATCTGAACCTAAGAAAAAACCTGTTGTTCTCCTTGCTTTCAGCGGGGGACTGGATACAACCTATTGTGCAATCTATCTTGCCGAAGAAAAAGGACTTGAGGTTCACACAGCCATTGTGAATACAGGCGGTTTTTCTGCCGATGAATTAAAAAAGATAGAGAAGCATGCCTATGCGCTGGGCGTAAAAAAACATTACATACTGGATGAGACCGATGCGTATTACAAAGAATGTATCCGCTTCCTGATCTATGGCAATGTTTTAAGAGGGGGTGTTTACCCATTGTCTGTAAGTGCAGAAAGGGTTTTTCAGTCTAAAGCCATTGCGCTGCAGGCCGAAAAGATCAAAGCAGATTTTATAGCGCACGGAAGCACAGGTGCAGGTAATGACCAGGTAAGATTTGATGTTATTTTTAATATTCTGATACCGGAGATTAAAGTTCTGACTCCTATCCGCGAAATGAAACTTTCGCGTGAAGCGGAAATTTCTTACCTGAAAGAACATGGAGTAAAAATGAATTTTGAAAAAGCACTTTACTCCATAAACAAAGGATTGTGGGGCACCAGTGTAGGCGGAAAAGAAACACTCACTTCTAATAATCCATTACCGGAATCTGCATTTCCAACACAGCTTTCGAAGAATAAAGAAGAAGAAATGGAGATCGGTTTTGAAAAGGGAGAAATAATTTCTGTGAATGGAAAAAAATTCTCAAGCTCAGTCGCAGCAATTCAAAAAGTACAGGAACTGGCTTCTCCTTTTGCAATTGGCAGGGATATTCATATTGGTGATACCATCATAGGCATTAAAGGCAGGGTGGGTTTTGAAGCTTCTGCTCCTCTCATTATTCTGAAAGCGCACGCTACGCTCGAAAAACACGTGTTGACCAAATGGCAGTTGCACTGGAAAGAACAGATGGGCAACTGGTACGGCATGATGCTCCACGAAGGACAATTCCTGGATCCGGTTATGCGCAACGTGGA
>JAHEYK010000162.1 GCA_023251625.1 Bacteroidota bacterium
ACCCTCCCCCAAGGGAGAGGGTGAAATATTTTACGAAGCAAGGCTGTTGGCTGCGTGTCCCCCTCCGGGAGGCAACCGAGCTGAAGAGCGAAGGTTGGGAGCAGAGCTCGAGGGGAGGACGTTTTTTTTTAAATTACTTATACTCCCTAAAATACCCCATCATAGAAGTTTGCAGGGCTATTGAGTAATTCATTTCCCCCAAAGTTTTGGATTTCTGCTTAAATGAAAGACGGAGATGACAATTATTTTATTTTTATCAATGAAATAAAAAATACCATATGGAAAGCGTGGAGTTATCCTACAGCGAATATTTTTGTGTTTTTCCTGGAAAAGAAGTGGATTTTCTGTTATCCCATTTAAAGACGCTTCAATACAAAGAAGAAATTCTTCACCTAAACCGGTTCTTTGTTCTTCGTACCAATTATGAGCATCCGCGAGCTGCCCTTCGGCACGCTTACGGATAATGAGTGAATAACTCATTTACTTTTTGAAATGCGCTTTTTGATCTCATCCCACGATGAGCCCTCATCAGGATTGCGCGAGTAATTTGCCATTTCCTCTTCTAAGATGTGTATTTGTTCGGGGCTTAACGTGTAGGCGCTTCCTTTTTTCTTTTCGCTGGCAATGCTATCCCATATCGTTTCAACCAAAAGAATTTTTTCGGGAACGCTAAGGCTCAGTATTTGTGAGAGGTTAATTTCCATCTTTTAGGTATTTTATACTCAAAGTTATAAATTTACTATCAAAAAACAAGTCAATGCTATTTTTTTGTTTCCCTAAAATACCCCATCATATCTGTACTCGGTAGGGTGGTGAGTCCCAGTTCTCTTAGTAGGGTAATGATCTGCCCACGGTGGTAGGTGCTGTGGTTCATGCAGTGCATGATCATTTGCCAGTGAGGATTGGAGTAGGCGGTTCCGTTAACGGCTTTGTAAGAACAAATTGTGTGCAGGTATTTTTCAGCAGAGATATTTGCTCCCTCTCCGTGGGGAGAGGGTTGGGGTGAGGTTACAAGATCAATAAAACTTTGCGATCGTGCTAAAATTTGTTTTGAAACTGCCGCAAAATCATTTCCCGGTTCCGGTAGTGAGGGAGGCGATTCTCCGTGCAGGCGTCGGTGCCATATCTCTTCAGCAAATAAGATGTGATGTGCGGTTTTTCTTAAAGAGGGGAAGGAGCTTTTTACTTCTTTGTCGAGTAAGTTAGAATTCTTAACAAGCAATTCCATGATCAGGGAATTCGCCCAGAGATTGTATCGGGTATAATTTTCGAGAATTTCTTTCATTGTGTGCGTAATTGCGAGGGAGTATTCGACCGAAGCAATCCCTTAGTGCCACAAGATTAGGTATTTTTTGTGAGATTGCGTCGTTCTGACTAAAGCGTCAGAACTTGCAATGACGTTTACTCCCACCCACTCACCAACACATCTGTAATATGCATCACCTTCATATTCAGGTTCTGCTTTTTGATGTAGCTGTCAATGTGTAAAAGGCATGACATATCTGTGGAGACGATGTAGTCTGCTTTCACCTCCATGGCGTTCTTCACTTTCTGTTCCACCATGCCAACGGCAATGGGTTCAAATTTTGCAGAGAAGGTTCCGCCGAAGCCGCAGCATACCTCTGTTTCTTTCATCTCACGTATTTCCAGGCCGCGTACTTTAGAGAGAAGCGTGCGTGGTTCGTTTTTAATCCCGTATTCGCGTAAGCCGGCGCAGGAATCATGATAAGTGGCAACACCTTTTAAAGTGGCTCCGAGATTTGTAATCTTGAGCACGTTCACCAGAAAATCCGAGAACTCGAACATGTTATTTTTTATCTGCTTGAGTTCATTGTGAAGAACGGAGTTGTTGAACATTTCCGGGTAATAATTCTTGACAAACCCTGTACAAGAAGCAGAAGGAGCAACAATATACCGGTCGTTTTGAAATTCTTTGATAAATTTTTCTCCCACGGCACGGGCTTCGTCCCAATACCCGGCATTGAAGGCAGGTTGTCCGCAGCAGGTTTGTTCAGGATTATAGTTCACGCCGCAGCCAAGTTTCTCCAGGATCTTAACCATGTTCAGCGCCACATTAGGATGAAGCTGGTCGATGAAGCAAGGGATGAATATATCTACGATCATATTTAGAGGAGTTAGCGATTAGCCATTAGTGAGTAGATGGTGGTGTATTCCTATTTTCTATTCGCTGTTAACTAATCCCTGTCTTCGGTATTCTCAAAAGTAAAATAAATCCCACTACAAAAAATACGATCAAAGCTAAAATAGGATTTCGCATTCCGTCGTTCAGTTGCTCAAGTATGCCGAACAATCCCATGCCGCATACGATACATAGTTTTTCAGTTACATCGTAATAGGAGAAATAGATGGTATGATCGTGCGTCTCGGGCAGCATTTTGGAATAGGTTGAACGGGAAAGAGATTGTATTCCTCCCATCACAAGACCTACAATGCAGGCAAGGATATAAAAATGAGCCGCGGTATAAACAAAATAAGCAGCAATACATACAGCGATCCAGATGAGGACGGCTGCTTTCATCGTAAAAATGTTTCCCTTTTTTCCTGATAAGAAAGAAAATCCGTAGGCACCCACAATAGCGATTAGCTGAATAAGGAGTATGACTGTGATTAGCTGAGAAGATTCCAGTTTGAGCTCTTTGCTACCGAATAATGTAGCCACGAGCATAACCGTTTGTACGCCCATGTTGTAAACAAAAAAGGCGGACAGGAATCGGGCAAGAGTGGGATGTTGTTTCAGTTCTCTCCAAATTTTTTGCAGCTCTTTGTATCCGTTGAATAAATAATTCCCTTCGGGCTTATGGCCGTAAACGTTGTTTGGAAGGTAGTAGAATGGGATCTGAGCAAAAAGGATCCACCAGGCGCCCACCGTAAGGAATGAATAGCGGGTGGCATTGGTTGCATTTTCTATGCCGAACCAATCCGGTTTCATCACCATGGCCAGGTTCAGGATCATCAGGATCACACTTCCAATGTATCCCATGGCAAATCCTTT
>JAHEYK010000163.1 GCA_023251625.1 Bacteroidota bacterium
ACTGGCTGACAACTTCAACAACCTGCTTCAGAACAAACTGAATGTGATCGTATACAATTTTGTGGACATGCTCTCTCACGCCCGCACCGAAATGGAAGTGATACGCGAACTGGCGGACGATGAGTCTGCGTATCGATCACTCACAGTTTCATGGTTTGAGCACTCCCCTCTTCATGATATTGTAAAAAAAATTGCTGATAAGAAAGGAACACTTATCATCACGACAGATCACGGCAGTATACGTGTTGGCGAACCCTCCAAAGTGGTAGGCGACAAAAACACGTCCACCAACCTGCGCTACAAACAGGGGAAAAGTCTATCCTACGAAAAGCGCGATGTACTGGAGATAAAAAATCCGGACGATGTATTTTTACCCCGCATAAATGTAAGCACTACTTACATTTTTGCCAAGCAGGATAAATTCTTTGCCTACCCAAACAATTTCAATCACTACGTACATTACTACCGCAACACCATCCAACACGGTGGTATTTCATTGGAAGAAATGCTGATTCCATTTGTGACGCTGAGTGCGAAGTGATTACAGTTTGACTCTGAATCCGGCACTTATCCCAAACAGGGAATTATAATATGTCGTAAACTGATTGGGATCAAGTGATCCGAAATAACCCCAAAATTTGCGGGTAGAATTATTAGTGATATATTCTGAGTCATTGTTTTTAATATCCGTAAATCCGTATTGATAGTTAAGCATTATCAAAAATGAAACATTGGGCGAGAGTTTTTTTCGCACCCCTATCCCAAGCGTTTGCCCAAAATCATACGCCTTATAAGGTTTGCTTTTAAAAGAATAAGTCGCATTAGTATTTCCATAATACCACGGCATACTGGCATGATAATACTCGTGATATGTGTTTCCTGTAGCTGTATCCGACCACACTATATGCCCTTTAGAAGTACTTCCGTCAATATTAAAAGCATCCATATACTGCAAAAGGTAAGAATAGTAAAACCCAACATAGCAGCTTAACGAGTATGCCTTGTTTTCATTCGTGTTATAATAAAATTGCAAAGGAATTTTCAGATATGTTAATTCAACTTTTCTCGAAAAAACATAGTTTACAGCTGTAAACCCGGTGCCGGTATCCTGTTCTGTACCTGAATAATCAGAATAATTTTGACCTTGCTTTGTATACGAAATTCCTAAAGTAATTTTAATGTTTTTATTAATCGGGTAGCCAATAGCAGCAGACACCAGATAATTAAAAGTTCCCGCTTTCTGCATGGAAACAGGATCGGGTGTTGTGTAAGAAAAAGGTGGAACAGGCACTTTATAATCGCCCCCAAATGATTCATGATACTGAGCAGTAAGGTCCAGAAAAAATTTTCCTCCTTTTTTCGTTGTGTCTTTATCCTGACCGAATGAAGTTTGCGAGTATATATTACATACTGCTACTGCAAAAACAATGAAAAAAGATGTTGCTCTCATAATAAAGTTATGTTATTTCCCAATAAATGTACTATATATTCTCTTACACAAAAACAGTATGTTTGCAGGTAAGAATGAAAAATATTAGCCTTAAAACCCTCTCCGATCTTCCTCAAACTGCAACATCGATTTTAGATTTTGCAAAGGGGAAGAAAATATTTTGCTTTTACGGAGATCTGGGTGCAGGAAAAACCACTCTCATCAAGGAACTATGCAGACAGTTAGGCGTGACCGATGAAGGCAGCAGTCCTACATTTTCTCTGATCAATGAATACAGAACAGCCACCCCTGCCCTAAAGGGAGCAAAGTCACAAAACTCCCCTTCAGGGGTTGGGGGTGTCCTTTTCCACTTTGATCTCTACCGTTTAAAAAATGAATCCGAAATCTATGACATCGGCTACGAAGATTATATCTTTAGCGGAAACTACTGCTTCATCGAATGGCCGGAGAAGATCGAAAAGCTTCTGCCGAAGGATTTTGTATCTGTAAGAATTGAAGTGAAAAATTCTGTGAGAACAATTACACTGGAATAATGGAATGGTGGAAGATTGGGCAGCCGTTTCTTCTAGTCTTCCAATATTCCACTCTTCCATTTCTTCTTTTTTTTGTATATTCGTTCATCATTCCAAAAACGTCTTATGAAGCAAAAAGACTCCCCATCTAAAAACATCCCGATCACAGTGCTCCTCCCCCAGGAAGAAATGCTGGAAGTAGGCAACAAAAAAAACAGTTTATATATTGGCATTCCTAAAGAGATCTCATTCCAGGAAACACGTGTTGCCCTGGTGCCCGATGCTGTGGCCGTGCTTGTCAATAACGGGCATCGTGTGGTGGTGGAGTCAAATGCAGGAAAAAAATCAAATTTCCTTGATACGGATTACAGCGAGGCCGGGGCACAGATCGTTCCTACTGCCGAAGAAGTTTACAAAGCAGAAATAATCATCAAGGTAGCTCCTCCTTCTCTTAAAGAGATCGAAATGATGAAGCCGAAGCAGATCCTGCTTTCTACACTTCAGCTTTCTATGCAGTCCGATTCGTATGTAAAAGCACTCATGAGCAAACGCATTACCGCCATCGCTTATGGTTGGATACAGGATAAAGAAGGCATCTATCCTGTGATTCGCGCCATGGGGGAAATTGCCGGGGGCGCATCCATCCTGATCGCAGCAGAATATTTAAGCAATGTGAACAATGGCCCCGGATTAATTCTCGGAGGTATTTCCGGGATCTCTCCCACTGAAGTAGTGATCCTTGGAGCAGGCACCGTGGGCGAATTTGCAGCAAGAGCCGCCATCGGATTGGGTGCAACGGTAAAAGTTTTTGATAACTCTCTTTATAAATTAAGAAGATTGCAGACAGCAGTGGGAACACGCATTTTCACTTCTGTTATTCAGCCAAAAGTCCTTCAAAAACATTTACGTACCGCTGATGTGGCTATCGGAGCGATCCGTGCCACTAAAGGCAGAACACCCTGCGTTGTTACCGAAGAAATGGTGAAGGACATGAAACAGGGTTCTGTCATTATTGATGTAAGTATTGATGAAGGCGGATGTTTT
>JAHEYK010000103.1 GCA_023251625.1 Bacteroidota bacterium
TTCGGAAAAATCAGCAATTACTCTTGGAACATTGTGACCTCCGAAGTTGGAAACAGATTTTGTTTCTCTGCGTTTATATTCGAATGGGGAGTATTGATCTACCCCTGCCCTAAAGGGAGTGGATGATTCATTTCTCCCCTTTAGGGGTTGGGGGTTTCTGCTGGAATATCGTTCCGCCAAATTCTTCGCCACCGGAATTTCAAATTCAGGTTCTTCAGTAAGTGAAACACGAATAGTATCTCCTAAGCCGTCTTCCAACAGTGTTCCGATACCTACAGCTGATTTTATTCTTCCGTCTTCGCCATCGCCGGCCTCTGTAACGCCAAGATGTAAAGGAAAAAGAATTCCCGGTTCACCCCCAACCCCTGAAGGGGGGCTTTGGCTTTCTCCCTTTAGGGAAGGGGTGGCTGTTCTTTCTAACATCTTATGCACCAGCAAACGGTAAGCCTGAACCATCACCTGTGTATTGCTGGCTTTCATGGAAAGCACGATGTCAAAATATTTTTGCTCTTCACAGATCCGTAAAAATTCAAAAGCGCTTTCCACCATGCCCAGCGGAGTGTCGCCATAGCGACTTAAAATTCTGTCTGACAGCGAACCGTGATTGGTGCCGATGCGCATGGCAGTTCCGTTCTCTTTGCAGATTTTTACGAGCGGCAAAAACCGTTCGCGGATGCGCTCTAATTCTTCATCGTAACTTTTATCGGTGTATTCAATGTGTTCGAATTTTTTCCGGTCGGCATAGTTGCCGGGATTCACACGTACTTTTTCTACGATGCGTGCCGCCAGCTCGGCTGCGTTTGGAGTAAAATGTATATCGGCGCAAATTGGAGTGTTATAACCTCTCTTGCGCAATTCTTTTTTGATGTTCTCCAGATTTTTTGCTTCGTTCATGCTGGGGGCTGTGATGCGTACGAGTTCACAGCCTGCATCTATCATACGAATGCTTTGCTCAACGGTTTTGATCGTGTCCATGGTATCCGTAGTGGTCATGGACTGTATGCGGATGGGATTATTCCCCCCGATCCCCAGGTCTCCAACCTTTACTTCACGTGTTTTTAAACGGGAGTATTCGAAAAGGGAATTGCAATATGTAAGAGGAGAAAGTTGAGAATGCACGATGATTTCAGAATGAAATATTCAGTGCAAAGTTAATGAAAAATTACAAGAAAAATTGTTCACGATCAACTCGGGATAATTGTGAAGTCATGAAACCGAAAAAAATGCAACTATAAATTTGTCTGACTCCCCGAACAAGCTGTCCCGTGCGAACGTGAACATTCTCCCTTAGGTCGCCAATTTGCTGTTAGACAAAGTGCATTTCTGTCGAGTGGGTCTGTTCAGTCGGTAATGATTATTTTTTTTGTAGCAACTACTTGATTATCTTGTGTCAGATGAACGAAATACAGCCCGCTTGGTAAATCACCTCGATTGAAAACGATTGTCTGCCCGTTGATATTTTTTATTCTCGCAACTGTCTGCCCGAGATAATTGTCCACTGTGAGAGTTGCATGATTTAATGGAAATGCCAACTGCAGTGTGGTTTGCGAAGAAAAGGGATTTGGATAAAGAGATAGATTGCTGTTCCCCATCAGTTCATTTTGGCCAGTTACCGAGCAGTAATCCAGAGTGGGCAGGGTAGTTGCAGCGTTTGTGCCTCCCATCTTCTCCGTTCCCACAATTGTTGTAACCATCGGAAGTGCTACCATAACCCCACCCCCAGAACCGACAATCGGTGTAACAGAAACTTCATAGCAGTTGCTTGTTCCGGCAGAGTCGGTTTTAATGATATACCCACGCGGCAGCAAAGGGTAGCTTCCAGCATAACCGCCCAAAATGAAACCCCCATCCGAAGTGATTTTAATCGAAGAAGCGTCTTCGTAAAATGAGGTTCCGTAAGTCTTAGCCCAAAGCGGAGTTCCGGTTGGGTCTGTTCTTATGGTAAGAACATCCATGTCACCCGCACCAAAACTACTTGACCTTCCTGTAATAGCAAAGCCACCATCAGCAAGTTCTGTGATAAAGCTTCCATCATCGTAGTCGGAGCCGCCGTAGGTTTTTGTCCATAGAAGGTTTCCATCCGAATCGGTTTTTAGAAGATAACAATCAGTTAACCCTGCACCGAAGTTGTCTGTTGATCCGACAACTGCATACCCTCCGTCAATTGTCTGCGTTAGGCAGTGCGCTTTCTGGTCGGAAGTTCCCGATGAGATAGTAACCGCCTTCGACCACAAAAGAACTCCGCCTGTGTCGGTTTTCATCAGCAGCACCCTTTGCGATGCTGTAATTGAATCCGAGGTTGTACCTGTTATTACGAAACCATCGCTGACCTGCAGCGTTGAAAGCCCATAAGCGAATTCATTTGGTGTATTTGGCGTGTATTTTTTTGCCCAGCTCATTGTGCCTTGTGCATTTGTTTTTACCAGATAGACACCGTCAGATAAGTTAGTGTTGCTGCTGCCTGTCAACATAAACCCGCTGTCAAGCGTTTGAATAATGTTGTGACTATAATCGTCCCACACCCCTCCGTAAGTTTTTTGCCAAAGAATGTTTCCTTTCGAGTCGGTTCGTATAAAATAAGAATCGGCTCCATCCGGTCCGTACTTATTGACAGATGCGGCAATTGCAAAACCACTGTCGGGTGTTTCAATGAGCGCACCGCCTGTACCGCCTGTAGTACCTTCTCCCATATCTTTTGCCCACAGCAAATTCCCGCCAGCATCAAACTTGGAGAGGAAAATCTCCCAAGCAGCGGCCACTCTGTGCATCCCCGCTGCTGCATAGCCTCCATCCTTCGTGGGGACTACTGCTGACACATAGACGGCATCTGGTGATGCCCCGATGAGTGTTTGAAAGGTTGCCTGCCCATTGGCGAAACCTGCAGCAACTGAAAAAAGAACCAAGAGAAAATATTTTTTCATTGCCTGTGATTTGTATTTATTTTTTTGTTGTCTGTTGATCCCATCATGACAACATTGTCTTTTCGAATGTTGCACGCTGTCTTGCCTTTTGCATTTTGGCGAACGAACAGCTTAGCACCTTTGTGGTGGAGGAACTACTCTTCCTTTACAAATTTCGATACCACCCTGGTTTTATCCGGCATGAGCATATCGATAAAATAAATTCCGGCAGTGAGATCGGAGGTGTTTATTTTAATTCTGTTCTTACTGTCCGGAGCAGGTGAAATCACGCGGAGAATCCTTCCGGAGACATCGGCAATAAATATTTTGAGAGGAAATATATTCCCCGGACTTTCAATATTGATAAGATCACTGGTGATCGAGGGGTAGATCTTTAGGTCAGAATCCTTCTTGTGTTCGTGGACTGCCTGACCTGTCGAATCGAGAAGAAACACCGGTATTGTAATAGAATCAGCGGCATCTCTTGCATTGCCTGATGACCATACGACAATGATATTATATCCCGGATGAAAATGGGTAGAATCAAATAAAAAGGTGAATGCGCAGTTATTTGTAGCTGAATCTGCGCCATTGGGAGCTAATGTTATAGACGGTACGTAACAAGCCGGCACGATAGCAGTATCAGCTAGAGTAGAAAAATTGATACTCCAAAATCCTGTGTACTGGATACTATCCAGATTTTTTACTGTCACAAACATCGTGTCACTTGAATTAAGCGGAAGAGTATCAGCACTAAGGCTCACATGGGATGTGCTGAGGGTTGCCTGCTGGGCAAATCCCATAGAAACACATAACAGTAGCAGCATGGCGAACGCAAAAGACCTTCTGAAAATGCGTTTGGCGGAAAGGATTCGGTTGTTATTCATAGCTTGTTATTTTATCTTAAACAAAGATAAGACAAAGCCTTGTCAGAATAGCATATAATTTACATCTTTCTTGCCCGTTCAAAACACGTATATTTGTACTCTGCTCTATGGATATCCTGAATCAAATAGTCCTGAATCTGAACAAAGAAGATTTGCGGTTTTATAAGCTGTTCAGCGGACGCTACCAAACGGACCCCCACCGCAAGGACTTGGTTTTACTGGATTATATCCGGGATTCGCAGGAGGAATATAATGATGAAAAAATATTTGAGAAACTCTACGATAAGCGCGACAAGAACGGACTTTATTCACTGAAGAACCGCCTGACGCATGATGTATCCCGTTCATTAACCGTTCAATATTGCTATAAGGACGATCTGCTTTATATACATCACCTGCTCTTTTTAGTGCGGTTGTTCTTCATGCGCAATCAATTTACCGTAGCCCGGCATTTTGTGAAGAAGGCCGAAGCAGAAGCAAAAAAAATTGAGAACTACGAGCTGCTCGATATTATTTACGGAGAGTACATAAAACTTTCACACGAACTTTTAGACATTAACCCGGAAGAATATATCCGCAAGAGAGAAGAAGCACGTAAACTTTCAGCCAGCATTTTGGAAGTGGATAATATTCTGGCGGCAGTTTACTTTCGCCTGAAAACATCCCAGAATTTTTCCGAAAAAGGGAATCCTATTCTGAAGATGCTTGAAAAAACAGTGGATGCATTTTCAAAGGACAAAAGCGTTAAGACAAGTCCTAAACTCAGATTCAGGATCTACGCTGCCGTAACACAGATATTGCTGCAGCGGCATGAATACGAAGCACTTGAAAAATATTTACTGAAAACATATAAAGAGTTCCTTCAGGACGAACTGTTCAACAAAGAGAATCACAATGTGAAGCTGCAGATGCTGCAGTACATGGTGAACGTGCTGTTCAAACAAAAGAAATATGAGCACTCGCTGGAATATGCCGAAGCATTTCACGAGGCGATGAAGGAATACGGCAAACTCTTATACGATAAGTTCCTCTTCTTCTATTACAATTCGCTGATCATTAATTATTCGGTTCTGAATAAAGACAAAGCGATCTCTGTACTGGAAGAAGTGCTGGCCAACAAAACCCTGAAGAACACCCCCTTCTACGAATTGTTCGTTTATATGAACCTGGCCATACTTTGGTTCGAGAAAAAAGATTTCCATACTTCCGTGAAATTCCTGAACAAGCTATATCTCCATCCTGAATTCAAAAATGCGGACATGGGATTGAAATTCAAGATCTCAATTGCTGAACTGATCATCCGTTTCGAACTTTTAGATTTCGACTTTCTGGAAGTTAAGATGAAACAAGTGAAGCGTCAGTTCAAAGCAGTATTGAACGATCCTGCCAATAAACGAGAAAAGGAGTTCGTATCCATCCTCTCCAAAATGATCGGCAGCCCTCAGATCCGGAGCAATAAGCCTCTTTTGGCTACCATTCAGAAATACATTGCTTCCCAGGAAGAGGTGTTGAACGACACAGAAGTGATCAACTACTCCGGCTGGCTTAAGGGTAAAATTCAACGATAGTTGTTATTCTGAACGGGCAAGATTTCGGCAAATTCAAGCACCCTCCTTTCTTCTTTTCGGCCCACCTTTGTTTTATCAAAGCAACAAACCAATTTTAAAACACAACCAATGAAAACGAATGTACACATCAAAAGAACAATGATCGGATCGCTACTGATGATCCTTTTATGCTGCATTTTATCTTTCCAGTCAAAGGCACAATGCCAGGCGGGATTCACAATGACCGTAAATTCGAATACGGTAACATTCACCAATACGTCTTCAGGCGCGGGCCAGCCCACCTATAGCTGGAATTTTGGAGACGGCAATTTTGGCTGGCAAACAAATCCTGTACATACTTACACCGCCAATGGAGTTTACCCCATTTGCCTTTTGATGTACGACAGCTTGAATTGGGGATGCCAAAGCACTTATTGCGACAGTATTTTTATCTCCAACGCGCCCAATCCTCCCTGCAGTGCGTACTTTACCTACAGCACGGATTCATTGAATCAAAACGGAGTTCAATTTTATGATCAGTCAGCAAACAATCCTGTGAGCTGGAGCTGGAGTTTTTCGGGAGGAACACCTGCTACTTCTACTCAGCAGAACCCGCTTGTTACATACAGTACCCCCGGAACGTACATTGCTTGTCTCAGCATTGTGGATGCATTTGGCGATACCTGCTCTTATTGCGATAGTATTTATTATTACCCCTGTAATTTGTCAGCCGGATTTACGGTAAATACTTCTAACGACCCTCAGGTCACTTTTACAAATACGACAACCGGAGGATATATCCCGATCTACTACTGGAACTTTGGCGATGGGAATACAGCCTGGACAAAAGATGCAACACACACGTATCAGTTTGCCGGAACATACGTGGCCTGCATGTCAGTTTATGACAGTATAAATTTTTGCAACGACACGTATTGCGATACGATCGTGATCACTAATGCGCCTAATCAACCATGCACGGCACTTTTTGCAGCATATCCTGATTCCATGCCTAATCAACCGAACCCGATCTATTTTGTGGATATGTCCACCGGAGGATCGAACCCCATTATTTCCTGGTTCTGGAATTTTGGCGATGGCAGCACTTCTACCGTGCAGAATCCCAATCATCAATATGCACAGTCCGGCAACTATTGGGTGTGCCTCACGGTTACAACCGCCAGCTCCACTTGTTCTACCTGCGACAGTGTGCAGTATAAACTGAACGGAGCAGGGGTGCAGGAACTGAATACTGTTTCTTATCTGGAGAACTATCCGAACCCGTTCTCTGGAATAACAACGATCAGCTACACGCTCGAAAAAAATTCAGCGGTGCGTATCTCGATCTACGATTACATAGGAAGCAAAGTGGAGGAGCTTGAAAACTCCGACAAGAGTGCCGGCCCGCACCAGCTGGAATGGAATGCAGAAAACCTTCCTGCAGGAATTTATCATCTTGAGATCAGCACTGGTACGAACAGCATCAGCAAAAAATTGGTTTTGATAAAATAGGACAACTTAGTATCATAAGCGGGGCTGAAGAAATTTTCTTCAGCCCTGTTTTAACACAATGACAATATGAAAACAAAACTTCTTTTATGTACAATTGCGCTTACAGTAAGTGCATTGTTCTCCACGCAGCTCTCAGCACAGTGCCAGGCATCATATACGTTCACGATAAATAGCAATACAGTGACGTTAACTAATACCTCCGCAACATCAGGCAATCCCAATTATTACTGGAACTTTGGGTATGGAGGGTATAACGTCATTTCGCAAAATCCCATGACAGTGGAGTTTACATCTAATGGCACATTCGGGATCTGTCTGACATTATACGACAGTCTGAATGCAGGATGTTACAGCACATTCTGCGATTCGGTTTTTATTTCCGGGCTGCCCAATCCTCCGTGCAATGTGAATTTTGTTTACACCAGCGATTCTGCGAACCAGAACGGAATGCAATTCTTTTGTCAAACCGGCAATTACCCGATCAGCTGGTCTTGGGATTTTGGAGACGGAGGCACCAGCACTTTACAAAACCCGGTGCATTATTATGCAACAGCCGGAACGTATACGGTATGTGAAACAATGGTTAACTCGTATCATGATACCTGTTCCATTTGCAAGGCGGTTACATATTACCCATGCACACTGGCAGGCGGGTTTACTGTCAACTCGACAAGCGATCCTTCTGTCACTTTTACAAATACTACCACCGGAGGAGTAAAACCTTATTATTACTGGACCTTTGGAGATGGCAGCAGCGCCTGGAAGTTTGATCAGCTCCCTCTTCTGCATGTTTACCAGTATGGTGGAACTTATAATGTTTGCCTGGAGGTTTATGACAGCACCACTTATTGTCACAATATTTTTTGCGATACAGTAAAAATTGTGAATGCGCCGGCGCTTCCCTGCACTGCTTATTTTGGACACAGTGTTGACTCAGCCCTCAATAACGGAACTTTTAATTTCTGGGGATGGTCAAACGTAGGAACCGCATTGGCGTATTTCTGGGATTTCGGAGACGGCACAACATCCAGCCTGCAAAATCCTTCTCATCAGTATACCCAGTTTGGAAAATTAAATGTTTGCCTTACTGTCACAACTACCAACAACGGTGTTTGCACTTCTTGTGATTCGATCGAGATATTCGGACCGACCACATGCAGTGCAAGTTTGTCGATGGCGCAGGACAGCATCAACCCGTTGGTGTGGTATGCTTATCCTGCAGTATCAGGTACAGCGCCTTTTTATTATCACTGGGATTTTGGCGATGGAGGAACCAGTAATCAACCCAATCCCTCACATACGTATGCTGCTCCCGGACATTATCAGATCTGCTTAACGATTTTTGATGCAAACGGATGCTCTAGCTGGTTTTGTGATTCTACCTACAGGCTGTCATCGGCAGCTTCCGGAAGTAACATGCAATTTTTGGTGGTTGTAAATCCAGCTACAGGCATTGAAGAAAATTTTCTTTCGGGAATTTCCGTTTTCCCAAACCCTGCCAGTGAAAGCATCGAAATTTCATTCGGGGAAAATGTAAAAGGAGAACTTGCCATTACGGATATGACCGGCAGAAAAGTATATAGCCGGACTATTAACTCAGCCGGTGTGAAGACGGATGTTTCATCGCTTCCGGCAGGATGCTATGATCTTTCAATCACTTCTGAAAAAAGAGCTGTACACAGTAAGATCATGATCGCGAGGTAGTTTTTAATAGGTAACCAAAAAAGTGCTGAAGGCTCCAATACCTATAGGGATTTCTTCAGCCCTTTTAAACGCAATGACAACATGAAAACAAGAATTCTCTTATGTTCGATCGTTCTTACAGCAGTAGCGTTGTACACAACCAAACTGCAGGCGCAGTGCCAGGCGAGCTTTACGTTCACTGTGAATTCCAATACGGTAACATTAACTAATACTTCTGTCGGCACTGGCACCCCGTTATATGACTGGTATTTTTGGCCTCCGTATGATTCTATTTTGTCTAACAATCCATTCACGGTAAAGTTGGCAGCGAATGGCATGCAGCAAGTTTGCCTTTCAATGCAGGATAGTCTCTCGGGATGCCAGAGCATGTTCTGTGATTCGTTTGCAATATGTAACGCGAACTTTTCTTTCGTTGATTCTCATATCACCAATGAAACCGAATTCCACGATAACTCCTCGTATCATCCGGTGAGCTGGTCATGGAGTTTTGGGGACGGAGACACAAGCACTTTGCAAAATCCGATTCACCTGTACTTACAACCCGGAACATATCAGGTATGTCTTACGATCGTGGATTTATATGGTGACACCTGCACGTGTTGTAAAACGATTTCACATTATCCCTGCAATATCTCGGCATTCTTTACAATGAACACATCGGGAGATCCACATGTGACATTTACCAACACATCGATAGGCGGATACAAACCGAGTTATACCTGGGGCTTTGGTGACGGCACTTATGACTGGGGAACCAATGCAGTGCATACTTATTCTTACTCCGGAACCTATATGGTTTGCCTCAACGTATACGATAGCCTCAATACCTGTTCTAGTTCGTCTTGCGATTCGCTTAAAATCGTGAACGCACCCCAGCTTCCATGCACTGCGCAGTTTTACACGAACGGGGATACTAATAATGTCCTTCCGGACACGGCAGCTTTCTATGATTATTCAACCGGAAACCCCATCGCATGGTCCTGGACCTTTGGGGACGGAGGTACATCGACACTGCAGAATCCTACACATCAATATGCTGCCTCCGGCACGTACTGGGTTTGTCTGACGGCCACGACAGCCAACACAACCTGTTCCACCTGCGACAGCAT
>JAHEYK010000104.1 GCA_023251625.1 Bacteroidota bacterium
TTTTGGTTGTGGAGGTTTCCCTCCGTTTCCGCTTTTCGCTGTCCGTCTGCGTCGTGCAAACTAAACAATTTTCAAAAAGCTATCTACCACAAACCTATCATAGTGCAAGCAAAAAGTCAATGTTCTGACGATTTTTTCACTCGCTGTCAAAGCGTACGCAGAAGTCCTGCGTACCAGCCCAATTTCAAAGGGTTTTTCCAAGGTTCAACCGTACCGGTTCAGTACCCGATTGGTTTTTCTGTTCGTTCAGAAACTCCAGAAAAAGCTCAATCGGGCTTCAAGCCCCTGACGGAAGCAAAATCGTTTGCTTCCTCCCCGCAGTTTTTCGCGGACTCAAAACTGCGGGGCAGGGACTTGAACCTTTTTCCCGATTCAAGGTTGAACCTTTGGGGAGGGAATTTTTCCCCACTTTGTCCCCCCGTTATCAACACCAAGAATTGATTTTCTATCAGACCATGAGATTGACAGACGACCCTCAAATTGTTAAGTTGTAATAGGTTTTCAGAAGGCCACGGCGGTCTTTCTGAATCGAGTTCTTTAACAATCAACCTGTAAAAGGAGCGTCCTACAATGATCCCCAACATAATCCCTACAGTCACGGGTAACGATATTAACATAATTGTAAGAAATCTTGTCCGTGAAATCGCAGCGAATGGCATCACGTATGAATCAAGCGAACATTCCATGAATCGGGGGAAAAAGATTCAGGAAGTATGGAACGCCGCCATCTGTCTTACTGAACCAAGAAATCGAATCTTCAAAAGCAAGTTGCAAATTTTCAATCCCGGACTTGCAGCAATCCGTTTTGTGTATATGATTTCGGGCTCAGATTTACTGGAGCAGATCGCATTTTATACTAAATCGGTCCGCTATTTTTCGGATGATGGGAAAACCATACCAGGATCATCCTACGGCGCACGGATATTTTCAGGTCGGTCAAAGCAAAACCAGTTTGAGATGGCTGCGGAGATTATCATGAAACGGTCCGATACGAAAAGAGCAGTCATCACAATATACAACGAGAACGATCTGGCAAGATCAATTGATTCTCTGGACATTCCATGCGTGGCAAATATCATTTTCATACCAAGAGACAATGTCTTGCATATGACTGTCTCTATGCGTGCCAATGATGCCGTCAAAATACTGCCATATAATGTGTTCGAGTTTTCTTTATTGCAAGAGTGCATGGCAGCTCGTACCGGAATGTCCCTTGGATATTATTGGCACACTGCCGCATCCATGCATGTAAGAGGCGATAACATAGCCAACATTCCTCAGCTTTTAGGGGAGACGACTACCTCTGGAAGAATGACAGCTGTGCCATTCTTCTCGGAAGAGATACGCCGCCAGATTATGCAAGAAGAAGTATGCATTAGAGATTCATGTACCAATTCATCGCAGGTAACCCACGGGCAGATTTACCGTTTCTGGAAGGAGTACCCGGCAATATGGGCGGATATTTTATCCACCCTTTTATGCGAAGCGTTCCGCGTACACAACATCGAAGGCCACAAATGGTTGAAGGAAACTGTAGATAAAACCATTGCACAGTACGAGAAAGATAGCGTGTTACTCGGAGCTTATCGGGATTTTCTCTCGATGCAATAAACCAGAACGGCTCGAAATGAAGTAATTCATCCGAGCCGTTTTTTAATGCAAAACTATTCGAAACTTATATAAAAATTAAACATCTTCTTTTTCAAGAGACAATCTCTTATCAATTCGATCCATATCTCTTGGAAACATACATGCTTCTCTTATATTTTTAAGGCCTAAAATTTGCATAGTCATACGTTCAGCTCCAAAAGCAAATCCGCCCTCTGGAGGGACTCCATATTTAAACGCATCAAGGAACATGCTGATTTTTTCAGGATCCATTTTCCATTCTTTAACATGCTTCATAAGTTGATTATAATCATTTATTCTTCTTCCGCCAGAAAGCCATTCTACACCCCTACAAAGCAAATCCACTCCCTCATTAAATTCAGGATTTTTTGGATTTGGATACACATAAAAAGGCTTTTGTTTTGTAGGATATCCATACACAAACACAAAATCAGACCCTGTCTCTTTGAATATTATTTCACATATCGTGCGTTCATCTTCAGGATTTAAATCCTTTTGGCCTCTTACATCTCTTTTTGAATGCTCATATATTTTTTGCTGAACTTCCGTCAAAGAAAGAGTTGGTGTTTTTAGTAGCATTGCTGGCAATGATGCTTTCAATAATTCCAATTCTGGTTTGCACATTTTTTCTACTCTTCGTAAAATAAAACGGACTACATTTTCAGCCATATCCTTCACATCTGTCCATGATTGAATAAAAGCCATTTCAGCATCCAGTGATACTATTTCTGTTAAGTGCCTAGTGGTCGAACTAGGTTCAGCTCTGAATATTTTATTAACTGAAAAAACTCTTTCAAAAGCACTCATTGCAATTTGCTTATATAATTGCGGACTTTGAGATAAAAATGCTTTGTAGTCAAAATATCCAATTTGAAATACTTCGGATCCCCCTTCTGCTACTGCCGGTGTAATTGATGGTGCTTGGAATTCAAAAAAATCTTGTGACTTTAAATATTCTCTAAAGGAATCAATTATTACTGACTGTATTTTAAAAATAGCTTGCACTCTTGGATGACGGAGCGTTATCGCCCGATGGTCTAATTGAATCGGCAGTTCCACATCAAGAGTTTCCTTGCCTATATCAAAAGGCAATGGCGCTGATTTAGCTAAAATTTTTACTTCAGTTGCTTCCATTTCAACCGTACCCGATCCCATTTTCAAATTGACTAATTTCTCCGGTCGTTCATTGATTTTTCCGATAACTTCAATGACATCTTCGCTTCTTAAATCAGACGCGACCTTATGAGCATCAGCAGATACTTTCGGATTAAACACAACTTGCAATAGTCCTGATCTATCCCTGATGTCAATAAAAATTAATTTCCCATGATCTCTGCGCACATAAACCCAGCCTTTAACAAGGATCTTTTCTCCTTTATGGGAAACTGTGTCTTTATTTAAAATTCTTTGCATGGTTTTTTAATTTGATATGATTCTAATTGCTTCTTGAAATAAGTAAGACCAAGTCAAGATATTGAAATTATAAATGTATAATAGCACAATTTCCGTTATATCAAAAGGGTGTTGTGGCATGATTTTATCAAATAAAATAGCCATGGAAGCATGATGCGTCCATGGCTATTTGTTGCACTAACCACCATTAAGGTGTCAGCTATTTGAAACTTCTATCAACCTGATCATCCCCAGAATCTCTTCTCTTGATGGAATTGAGTTTTCCATCCAGATGCTGTCCTGGTTTCCGATTATCGGATCGATTACTCTGAATCTATTTTCTTCCCTGAAAATATTTTTAATCTGATGAGCCATTTTATAGGCTTTCACCAGATTGATTCTGGTAATATTCACAAACGCACTCACGACTGGATCGCGAAACTGCGTTCCTTGCAAAGCCCGATCTTGAAGAATTCTTATCATAAGATAGAGCCGGAGAGCCGGGGTTTCCATAATTGAATACGACACTTGGAACACGAAATTTCTCGCGTCAAGCACAGTGTCAATTTCCGGTTCCACTTCTTTGGCGTATTCAAGAAGAATGTCCGTGGGCTTGCTCACAGCGACCTGCTGCAATGCATCCCTTGAAACTTCTTCCCAGTACGCAGTCCATGAAGCTACGGTTTCCACCTGTTTCCATGAATCAGGCGCCGACGCATTTATGATCATTCTTCCATCAGCAGGAAGGTATACGGAAAGTCGCTTTGCTTTCTGATTTTTAGGAGTAATGAAATTCATCACCCCTTTCAGATCAGAAAGCCAGAAAGCATATCCGCGCAACACCGTTTCATAGAAGTTATGGCCTTCTCCGTGAGTGCCGCGCAAAGACAGATTGAAAAATCCATCGCCGCCCTCTTCTGCTGTCTTTACATCTTGCCAGGATGTTCCAGGCACATCATGGTGCATATGCTTTTTGGCAAAACCAAGGAAGTATGTCGGCTTATAAATGACTGGCACTTCGCAGTCTTTTCCGACCAGCCATCTTGTAGGGAATCCGTCTATGATCGGCAGATTCTTAATTGGATCATTTGGATCTTTTTCTGGGAGAAGTCTCATTTCAAGCTTTTCTGCCAGTTTCACATCCAGATTCTGATGCGGATCAAGAATTGTCCGGATAATAGGCCGGATGCGAACGCCAGCACCGGCTTCATTTTTAGAATACTCCATTAAGTTCACAATCTGTTCTATCGGGACATTATGGAATGTGTCGAAGCTTATGCGGAGCGTAAAATCAAGTTCGCCTGAACGTAGCTTGTTTCCTTGCCGCATTGCATTAGTAAACCGATCAAGCACGCACGCCGTAGCTTCCGGGCTTGTCGCAAAATATCCGCTCGTGATAGTTACCACTTCACGGATATGAATTAGATGTTCCGCTGCATAGCACATAGCATCCAGATTTTCGTACGACTCTCCTCCTCCAGAGAAGACCAGAAGTTCAAGGCCTCCTTCATTCATCAATTCCACAAACTGTTCCATTTGCTTCATCTGAAGAAATGGAGGCGATCCCCGGAACACCTTTTTTACCAGTGCCGCGGAGAATAAACAGTTTGGACAGGTAAGCGCGCATGTGTCTGCGGCGTTAACCACTGCTACAGAGACTCTTTGGTCTTTTATGCTTCCTATTTCAGGAATATTGCGAGCAAGATATGCCCGCAATTTGTGCGCTATCTTTTCATTAAATATCATGTGCATTTCTTTCTCCTTTCATGATGAGATGGAATGTTTGAATATCACTCGCACAGAACCATGACGATGATCCTTTTCAGATCCGGCGTGGCTGTGAACGATATCCTCTTCATTCCAATGTAATGTATTCCAGATTCCCGGTTTAAATGACTGCTTAACGAATTCCGAAGTTACGATTACGCCCTCAAGCTCAGACTGAGATAAGGGCGCAGGGTACTTATCCGTTAAGCTTTGCAGAATCAGATACCCATCGTTTTGGACGGTTCCAGAAATAAGATCTATTACTTCCTGCAACTGATCTTGTTTTTTGAAAACATGCAGAAACCCGTAGCAGATCACAATATCGAACTGTTCTTTATTGTGTCTTAAAAAGTTAAGCGCGTCATCTTTTACGATGGCGAGCTTTCCTTCGGGCACAAGTCCTGCTTCTTCAAGTCGGACAAGAATATTAAGAAGTTCTGATACGGCAAGAGAGTCAATTTCTACCGCAACCGCTCGCATGGCATCTTGCCGTACGAATTCTAAAATATTCTTGCCCGTACCCGCGCCGATTTCAAGCACAGAACAAGCATTCCATTGAATGCTTGTTACCATGTCAAGAAAGCGCAACACCTCGCTGCCGGGCTTCATTCCCCAGAAATCCTGCCCATGCATTCGATATCCGTTCCGGTACAAGCCAAAGCCCGTACCAGTTCCTGATTTCGGATCTTCAACTGCCTTCTTCAGTTCATCGTCAGTGAAAAGCGTTCTCATAGTAATTCCTTTCTGTAGGTTTTTTGAGCATTCATACTGATAGTTGAGAGTCCGCCCAGCGAACGCAGATTTTCCAATATGCGCTCTGGTGTATCTTGCAGGATATTTCCCACAAAAATATCTTTAGTGCCTTGAGTGACCGTAATGACACCTGTTGGCTGCACGAGAAGCGCAGGACTTGCCGAGAAATCTGAAAGGCTGTGAGTCGTCACGCAGATCTTACTGCCAAATTGACAAACCATTTCTTCGGCAACTTTTTTATATGTTGCATCGGAAATGTTCAGCCAATGCGCATTTTCTCCTGAGGCTCTTCCCGCCTCGCGGCCGAAGAATTGAGTAATTTTCCAATTATCAACTCCAAGGCCAGTTATCATTTCACCGAGACGAAATAGCTGATCGCGATCGGCAGTTATTGCAGTGATGGTAGTGCCGACCTTAACTTTGAATCCTCTTCTTTTAAGCTTTGGTATAAGTTCAAGGGTTTTCGTGAACGCCTCGTCCTTGCCTCTGATTAAATTATTGGATTCAATATCCGGTCCATCCAATGACAAAGAAAACCATTCAACATTCCGTGTCGCGCAGAAATCAAGCATCTTATCTGTGAGATGCATTCCTGTGGTTTGCATAATTGTTTCGCGGTCACGCTTGAAGATTTCATCCACCAAAAGCAGTGTGTCATTACGTTTTGATTCTGGATCAACACGCATGAAAATTTCACCGCCAGTCAACTGTACTCTCTTAGTGACAGTACATAGAAAATTGATAATGGCGATCATCTGCTCAGTTGAAGCATCTTTCGTTAAGCCGGCAAACTCTTCTTCAGCATAGCAATGCGGACAGCTTAAGTGGCAACGTCCAGTCACGTAAAGAGAAGCGAATCCAACATGATTACCAAAAGAAGGCAGAAGTTTGAATTGCCCAAAAAGATCTGCGAGCTTATTCGCACGCTCATTTCCAAGTTCCTGCCGTGCAGAAACATACCGACCGATTGATTGTGATTGCATTAGACTATTCTCCTTTTACAGGTTGATTGTTAAAGAACTCGATTCAGAAAGACCGCCGTGGCCTTCTGAAAACCTATTACAACTTAACAATTTGAGGGTCGTCTGTCAATGTTCTGACGATTTTTTCACCCGCTGTCAAAGCGTCTATTGAAGTCCTGCGTACCAGCCCAATTTCAAAGGGTTTTTCCAAGGTTCAACCTTTTTTGAGATTCAAGGTTGAACCTTTGGGGAGGGAATTTTTCCCCACTTTGTCCCCCTGTTATCCACTCCACCATTTGTGTGGGACGCATTATGTGTTTGAGAGGTTGCTATTTTCTTCACATACAAATCAAGCGGTTCAAGTCCCACTTTTTCCCTTCTCTCATCTACATTCCTCTGGTCGTCAATGGGATACAATTTTATCTTTCCTATCTCAGAACAGAATTGTGTCCCGTACTTTTGGTTTTTTCCTTCGGAAACTAAAATTCTATCTTCCAGATACGCTGGATGTTTCTTGTCAATTTCACCCTCAGAGAGTTTTCGCATGCGCTTCAGACACTTTTTCTGAAATTGAAGATCATCACTGTGTTGAACAATCAAAAATGCTGCAGTGCAGGCGTCTTTTTCAAGTTCTTTTTGCTTTGGCCAGCCAACCTCGCACACAATCCTCTCAAGTGTTTGTTGTCGCTTTTTATTCCGAGACACTAAGTCCTCGCTGGAGAGTACGCCAACCTTAAAATCAGAGATGTCTTTCTGGTCTTCAGCGAGCAATTTCTCGAGGGTCTTTTTTATCTCGGATGTTTTCATTTTTATTCTGTTTATTATACAAAAAAACAACAGATGTAAATATCCGCTGTGTGTTTTAATCAGGTACGTTAATATATGACAGCGGCAAGAAAACCTGCAATAATTATGGGCATGGAACATCCAAAAATTATTATCAAGTACAACCGTTTTCTTGATCCCATATTCATCGGATACATTCAGGCACAGCCGCAATGGAAGGACTGGACTCCACCCCAAAAGGAAACGGTGTTTCAAAACATAGAGATGTACCGTACCGAGTGGAAAAAGTATGAACAAAAAATCATTGTGGGGATGTATCAATGTACCGGTTTGCAATTTCAACAAAATATCGTGGATGTCCACATTGTAAGTGGAAACCCGCGCCCGTTTAGCAATCCGATTGTACTCAAGAGTACCTACTCGCTGGATGTATTTATTGATACGCTCACCCACGAACTTATCCATCGTCTTTTTTCAAACAACGACTCGGTATTCCCCGTAAAATTTCTGGGCGATCAGTTTCCAAATGAAGAAAAATTGACAAAAAGTCACATCTTTCTCTTTGCCGTCCTCCAATACATTTATCTCGAAGTATTAAAAGATCCCAAGCGGCTCGCAGAATCACAACAACGATCAGCAACATCAAAACACCACGAATATGCCCGCGCATGGGAAATTGTCATAAAAGAAGGATACCAAAAACTAATTGGAAGTATGCGGGAGGAAATAAAAAATGCTCATTCGTAAGTTTCTATCCACTTCCCGAGGCGATGGATTAATTTTCCGTGATACAATTATTGAGACCCATCTCGTTTTGAAACGATGACGCAATTTTGTACGTATCACGCTCGGCACCGTACGCCATTTCAGATTTCTTTCCTGGCGCGGGTTTTTGTTGTGTTTGTGGCGGTGTTTTTGAGCGCGAGTGTTTTTGCGCAGGTGCCGGACACTATCAAGTGTGATCCTGTTGCAGTGTCCGGAGGGTTTACAAGTCCACTCCCGTTGCTTTCAGGTTCAGCCGACAGCGCAACGCTAAATAGCGGTCAAACCTTCACTATTAAATGTTACAACACAGTAAAACAAACAACTGATGGTTCTTTGGATAGCACCGACAATGCCACCGCCACCGTCATTGCCTCCGACCTCACCGCCTCTCCCGCTCCAGCCGTCACCGGCTCCCTCCCCGTTCCCAACACTCCCGACACCTACTACGCCGGCACCACGCTTACCATTGCGGGGACAATCAACAATGCAGGAAATGCCGACACTCCGAACGGCTCCTTCAACAACGAGTACCAGTACACCACGACTGATCCGACCACTCACACTGCCGACAACGACATCGTTTCGTTGGGAGGTGTGTGGAATACCCCGTGGGTTACCACCGCGCTCACCGCGAACACTCCCGTTACTGCGGGACAGACCGCTCGTCCGCTTCAGTCATTCTCCTGGGGACAGGATGGGAGCATCGCTCCTGGTGTGTGGTACTTCCGCACCTGTTCAGATCGTCCCGCCAATCAGGTGGTTGAAGGAAATGCCGCAGGAACCGCTGAGACGAACAACTGTTCGGTGGCGAGGAAGGTGACGATTGTCTCCAAACGCCCTCCCACCGTTTCTTTGCAAGTCCGCAAGGCGGGAATCAATCCATATGTCTCCGCTCCCGTCGCCACTCCCTTCATTGTTTCCGACCAAGACAAGGTTGATTTGAAGTGGGCGGGCACCGACATTCAGAGCTGTACCGTATCGGCAACCCCTGCGGACGCTAGCTGGACGGGAACCCGTTCGCCACCCGGTGGAGAGGAGTTCGGCAAGGGCCCACTTACGGCTCAAACGGAGAAATATTTCTACACCATCACCTGCACTCCTTCTCCTAGCCCCGATGTACTTCAGGTCTCCGTAACGGATTCGGTCACCGTCTTTGTCACCCCGCTCCTTTCCTGTTCCGTCAGCCCCCTCTCTGTCATCACCGGACAGAGTGTTGTGTGGAAGGCGACCGCAACGCACCTGCCTCCTCCCATCTACGGTTCCTACGCCTTTCAGTGGAGCGGTGATGAAAATCTCTCCGGTGCCGGCACGCTTGATTCCAACAACAACAATGTAATTTCAAAAATCTACACGACCGCCGGTAAAAAGAACGCCACGGTCACTCTCACCAAAGCTCTGCCGAGTACAACAAAAACCACTGTCGTCTCCGCCACCTGTCCGCAGGTGACGGTAACGGTGGGTACTCCAGATCTTACCGCCTCTCCCGCTCCAGCCGTCACCGGCTCCCTCCCCGTTCCCAACACTCCCGACACCTACTACGCCGGCACCACGCTTACCATTGCGGGGACAATCAACAATGCAGGAAATGCCGACACTC
>JAHEYK010000105.1 GCA_023251625.1 Bacteroidota bacterium
GAGTAATTCTGGATCAGTTAGGAATTGCAGTCCGCACCGGGCATCATTGCACGCAGCCAATCATGGATAAATTTGGAATTCCCGGAACTGTTCGAGCATCGCTGGCGTTTTACAATACAATGGAAGAAATTGATGAGTTAGTGAAGGGTGTGATAAAAGCAAAACAAATGTTAAAATAGAGCCACGAATTTCACGAATTGACACTAATTAATTCGTGATAATTCGTGTAATCAGTGGCTATGAAGATCGAAGAAACAGAAAAAGAAATTATTGAAGAGTTTTCCATGTTTGATGACCTGCCTGACCGGCAGGCAGGTTGGATGGGAAAGTATGAACACATTATCGAAATGGGAAAGTCCCTGCCGATGATAAATGAAAAATATAAAACCGAGGATCGTTTGATTAAAGGTTGTCAGAGCAAAGTTTGGATGCATTCGGAATTAAAAAATGGAAAGGTTTATTTCAAGGCAGACAGCGATGCAATAATTACAAAAGGATTAGTGGCGATGGTCATCCGTGTTTTAAATGAACATACGCCAGATGAGATCATCAGCGCAAAAATGGATTTTGTGGAGAAGATCGGATTAAAAGAACACCTATCTCCTACCCGTGCAAACGGGCTGGTAAATATGATCAAACAAATGAAATTAGACTCACTCGCATATAAAGCAAAAGTATGAGCGCAATCATTACAACCCAAAACACCGAGCTCACGCAGCACGTGATCGACATGATAAAAACATGTTTCGATCCTGAAATCCCTGTTGACATCTGGGAGCTTGGTCTTATCTACGAAGTAAATTTAGATACCGAAAATAACCTGGAGGTAAAGATGACACTTACTTCTCCCTCCTGCCCGGTGGCTGAATCACTCCCCGTAGAAGTGGAGAACAAACTGAAAGGTGTTGGAGGAATCAAAACTGCAAAAGTGGTGCTCACGTTTGAGCCGCCCTGGACAAAAGAAATGATGAGCGAAGTTGCGCAAGTAGAACTTGGATTTATGTAACCTCACCCCTACCCCTCTCCCCAAGGAGAGGGGAGAAAATGAAAATGGAGAAAGAAATTATAAACAGAGTTGACCAAAGCGGATTAACCGAAATTAATCTGGAGGATTTTTATCCTAAAGGGGAGCGTGTTCTGCTCGATATAAAGGATCACTTATTTCAAGGATTGATTCTTAAAGAAAAAGATTTCCGCGAGTTTGTCAAAAAAGAGGACTGGAATAAATACAAAGATAAATTTGTAGCCATCATCTGTTCTGCCGATGCCGTCG
Source organism: Bacteroidota bacterium (assembly GCA_023251625.1). GTDB lineage: Bacteria > Bacteroidota > Bacteroidia > Palsa-948 > Palsa-948 > Palsa-948. The sequence goes on from JAHEYK010000105.1 coordinate 1,274, forward strand.
TTCCAACCTGGGCATACATGCTTTTATCGACCTCCATTCAACCGTTTGCAAAAAATATTGTGTTCGGAGATATGAAGACATTGGAAACTGTTCTGTTCACCCAAGCGCTTTCCAAAATAAATCCTGAAGATTTTAGGGATAAAAAAGCGGTTATCAAAGGTTGCGGAAATCTGCCCGTGCCTGAATCTGCTTACGTGGAACTTACGCGCATTCTTACTCCCGTAGCAAAAAGTATCATGTATGGCGAACCCTGTTCAACGGTTCCTGTCATGAAAAAAAATTAATTGCTCTTTTCCGAAGTATTACTACCTATCCAATTCACTGCGTAGAAACAGCAAATGGCATAAGGAAATATTCCATACAGCGTATCGCTTACAGAATGAGAGTGTCTCTCAACGGCAATTACTACTGTTGCCAATAAATACCCAAACAGCAGTACAACGATCCATCCCACTACGCTGATAGGTAAAAAGAACCAGCCGAATTTCTTAAACCAAATAGTTTTCATGTTTTTTTTGTTTTTTCGTCATTGCGATGGCGCGTTTAGCGACAGAAGCAATCTCTAAAACTTTCTGTGAGCTTGCTTCGCTCGCAATGACGTATTCAACGAATTTACTAAACAAATATTGTCTTGTGCAACCCAAGCCACTCCAGGGCGGAGGCGTGAAGCAGTTTTTCTTTCACATCATCACTGTATTTCGTTTCCCGGATGAGTTTGCCCGGCTCATTTTCTCCCAGAGGGAATGGGTAATCGCTGCCCAATGCAACACGGTTTGCTCCAACCAATTGCACAATATAATCCAGCATGGCTGTATCGTGCGTAAGGGAATCCAGCCAGAATTTTCCTAAATACTTTCTGGGATTGATCTTATTATCAACCGCTACAAGATCGGGGCGCGAATCAAAGCCATGTTCAATTCTGCCAATAGTTGCTGGGAAAGATCCTCCTCCGTGCGCAAACGCCACCCGAAGTTTTGGTAGTCGCTCCAGCACACCTCCAAATATCATGGAACAGATCGCCAGCGATGTTTCTGCAGGCATTCCTACCAGCCAGGGAAGCCAGTACTTCTGCATCTTATCCTGCCCCATCATTTCCCAGGGATGAACAAATACAGCCATGTTCATTTCCGAGCAGGCTTGGAAAACAGGGAATAGTTCAGGAGCATTCAGGTTCCAGTCATTCACATGCGACCCTATCTGCACTCCCGCAAGTCCGATCTTTTTGCAGCGCTCCAGTTCTTTGATCGCAAGGTCAGGAGCTTGTAAAGGAATTGTTCCAAGTCCGATAAATCGTTTGGGATAACGCTTAACTATATCTGCAATGTGATCATTCAGAAACATGGAGACTTCTAGCCCATCTTTTGCTTTTGCCCAGTAGGAAAACATCACCGGGATAGTTGACAGCACCTGCACATCCACATGATGATGATCGCATTCCTTCATTCTTTTTTCCGCACTCCAGCAATTATCTTCTATCTCTCTGAAAAATTTATCATCCACCATCATTCGCGCACAACAGGACTTATGATGATCCAAATTTATAAATCCTCCGTAGCCGAATTTCTTTTTAAAATCGGGAAGGTTTTCAGGAATGATGTGGGTATGAATATCTATTGTAAACATATTGTCAGTTTTCCAGCTCAGGTTTTACCGAGAGTTCATTTTTAAAATATTCCACGATCGCTTCCTTCACCAAAAGTTCCTGCTGCATGGGTTTTAGCGGAGGAAGTTTTTCATTCAGGTTCCAGTGAGGCCAGCCCTGTTCATCATATCCTGCAAATTCATAATACCCGAAAGAGGTTAGTAATTTACAGACTGCAATATGCATCAGTTCCAGTTTTTCATCTTTGGCAAAAACTTTGTATCCCTTGCCCAGTTCCTGCACGCCTATAAGGAATAATATTCCCTGGAGGTCCAAATCCTGATCAAACTGCAAAGAAAGTTTCTTGCATATCTCCTGCCACTGCTTTTCGAGCTCCGCATCCATTTCACAAATATAGTTTTTAAACTTTTATTGTTAAAAGATAGATTAGTTCTGTTATCCATCTGCCTTCTGCCTTGTTACTTTTGCCTTATGAATTATGTTGACATCATCCTCATCGTACCTCTCCTCTGGGGACTTTACAAGGGTTTTACTAAGGGACTCATCATTGAAGCCGCCTCAATCATTGCACTCGGACTGGCGATTTGGGGAGGAATAAAATTTTCGGATTTCTTAACAGGCTACATCCATGAGCATTTAAGCTGGAACACAAAATACCTGCCTATTGTCTCCTTTGCCATAATTTTTCTGGGAGTATTGATCCTGGTCTATGCGATCGCAAAACTTGTTGAGCGCCTGGCGAAAGCAGTTGCCCTCGGCTTTATAAATAAATTGGCAGGAGGGATTTTCGGCATGCTGAAGTTCGGGTTGATACTCAGCGTGATTATTTTTGTGCTGAACGCTATCGAAAAAAATATTCAGTTGATCCCTTCAGAAGTAAAACAAAAATCTTTATTGTACGAACCTGTTGGAAAAATTGCTCCGGTCATTATCCCCGGATTAAAAGGGAGTAAGCTCAATCAAATGATGCCGGGTGCTGATTCATTGGGCGTAAAGGTGAACTGATCATTTTTTAATCTGCATTTCGGCCCACTTGATCAGGTCGATATATTCAAGAGCAAGTTTTTCTTCTTTGGTGCCTGCCGTATTGATCTTGTTCAGCTCTTGCAGGAGTGCTGAATACTGCTCATACATTAACGACTTGTTGTGAATATGCTTATTGTTTCTGCTTACAAAATCTAACACGAGTTTTTCGATGCGGAACAGGTTATTATTTTTAGCGATCGATTTCCGCACCGTGCGTGAAAGCGTTTCGAGAGAAAGTGTTTTTTCTGTTACAAAAAAAGCGAGCAACTGCATGATGCGTGCATAATCGTCTATATCCGTCCGCTCGTTGGAAACTTTTGCGCTGGTAAGATTTGAAAGGTGGCTGATAGATGATTTGTAATGGCCCGTCACAAAGCTTAATCTACTCATTACATAGTAGATCACCTTCTGTCTGGAATAATTAGTGGCAAGTCCTTCAAGTTTTTTCTGCTTTTTTTGAAACTCTTCAAAATATTTTTCGGCCTCCTCATAGCGGTACAGCCCCTGATAAATTCCAATTTGTAGAATCGCATGAAAATCCAAAGAGGCTTGCATAGGCCCCGGTGGAAGGCGCGCGAAATCGGTGAACTTCTTAAGTTGGTCCGCCAGCTGCTGGGCGCTTTCATAATCCCTCGCATATAATTTGTGAATGCCGTAATTATAAACTGTTGTTTGATATTCTCTCGGATTGTCTTTAATAATATGAGGATATTTTTCCACTAAAGCTAAAATATTTCTAATGTTTGTCTCTGTACCCTGCGGATTACCCGAAAGATTTAAATTAACAAGTTCGAAAAAATATTCTCTGAACAAGTTTGCACGAAATCCCTCTACCTTTTTACTTTTAATTTTTTCCCCCAATTTTAAATATTTCTCTTTATGGTCGCGCACCATCAAAATTCCCCGGGTCTCTGCGTGGAAATAAAGCTTGCGCTGCTCTAAATAGATATACATGTAATCAGCTAGTCTTGTCAGGGTGCTTTTCATTTCGGCTTCGATCTCCAGGATATCCTTCTCGCTAATGCCGCGGAATAATCTCACCGCTGTCATTTCCATTTTCCATTCCAGCAAACGGATCTGCTCGGGATAGGTTTCGTATTTTTTTGCAAGCGCCAGTGTTTTATCTATGAGTTTTTCACACGCATCCAGCAGCCTGCGGTCAAAAAGAATTTTTATGTGATGTGTTTGCTCTTTGATGATCTCTTCTGCACTTGAAGGGCTGTGAAATTGATGAAGCGCCTTGAGCACCTGTTTGTACAGATACTGCTTATTAAAAGCAAAGTGCTTTGAGATCGTTGAGCCGTGGAATTTTTTCTTCAGGGCCTTTTCATCGTATACCTTCTGCTTTTCGATTGCATCAAAGAGTAAAATGTTGTGGTTGTTGCCTTTCACATGCCGGCCTGCATAGAGCCGGAAGAATCTCTTTTCGCTTTTCTGGAGGGTTTTTATAAGTTTAAAGAGGGTGTCCAATAGCTTATAGATTTATAATAATATACGCATCATATTATACTTATATATGGCAAAAATAGTGATTTAGATTTATAATAATATACTCATTAAAAGCTCCTTCCCCCGGTGGGGTAGGCCTACATTTACTATATAAATCAAAAGAAAAAAGATGAAACCAAAAATGACCCTCGAAATTACGGTACCTGTTTTTCAGGCGTAATTACTTCTCTACCGCCTCTACTCCAGGAAGTGTTCCGCTTTCGATATATTCGAGGAGCGCACCGCCTCCGGTTGAAACATAACTCACCTTATCGGTCAGTTTGTATTTGTTGATGGCCGTAACTGAATCTCCCCCACCGATCAGCGAGTATGCACCCTTTGCTGTTGCCGCTGCTACTGCCTCTGCTACCGTTTTAGTTCCGTGCTCGAAGCTACTCATTTCAAAAACTCCCATGGGCCCGTTCCACAAAATAGTCTTTGAGTGTGCGATCACATCCGTAAATATTTTTTCGGATTTCTCTCCGATATCCAGGCCCATCCATCCATCGGGAATGCTGTATATGTCGCAGGGCTTTTTATTCGTATTGTTTGAAAATGTATCCGCAGCAATGGCGTCAACGGGAATGTAAATTTTAACTCCTAAAGCCTTTGCGTCATTTAGAATCTTCTTTGATGTTTCGATCCGGTCTTCCTCGACAAGCGACTTTCCAATGTTCCCTCCCATCGCCTTTACGAAGGTGAATGCCATTCCACCCCCGATGATAATGTTATCGGCTTTCTTCATCAGCTGTTCTAGAATCAAAATTTTATCAGATACCTTTGCTCCTCCCATGATGGCTGTAAAAGGTTTGGCAGTATTGTTCATCACTTTGTCTATGCTGGCAAGTTCCCCGCTCATTACATACCCAAAACATTTTGCATCGGGAAAAAATTTAGCGATCACTGCCGTTGAAGCATGTGCGCGGTGCGCGGTGCCGAATGCATCATTCACATAAAAATTCCCCAGATCGGAAAGTTTCTTGGCAAAAGCCTCCTCTCCTTTTTCTTCCTGTTTATAAAAACGGAGGTTTTCAAGTAAAAGAACTTCTTCCGGCTTTAATTCAGCAGAAAGGGTTTTTGCGGATGCTCCAATGCAATCGTCAGCGAACTTCACCTGTACTCCTAGCAATTTTCCAAGATGGTTCACAATATGTTTAAGTGAATACTTTTCTGCTGGGCCTTCTTTCGGCCTGCCCAGGTGAGACATGAGCACCACGCTTCCTCCGTCTTGCAGGATTTTTTTGATGGTGGGAATAGCGGCACGAATGCGTGTATCATCCGTAATATTATATTTTTCATCCAGAGGCACATTAAAGTCTACACGGATGAGAGCCTTCTTGTTCTTGAAATTATAGTTGTCTACTGTCTTCATAGGATACGAATAACGAATGGTTACGAATATTACGAATTAAGAGGATACAAAAATATAAGTTTGGGCTCGATATCAAAATGAATTCCGCCACGAATTCCACAAATTAACACGAATTAATTTGTGAAAATTAGTGTAATTAGTGTCTATATTTGGAGTATGCTTTTCAAGGACATAATCGGTCAGGAGGAAGTGAAAAAGCGCCTTGTTCACTCGGTGCAGGAGAACCGTGTGAGTCATGCCCAATTGTTCCTGGGTGCTGAAGGAGCCGGGGCCTTGCCTTTGGCTTTAGCTTATACTCAATATATTCTTTGCAAAACACGCAGGGGTGGTGAGGCCTGCGGCCTGTGTGCTTCCTGCATCAAATGCGGAAAGCTTGTACATCCGGACGTGCATTTTGTTTACCCTATCGCTATTAAGAAGGGCGATGTGGAAAAAAGCACCGATGTGGCTCCTGAGTGGCGTGAAGCCTTTTTGGGAAATCCATATCTGAATTTGCCCGATTGGTTTTCGCACCTGGATGCAGAGAACAAACAGCCCATTATTGGCGTGGAAGAAAGCGGAGAAATACTCCGCAAACTTTCGCTGACCACCTACGAAGGGGAATTTAAAGTGATGATCATCTGGATGCCGGAGAAGATGAACGCTGCTGCTGCCAATAAACTCCTGAAAATACTGGAAGAACCCCCTGATAAAACTCTTTTCATTCTTGTTTCGGAAAATGAAGAGGCATTATTGCGAACTATTTATTCCAGGACACAATTAATAAAAGTAAATCGCCTTTCGGATGAAGAGATCAAAAAAGCGTTGACAGAAAATAATCAGCTTTCTGCCACCGATGCTGCACGAATTGCTTATCTGGCCGATGGAAATTACAATGCAGCTATTAAACTCACCCGAGAAAATATAGAGGAAAATTCTCATCTGATCAAATTCAGGGAATGGATGAGAATGGTGTTTAAAGCCGATGTTGTTTCGATCCTATCATGGGTGGAAGAGATCGCGAATTCAAAAGTGGGCAGGGAAAATCAGAAGGCCTTTCTGCTATATGGATTGAACATTCTTCGCGAATGTCTTGTAGGAATGTACGGAGACAAGAAGCTAATGCGCGTAGATGGAGAAGAACTGGATTTTGTACAGAAGCTTTCTACGCGTTTAGATGGAACTCTTTGCAAGCAATTATCCGATGAGCTGAATGAAGCGATAATTCACATTGAAAGGAATGGAAGCGGGAAGCTGATATTTACTGATCTGTCGTTGAAATGTATGAGAATTGCAAAACAAAATGCCCCACCCCAACCCTCCCCACAAGGGAGGGCGTAGTACTACAAATCCTGCCCAATGGACAACCAAAGGTTGGGAACGCAGTTCGTTTAGGATGGGCCAAATATTATGAGCAAAAAACAAAATATAGTTGTCGGAATAACCGGAGCCAGCGGCTCGATCTATGCCAAAGTGCTGCTGGATAAATTGCAGCAGATGAAATCGCAAGTAGCTGAAGTGGGCATTGTGATGAGTGATAATGCCGGAGAGGTATGGAGGACAGAACTCCACCCCACTCCTGTCCCCTCCCCAAAGGGAGAGGGGAAGAGTGGCGTGAAAATACAGTTCTATTCAAAGAGTGATTTTCATGCCCCTTTTGCTTCGGGCTCTTCTGATTTCAGGACGATGATCGTTTGCCCTTGCTCTATGGGAACGTTAGCTAGAATTGCGAGCGGGGTTTCGAATGACCTGATCACCCGCGCTGCGGATGTAATGCTGAAGGAAAGAAGAAAGTTAATTTTAATACCGCGCGATACACCTCTTAGTTTGATCCACATCAACAACATGAAAACCATTACCGAAGCGGGTGGAATTATTTGCCCTGCTTCTCCTTCCTTTTATAGCAATCCTAAGACTTTTGAGCAGCTAGCTTCTACAGTAATTGACCGCGTGCTGGACCTCTGCGGATTGGATGTGAAAATGTACCGCTGGGGCAGCAAGGCACCCGTCCGAACGGTTCATCCGGGCGGGAAAGTAAAAAGGTAAAAGGCAAAAGTTACTGCAGTATTATTTTCCTGGAAACAATGCCCTCGTTTATTTTTAATTTCACAAAATAAATTCCTTTAGGATAAGAAGATAGATCCAGAGTGGTGGATTGGGAAATTGGGTGACCAAATGATTGATACACCTCCCTGCCAAAAATATCATGCACAGAAAATTGGAATTGCTCTGTAAAATTAAAGGTAAAAATCCCGGTAGATGGGTTTGGAGAAATTACTATTCCCTCTTTGTAGCCTTCGTCTTCAACCAATCCGGTGGTAAAAGAGCATAGGGTCCATAGATTTCCGTATACTTTCGTTCCGTTCTGCCAAAAACAATTCAACCATGAACCGCTCTCAAAAGGCACATAAATGTACTCTGTCAATCCCGTTGTGCTACCTATCCCTTCAATCAATGCTGCGTATGCCGAATCCAATGGGCCGGATTGTCCTCCTAATGGACTTAGCCAAAATCGTTTACGATAAGAATTATCTAATAGGATAGAATCTACAAGAACCACCCGATTACCCTGCATGCTCGCTATGAAGGTCTTTACTGTGTCGCCTGTGACTAAATTAAAGTCATACAACAATTTTTCTGAAGAGAATGACGGTGAATAGAAATAGACCCTTCTCTGGCTAACTTCTTGTCGGATCCCTCCAACATATCCGTTCAACATTAATACGGGTGGGCCGCCACCGGAACAGGTTTTATACCTGTACAATTTGTGGTATGTCATGTTATTAATCAATGTGTCTCCTTGTATCCAATCCCATTGCTCGCATTGAACCCCAGTATTTCCTGACAAATAACTCAGCCCCGTGTTCCAAGCAGCACCCGAATCCGGAAAAGGATGGTACACATTTGT
>JAHEYK010000106.1 GCA_023251625.1 Bacteroidota bacterium
GTCTCACTGTTTATCTTGCCGTCAGCGGCCAGAATGCCAATAGCCATGGTAAGATCGTATGCAGAACCTTCTTTCTTGATATCTGCCGGAGCCATGTTGATCGTAACCCCTTTGCCGGGAATTTTATGGCCGATATTTTTCAGCGCAGCTCCAATACGATGCTGGCTTTCTTTCACAGCACTGTCGGGCAGCCCAACGATAAATAAATTTACTCCGGAGGAAATATTGGTTTCAATAGTAACGAGGGTGGCTTTGATGCCGTGGACTGCACATCCGTAGGTTTTTGCAAGCCGGACTTTTACGGATTTTGTTTCGTTCTCAATTATTTGTTTCTCGTCCATTTTTATTTTTCTTTCAGGCTGTTTTTGTCTACTGCCTACTTTGTATTCAGATATTTTCTTCTACAAAATTAATGAGGGAATGTATCACTTTGATATGAATTTCCTGAGCGCGGTCGGCATATTTTGATTTAGGTGCGCGTATCTCTACGTCACACAACCCGGCCATTTTGCCTCCATCTTTTCCTGTGAGGCCAATAACCTTCATTCCTTTTTTCTTGGCAGCAGTAATGGCATTGATCACATTTTTTGAATTCCCGCTGGTGCTGATGGCCAGCAGGACATCACCATTATTTCCAACCCCCTCAATATAGCGGGAGAAAACAAAATCATATCCATAATCATTTCCTACACAGGAAATATGAGAAGGGTCAGAAATAGAAATTGCCGGCAATGCTTTTCTGTCTTCCCGAAAGCGGCCCGAAAGCTCCTCCGCAAAGTGCATAGCATCGCACATAGAACCTCCATTACCACAGGAAATAACTTTATTCCCCCTTTTAAACGAATCGACCAAAATATTCCCGGCCTGTTCTATTGCAGCAAAGTTCTTTTTATCAGAAACAAATGCGGCAAGTACATCGGTTGCTTCTGCGAAATTTTGGTGGATGATGTTTTTATTCATTTTATGGTATTTGTCATGCTGAGTGGAACGAAGCATCTAAGGTAGATTCTTCGCTTTGCTCAGAATGACAAAATTATGTTATCATTTCAAACCCCGTATACGGCACAAGTGCTTTCGGGATCTTGATTCCTGTTTCTGTCTGGTTATTTTCTAAAAGAGTAGCTACGATCCTTGGTAACGCAAGCGCGCTGCCATTTAGTGTGTGAGCCAGCTGCGGTTTCCCATTTGCTTCCCTGAAACGAATTTTAGAACGATTGCTCTGAAAATTTTCAAAATTGGAAACCGAACTTACTTCCAGCCATTTTTGCTGAGCGGCTGAATAGGTTTCAAAGTCATAAGTAAGTGCAGAAGCAAAGCTCATATCTCCTCCGCAAAGTTTTAAAATGCGGTATGGCAATTCTAACTTCTTCAAAAGACCAGCTACATAATTTCTCATTTCTTCCAACACCTCGTATGATTTATCGGGATGAGCTATCTGCACGATCTCTACTTTATCAAATTGATGCAGGCGGTTCAAACCTCTTACGTCTTTTCCGTAAGACCCGGCTTCTCTGCGGAAACAAGGAGTGTATCCGCAATTTTTTACAGGCAGGTCTTCGGATTTTATAATTGTATCGCGGTAAATATTAGTGATCGGAACCTCCGCTGTGGGGATCAGATAAAGATTATCTCCTGTAACATGATACATCTGTCCTTCTTTATCAGGCAATTGTCCTGTTCCAAAACCGGATGCTTCATTCACTAGGATCGGAGATTCTATCTCCGTAAATCCTGCAGCAGTGGCGTTATCCAGAAAAAAATTAATGAGAGCCCGCTGAAGTTTTGCCCCTTTACCTTTATAGACCGGAAATCCTGCTCCTGTAAGTTTTACTCCCAATTCGAAATCAATGATATCATATTGAGTGGTGAGTTCCCAGTGTGGTTGGGCGCCTGCATAAAGTTTTGGCACTTCTCCTTCAGAAAACATCATTTCATTATCAGCAGGCGTTTTTCCTTTAGGGACTTTTATACTGGGAAGATTGGGAAGAAGCACTAAGATTTTATTTAATTCTTCTTCCGTTGAAGCAAGTGTTGCTTCCAATTTTTTGCTGCTCTCTTTCAGCGCTGCGCTTTTGTTCTTCAATTCATTCGCCTCTGCTTGTTTTCCCGATTTGAACAGATCGCCAACCTGTTTTGCAAGTGTGTTAGCTTCAGAGTTAAGCGCATCCAGTTCCCCTTGTATTTTTCTGCGGTCGCCATCTATCGTGATGATCTTTCCGACAAGCTCCTTCGCGTCAAAGTTCTTGACAGCCAGCCTTGTGATGACCTCATCTTTATTCTCGCGTATGAAGTTTAACTGAAGCATAATTGTGTTGCAAATGTAATTCTTTAGCCACTAATTGCACGAATTAACACGAATGAATTTGTGAAAATCAGTGTAATTCGTGGCTGTAAATAAAAAATCTCCTGACTAATTAAAGCCAGGAGATATCTCAAATAGTTTTCCGATCTCTTACTTTGCTTTTTTAGCCGAAGCTTTTGCTTCAGTAGCAGGTTCTACTAATACAAACGAACGGTGGTTAGCTCCTCTTTTGAAGCGAACTACTCCGTCAATCAATGCAAAAAGAGTATGGTCTTTTCCGATACCTACGCCAAGGCCGGGATGATGTTTTGTTCCGCGCTGGCGAACGATGATGTTGCCGGCAATGGCTGGTTGGCCGCCATATATTTTTATACCGAGGCGCTTTGCGTGCGACTCCCGGTTATTCTTGGTTTTACCTTCACCTGCTTTATGTGCCATAACAAACTAAGTTTTAAAGTTTATAAGTCACAAGTCAAAAGTTATGACTTGATGTCCTGAATTTCGATTTTCGTTAATTGCTGACGGTGACCGTTCAGTTTAGCGTAGCCTTTACGTCTTTTCTTTTTGAAAACAAGAACCTTGTCTCCCTGTAAATGGTTAACGATCTTAGCGCTGATAGAAGCACCTTTTACGGTTGGCATTCCAACATCTATTTTTCCTTCGTTATCCACGAGAAGAACTTTGTCAAAGTTTACGGTATCGCCTTCGTTTCCTTCGAGGCGGTGAACAAATATTTGCTGGCTCTTCTGAACCTTAAATTGCTGTCCTGCAATGTCTACTATAGCGTACATTTTCTGTTTGTTTAAAAAGGGAAGCGAAAGTAATGAAAATATTTATACCCCCAAATACTGATTTTAGGCCTATAACAGGATAAAACAGTGAAAACAGGCTATTTTTAGCTCTATTTTTTGATCGGTATTAATCCCCTGATTCCCATGTCTACAACATATTCTCCAATTTCGGGCTGGTAATAATTATCGGCTGTCACCTCATGCCACTCAAAGCTTTTGTTGATAGATAACGACACGGTAATTACGATGTCGGCTGTTTCAGTTCCGGTGATCACCAACGGTGCATTGACCATGGTGCTGTCTACAAATTGTCCGGTAACCACACAGCTTCCGGCAGGGATAGGAGAAGACGCAAACAGTGGATTGGGAACCGTGGTAGCTCCTGCTGGAGCTTGTCCATCAGCAAAATAATTTGATGATAATATGGTGGTCTCAAAGCCCCAGTATCCCTGCAAATGATTGCCGGGCCCGCCAGCTGAGCTGGAAGGAGCGTAGTCATGCCCGTTGATCTTGTATCCTGTAATGTAGGTTTTGTAGCCGATGAATGAAGCAAGCGTACCGGTTTGTACGCCTACCGAATTTGCTTTGTAAGTAATATTATAATTCTGATAGGCAAGTGAAACGCGCAGCCATTTGTAAGTTCCGGGAGTCATTTGATTTAAGTACTTTGAAAAGAAAACAGAATTTTCAGCACTGTTAATGGAAGCGCAGTAATCAATGGCGTTTGCCCCACCGGCAGTACTAGAAGGGCCCACATATAATACCTGTCCTTTTCCTAAAGAATCAAAATCATTTGCCAATTCAATATAATGCTGACTCATAAAATTAAATTTAGGAGATTGAGCTGCATTGCCTGCCGGAATGGTGGCAGTATTCCCAATATTATCCAGGCGCTGCTGAGTGCTGTCAAATTTAAACTTGAATATCAGGCGGGGGCCAGTTCCGGCTCCGGGGTTAAATGAAGTAGCAGGATCGCATACTGTAGTTGATGGTGGAGGAGTTGGTGTGGGTGCAGGACTGTCTTTTTTACAGGAATTAATTACCAGTATTCCGGAGACTGCCAATATGAGAATGGAAATATTAATCTTCATCTTGCGTATGAGTTAGTGGATGACTAAAGTATATAAAATTTTATACCGAGCGTTTTATCTGATCATCTACAATTTTTAATCCTTCCATAAATGAGCGTGGAGTATAACCCAAGTCTCTTTTTGCTTTATCAATCACAAACCCTGTATAAGGAGGGCGCTTTGCCGGCTGGTTCAGCTGCTCCGATGTAACAGAGGTCATATAGGATTTATCCAGTTTCCAGAAATCAGCAATGATATTGGCAAGTTCAAGAATGTTATACGTTTTTTCGCCCGATACATGATAGATCCCTTCCGCACGTTTCATTGCTGCCACGATACATGCTTGTGCAAGGTCTTCAGATAGAGTAGGGGCACGGAACTGGTCATTGATCACATTTATTTTTTGCTTTTTATCCAGATTATTTTTTACCCATAAAACCAGATTGCTGCGGGTGTTTCCGTCTACCACACCATACACAATGATGGTGCGCAGAATGGCCCATTTTAATTTACCTGCCTGACCGGCAGGCAGGCTCTTCATAACGATTTTCTCTCCTTCCAGTTTTGAGAGAGCGTAATAATGCAGAGGATTTGGGGTATCAGTTTCTGCATATTCACTGCCTTTCATGCCGTCAAAGACAAAGTCGGTAGAAATATGAATCAAATGAGATCCGATCTTTTCAAGAACATCCACCATATATTGCATGGCGGTAACATTGGCCAGCCAACATTCTTCGCGCTTGGTTTCGCAAGCATCTACATTGGTCATAGCAGCTGTGTTGATCACCACATCAGGCTTGTGTTTTAAAAAAAGTTTTTCTACTTCTGCTTTCACCGTCATATCAAATGACTCATATATATAGCCGTCTTTTCGGTGAATTCGGTTTTCTCCTTTTCCGGCAGCAATTATCTGCACTTCACTTTTTATTTTTTTTCGGATGTCATCGGGAAGAAGGCAAAGAGGATCACCCAAAAGCCCATAAATAACTTTTTGACCTAATAATCCGTTGGAACCGGTAACGAGAATTTTCATGAACGCAAAAATACAAGAAAGTTTGGGAGATTGCTTCGCTCCGCTCGCAATGACGCTACGAAAATATTTCCCTGAGTTTTTTGATCTGATCGCTGGTGCCAAGCACAAAAAGCTTCGCGTTAGGAATGAGTTTTGTTTCGGGAGAGGGATTGATCACATATTCTCCCTGCGCGGTTTTGAAGCCGATGATGTTGGCTCCGCTGCGGCTGCGTACGTCCAGCTCGCTGATGGTTTTATTTTGGAGGTTGCCCGGAAGTTTTTCAAATGTGATCTCCTCGAGGTTGATGTCAACACCAACGCCTGTTACGTAATCGATGAACTCCACCACATCGGGTTTCATCACCAGCGATGCCATGTGCGCACCACCCACCATATCGGGCATGATGACGTGATCTGCACCGGCCACTTTTAATTTTTTGTCGGAGTTATCATCCGATGCGCGGGAAATAATATTCAGCTTTGGATTCAAAGAGCGTGCCGACAGCACGATGAAAAGATTATCCGCATCCACCGGAAGCGTTGTTATCAGTGAACGCGCCCGCTTTATTCCTGCTTGCATGAGGATTTCATCCTGTGTGGAATCGCCTTTAATGGCCAAATGAGGATACTTCTCTTTCATGGTCTGCAGAGGTGCCTCCTTCTGTTCGATCACCACAAAAAGCTGTCCATGGCTTTTCAGAACTCGCGCAGCCTGTTTTCCATTCCGGCCATAGCCGCAAATGATCACATGATTTTCAAGTTTTTCAAGTTCTGTTGTCAAGCGCCTGGTTTTAAAATATTCTTTGAATTCACCGTCTGCAATGTAACTTGTAATGTTCGTTACTGCATACGCAAAGGTACCAAAACTTGTAATGATGAGAAATGCGGTGAACATTTTCCCGTCATCCGTTAAAGGGCGTACTTCGCTGAAACCCACGGTAGCCATGGTGATCACCGTCATGTAAAATGCGTTGAGAAGATTATAATGCTCAATGAACATATAGCCCGCCGTGCCCACCATGGTGATAAGCAGCAGAATACCGACCGGGAAGTATATTTTTGAAAAGTAGCGGAAATGATTCATAGACTAGATATCCCAGACAGAAGGGCGTTTGGGCCTGGGCTTTAAATATTTTTTGTTCTCAAGCAGAAAAGCAAGGATGAAATAAATGATGATTGGCGACCCAAAAGTGAAAAAAGACAGGTAAATAAAATACATGCGGATGGTAGTTGCTTTAATGCCCATTTTCTTGCCCAGCCAGGTGCAGACCCCGAATGCGCGGCTTTCAAACCAATTACGGATACGTTGAATCATAGTACAAAGGTAATAAATCACCCCCACCCTGTCCCTCGCCCCAAAGGGAGAGGGGAGTTAGGCGATAGATTCCGGGTGTAACAGTTTAGCACCCACTGCACAGTCCAGACACCTTTTCTTTGAGCAATATTCATTCTTGAGTTGAAGGAGGGCCTGTGTTTCATACGCACTTTTTGTATGGATGCCCAGTTCTGCCCATTTGCTGATGATGGAATTATTTTCAGATTCAATTTTTTCGAGAAGGGCTAATGCTTTGTCACAGAATTTTTCTTCACCCTTTTCTTTTCCATAAATAAAGAGGAATGGGATGATCGTATTAATGAGGATATTATTTATGGATTCTTCACCCAGCCGTTTCCGTTTGACCTCACCCCCGGCCCCTCTCCCCGAGGAGAGGGGAGATAATCTATCAAAACGGTAATGGGTTAGCCAATATGCAGAGGTTTCGCATTGCAGGAGGGAGGCAATATTATGTGTCTCCAGGATTTTCGAAAAGAGATGCGTTGATCTGTAAATGAGGTTTGCCAACTGAGAAATGCGAATCGTTGGAAAATTGGGTGGATGCAAACGCATAAATTTCCAGAGAGAAGCATCGATCGGTTTGAGTTTGAATTTCTGTTTAAGAAATTTAAATTCCTTTTGTAATTCCTTTGGGTAATCGTCTTTGAATTGTTTTTCAAGCAGGCCAGCCACCCCGAAAAGCAAAGCCTCGAGCTGCACTAAACTGTTTTTATGTTTTGCCAGAACGGAGTAGGGGAGTGATCTTGCAAGTATTTCAAAAGGCTCAGAGTTTACTTTGAGCCCAAAGTTACGGGCAAGAATCTGATAAAATGTTTCCTCCCAGTTGTTTTTGTTTTGCTTGAGGGAATCCAGAATGGGCTGGGATTTTCTTTCCAAGCGCTCAACTAGCAATCTGTCCAGCCAATTGTCTAAGGTGAATTTATCTACCCATGAGAGCTGTTTCCCGCAAGGAATCCAGTCCTTGCTTGATCGGAACTGCAGGTATTTTCCGTAAACATCTTTTGGAATTCTGTTCTTTAGTTCAAGAGTTGGAATGATCTCGCCCCGTCCGACTGCGTCATCCGGGCGGGCATTTTTTCTTTTCAGATCAATATCTGCTTCATGAACTACATGAAGAATGACATTATCATACGCTTTGTCATGCTGATGCTTGTGTAATTCCCAATCTGAAGCATGTATATGTATCTCTACATTTCCGGCCCAAGTGGTTTTGCCGATCTTGATCCTTGCATTGAAAAAATCAGGGCCGGAATCGGAATTGGGCTCACCTGTATTAATTATTTGTAATTCTTCTCCGTTTGTGGTTTGTAGTTTGTTGTTATTGAACAACCGGAATTTCCAGAGGTGGTGGAGGAATTCTTCTTGCATGATTCGGTTACTTTTTTGCAGCTTGTAGAAGGCGCGTCATTTTTTGTTTATTGTAAATTCAACCCTTCTGTTTAGTTGCCTCCCTGTCTCCGTATCATTTGTGTTTATTGGTAATACACTTCCGTAGCCGGCATATTTTATTCGTGTTTTATCAATGCCTTTTGAAATTAGATACTTTGCTACAGCTTTGGCTCTGTCTTCAGATAGAATTTTATTCTCATGCTCGTTGCCTACGTTGTCTGTATATCCATTAATTGCTACAGTGGTGCTAATGTCTTTATTTAGATACTGTGTTAGTTTATTCAATTCTAAGAACGATTCTGAAAGTAATTCGCTTTCATTTGAAGTAAAGAAAATGTTTTTAAGTGCAATAGGCACACCAATTTTTGGTGAAAATGGTTGAGAGATGGAATCTGCTGTTTCTTTTTTTGCCGTTGGCATTGCATTTTCTATTTCTATTTTTATACCTGGAGGACTTTCCTTTTCTATCGGGGTTATGGATACATCATCTATATAATAATGACAATATTTTTTATTGTACGGGTGGTCATAAGTAAAATGGCCTAAGATTAAATAAGCTTCAGCCCCTTTGGCTTGATAAACTGCCGATAGTTTCGTCCAGCTCTTATTATCCCTATATCCGGTACTGTTTATAAATTTAACACTTGGTTCTTCTACAATCCCCGCAAGATTGAGTGCCCTATTCGCTTTGTCAGAAAATAAAATACCAAATTCATTCAAGCTGCTTTTGGATATTTCAGCTTTGCAGATATAAAACTCAATCAGGTATTTTTTTCCTTCCATGAGTGTATCAAGCAGTTTTGTTTGGAGATATTCAATAAATTTTTTATCAATGCAAATTCCTGAAAATGCTTCCCCTGAATGAGGTTTCTGATTACCTAAATCATCTTTTGGGTCAACTTCCCCCTTCCCGAACGCCTCGTTATAATAGTCCGTGGACATCATGTAGCTTGAAAACCAATCCTCGCAATTATAAGCAATCCCAACGTGTTTTTTATTGGGAAGTTTTCCCTTCACCAGTTCAAAACCCGAATTTGGAACAAGGTTTTGCCCCATAAGATTGAATGAAAGAATAAATAATTGGAATAATAGAAATAGTGAAGGTGTTTTCATGTAATTGGTGGGCAAGGAAAAAAAATCAAACTTTCTCTAATAGTAATTCCATCTCCTTCTGCATCTTCATCGCTTCTTCTCTGGCTTTCGTTGCAAAGTCTTCTTTATCTGATGCGTAAATAATATTACGGGAAGAGTTTACGAGCAGTCCGCATTCTTTATTCATTCCGTATTTCACCACTTCCTGCAAGCTGCCACCCTGTGCACCAACTCCGGGTACAAGCAGAAAATGATCCGGAACGATTTTACGTACATCAGCCAGCATTTCGGCACGAGTGGCACCCACAACGTACATCATGTTATTGGCGTTGCCCCATTGCTTGGAGGTAGATAATACTTGTTCGAAAAGCTTTGCTTCTTTCGCCTCACCCCCGGCCCCCGAGCTTCGCTCCCAACCTTCGCCTTCGGCTCGTTTGTTCGGGGAGAGGGGAGAAGTTTGGAAATCATTCGCGCCTTTGTTGGAAGTAAGAGCAAGAAGAATTAC
>JAHEYK010000107.1 GCA_023251625.1 Bacteroidota bacterium
CTCCAGGATCTTTACCATGTTCAACCCAACATGCGGATGAAGCTGGTCGATGAAGCAGGGGATGAATATATCTACGATCATGAACTACGAATTACGTATTAAGAGCGAATTACGCCCTTCGACAAGCTCAGGGTGACAGCACGAATATACAAATTACGAATATTTGAGAAAGCCCAAAATGTCAATTGTTAGTTTTTTTTGGTATCCTTAATAAGAGTACAAATCCTACAATAAAAAACAAAATCAAGGCTAAAATAGGATTGCGCATGCTCTCGCTGAACTGTTCAATAAATCCGAACAAGGCCATGCCGCACACGATGCAGATCTTGTCAGTTACATCGTAGTAAGAGAAATAGGTTGCATGGTCTTCTGTTTCCGGCAGCATCTTGGAGTACGTTGAGCGTGAGATGGACTGAATGCCTCCCATCACCAGCCCTACCACAGCTGCGGTGATGTAGAATGCTGTGGCGGTGTAAACGAAGTAGGCTGCAATGCAAATGCCGATCCAGATAACCACTGAGACTTTCAGGGTGAAAATATTTCCTTTCTTTCCGGATAAGTATGAAAATAAATAAGCTCCAAGGATGGCAACAAATTGAATGACCAGGATGACGATAATGAGTTGGGAGGATTCAAGCTTCAGCTCTTTACTGCCGAAAAGAGTGGCGATCAGCATCACTGTTTGAACGCCCATGTTGTAAACAAAAAATGCCGAAAGGAATCTTGCAAGCTGTTTGTGCTGTTTTAGTTCGAAGTACACTTTTTTCAGCTCCAGATAGCCGTTGAAGAGATATTGGCCCCGGGGTTTGTGGCCGTAAACATTGTTCGGTAAATAATAGAAAGTGATCTGTGCAAATAATGCCCACCAGATACCTACTGTGAGAAAGGAAATTCTGGAGGCTTGTCCTGAATTTTCGATCCCGAACAGTTCAGGCTTCATCACCATGGCCAGATTTAAAATAAGCAGAATGGCACTGCCAATATATCCCATAGAAAAACCTTTTGCACTCACACGATCGTGGTCTTGGGGCTCGGCAATTTCAGGCAGATAAGCGTTGTAGAAAACGATGCTTCCAGACCAGCCGATGCAGGCAAATATTAAAGTGAGGATACCGACCCAAAGATTTTCCAGCCCCGTAAAAAAGTACATGCAGGCGCAGGAAAGCGAGCCCAGGTAACAGAAGAACTGCATGAAGCGCTTTTTGTTTCCGCTGTAATCAGCGATGCCTGATAAAAGCGGGGCAATAGCAGCTACGATCATGTATGCAAACGCCATTGCAAAGGTGTAGAGTGTTGTGTTTGTGTATTCTCTACCTATGAAATGAACTTTGTCGGATGTTTCGGTTTTGGTCACCGCAACGTAATAAATAGGAAAGATGGTAGAGGTGATAACAAGCGCATATGCTGAATTCGCCCAATCGTAAAAGCTCCAGGCAGTGATAACTTTTTTGTCTCCTTTTTTGAGGGTGGCCATGCAGGACAAAGAAAATGATTTTTTCTGCTAAAAAATAAAAGATTATGAAAAGTTATTTCTTTGTAATAACAAACTCAACCCGTCTGTTCTTGCTGCGTCCTTCTTCCGTTTCATTTCCGGCGATGGGTTTGGTACTACCCAATCCCGTGGATTCTATTTTATTGTTTGCGCCTTTCGCTACAAGATAGTTTTTTACGGCAGCGGCTCTTTCAGTTGACAATGTGTTATTTTCTTTTTCGGTTCCCTTATTATCGGTATGTCCGGTGATCTGAATTTCTACTGGAGCATTTGCCTTTAGCCAGTTAGCCAGGCTGTCAAGCGCTTTAAAGGATGCCGGCAGAAGTCCTGACTTAGCGATTTCAAAAAAAATATTTTCAATCACTATAGGTTTGAAGACTTCAATTTTAAGAGGAGGAGTGGCGATTTTTTTTAGAGGATAATTACACAGGCCTTTTGCCGTATCCGATGCGGGCATCAGGCAAAGATCATCCAGGTAGCAGCGGATGGAGTAGGGTTTAGAACTTCCGGTAAGCTTGGAACTGGCTGAGCTCATGGCCTCTTCGAGCTTCTTATGCTTTTTCAAATATTTTTCCCTTTCGTCCGGGGCTAGAAGCATGTATTCATTCAATTCATCGGTGATGTTGGTAACGGGAAGAAAATTTCCGATCAGGAAATAAGCTTCATTTCCAGAAGCAATGAATTTTCCCGAAATATATATCCATTCTTTTTCTTTCTTTTCAAACGAAAGGGGGATCGATATTTGCGGGTCGAAAAATATGTGCGAAGGATTTGTTACCGTATATGCCTTATCGGTAAGGGCCACTTCAATGTGCGTGAAGTTTATGTATTTATCCTGTTTCTCGGAGGCAAGCAAAATGTATCCGGAAAAAATATATTCAAGGTCTTTTTGGAGCGGTGCATTTAACTTTGCAAGCATATACTCTCCCGCTTCGTTCGAATGAAGACAGATACCTGCCAGGCATTTACCTTCATGCGGTTTGTTCTTTTCTTCACCGTTATATTGTGCTTTTCCAACGGGGCAATCAGACAGGTAATGGTAATAATCACCTACAGGCATGATCCATTCCTTCAGTTGGGTATTGAAGCCCAGGCAATTCTTGTGTTCTTCAAAACCCGGATTGGGGATCAGGTTTTGGGCGAAAACCATCTTGCCCAAAAGAAAAATTATGGAAAAAGAGCTAAGATGCCGGAGTATCATCCTACTAAAATCGGAATTCTTTTATTGTATCGACAAAAAACTTCACTTTTTCTTTATCAGTATCCGGGTAGAGTCCGTGGCCCAGATTGGCAATGTGGCGTTTGGGCCCGAATGCTTGAAGCATTTTTTCAGTTTCTTTTTTTATGGTTGGAAGATCAGAGTAGAGCAAGCAAGGGTCTGCGTTTCCCTGCAGTGTTTTGTTGTTTCCAATAAGCATTTTTGATTCGGCAATGTCCATGGTCCAATCCAGCCCGATCACATCGCACTTAAGTTTGCTTATTTCTTTTCGGGCAAAGAAAGCATCTTTTGCAAAAACTATTTTCGGAACATTTGTAACCGCATCGCAGATTTGAGAAATATATTGCAAGGAGAACTCATTGTATTGTTCAGGGGATAAAATTCCTGCCCAACTGTCAAAGATCTGTATCAGGTCAGCGCCTGCCAGGATCTGTGCGTTGAGGTAATTGATAGTGCTGTCGGTAATTTTTTGAAGAAGCGAGTGTGAAAGTTTCGGATTCGTATAAAGCATCTTTTTTGCCTGAGAAAAGGTTTTGCTTCCGCTGCCTTCAATCATATAGGCGAAGATGGTCCAGGGCGCACCTGCAAAGCCGATGAGTGGCACTCTGCCGTTGAGTTCTTTCTTTGCAAGCTTGATCGCATCCGTTACGTACTTAAGGTCTTCGCCAGCAGCAACCCGCAATTGTTCTACTTCTTTTTCTGTTTTAATAGTTTTTTCAAAAAACGGGCCTTTTGCCTCTATCATTTTGTAGGGCAAGCCCATGGCTTCGGGAATAACGAGTATGTCGGAAAAGATGATGGCAGCATCCACCCCTAGAATATCCACAGGCTGCACGGTGACTTCAGCGGCAAGTTCAGGTGTCTTAACAAAGGTTACAAAGTCTTTGGCCTTTTCCCGCACTTTGCGGTATTCAGGCAGAATTCGCCCGGCCTGGCGCATGAGCCATACGGGAGTGCGTTCTACATCCTGGCCTCTTGCAGCGCGTAGTATGAGGTCGTTTTTTAGCATCGCACAAAAATATCATTTATAGGGTTGGATATTGTCATTAGATTGTAAGCGTTGTCACCTTCAAACTAACCTGCCTCCGACAGGTCTCCCGGAAAACGTATTTTAGCATCATGATAAAAAGAATTAAAGAACTTGAAAGGATATCACGTCTTTTAGAGCCCACTTCAGCAGAACGAAAAGAAGTGAGGAAAAAGGTTATTTCATACAGCGAAGATTTTTTAAAGAACATCGAAAAAATAAAAGCTTATAATGTTACTCCGGATAAAGGAATTGCATTGCTTGAATCTCCTATCACTGAAACCCCTATAAGCACTGACAAAGCGATCGAATTGCTGCAAAAGAATGTGGACTTTCCCGGGCTGAACCCGGCATCGGGTGGACATCTTGCTTACATCCCCGGAGGAGGGATTTATTATTCAGCGCTGGGTGATTACATGGCGGATATTTTTAACCGCTATGCCGGAGTGTTTTATGCAAGTCCCGGTGCAGTGCGCATGGAAAATATGTTGATCAAGTGGATGGCGGAAATAGTAGGTTTTACCTCACCCCCTGACCCCCTCTCCCACGGGAGAGGGGAAAGGGGGCAAGGGGGTGTTAGGGGTGAGGTTGCCGGTAATTTGACTTCGGGCGGATCGCTTGCCAACCTGATGGGAATTGTTACAGCACGTGATGCGAAAAATATTTCTTCTGCCAATATTACAAAAAGCGTTATCTATCTGACAAAGCAAGTACATCATTCTGTCAGTAAAGCGATCCGTATCGCAGGATTGAAAGAATGTGTGATCCGGTATGTTCCGATGGATGCGCAAAGCAAAATGAATGTGGAGGAGCTTCAAAAAATAGTCTTGCTCGACAAAAAAAATAAGCTTAACCCATTTTTAGTGATCGCTTCGGCCGGCACTACGGATGTGGGGGCGGTTGACCCGCTCGAAGATATCGGGAAGCTTGCTAAGAAAAATGATCTCTGGTATCACATTGATGCGGCATACGGTGGATTTTTTGTCCTGACCGAGGAAGGGAAAAAGAAGCTCAAAGGAATTGAACTCGCTGATTCGCTGGTGATCGATCCGCACAAAGGGTTGTTTCTTCCCTATGGTCTGGGTGTTATTCTTGTGAAGAATGCAGAAAAACTCAGAGAATCTCATTTTTACCAGGCGCAATATTTACAGGATGCAATTGATGGAGCCGATGAAGATTCTCCTGCCGATCTTTCTCCCGAGCTTACCAAACACTTTCGTGGTTTGCGTTTGTGGCTGCCGCTCAAACTCATGGGACTGAAACCATTCCGTGCCTGTCTGGAGGAGAAGTTGCTTCTTGCAAAATACTTTCATAATGAAGTTCAGAAATTAGGTTTTGAAACAGGGGAGGAGCCTCAGCTTTCTGTGGTGACCTATCGATGGATCCCATCTCAGCCCCGACCGCTCTCCCCGGGGAGAGGGGAGGAATACACAAATGCGTTTAATAAGAAATTGATGGAAGCTGTCATTGCGGATGGAAGGATCTTTATTTCATCAACGATGATAGATAATAAATTTACCCTGCGCTTTGCCTGTCTGGCATTCCGCACGCATTTGAAACAGGTAGACCTGCTTTTGAAAATTTTAAGAGAGAAAGTGAAGGAGCTTGAAAGAAAATAAATTAATTCTGCTTTTTTCTTCTTTGCATATCCATGTATTGCCTGTAATATTGTTTTACAGCATAAAAAAGGTTGTAATCCGAGGCAGAGATCACCCACTGGTCCGGTAAATAACAATAACGCCTGAAAGCTTCTGTGTTCAGTGTGTCGTTGCCAGTTATCATCCTTAATTTCTGATCACTGAGGCGGTGCTCTTTCACTTCATCGATCAATAATTGTTGATAGATGACCGAGAGTTTTGCAAGCTGATGCCCTCTTTTGCTCCAAGCATAGTACATGGCTGAGATCGGGCTTGCCAGCGGAGATTCGATGCCCCGGTTATATTCGTCTACTTTGCTTGCGTAATATTCTTTTTCTTCTTTAGTGAATGACCGGTTCTCGATCACAACAGGCCTGAGCTCATTTGCTTTCGACTTCAAAAATACTTTCAGATTAAGCAAATTATTCTTTACTGAATCTTTCAGCGCTTGCGTGAATATTTTGGTAACTCCGTAACCCATGTAGGAAAAACTCAACGTGTCGCCTAATTTAATGCGCATTGAAAATCTTCCTCCTTCATCGGTAAGCGTGCCTGTAGTTGAGTTTTTATTTACCACATAAGCGAAGGGCATGGGCGAGGTAGTGTCTTTGTCAAAAATAATTCCTTTCACACTTATCATCTGTGAATGGGAAGTGATGGATACCAGTACAAGTATTGCGAAAAAAATTCTTATAAGCATATCAGTTTCTAAGGTATGAAAAATGCGTTAGGTCAGACCTGAGATGAACGAGTGAAGGCGGGTTAAATTTTAATTCAGCAGGTCATAAAGCTTAGTGCCCTGGAATTTTTTGTATGGCTTGGGCGTTTTAACATTAAAACGGTATCCGACATCGAAAGAGAATGCGTAATAAACGGTGCCTATCTTTATATCCTTAGTGGGGTCGTAATTATTTATATCGAATGTGCTCGTATTGCGGATATAGAACCGTTTGCTATTGAAGCCAATTGCCAGCCTGAAATCAGCTGCGGTAGTTGTTCTCCAGTATGATTGCATTTTATTTTCGGGCTGAGTATAAAAATCGCGGTACTGTGTTTCGAAACCGCCCGTGAGAAGAAAATTTACATAGAATCTTTTCCACATAACCACGGTGTAGGTGCCCCCGAAAATGGCTGAACCCGCAAAAATATTCATTCGATTAAGTCCATCCCATATCGTATCATAGTGTGTTCTTAGTGGTCGTGGAACAAAAGACGTGTCAGCATGCAGGTTGAGCGAATAAAAATTTGCAATGATCAGCCAGGAGCCTTTTGATTTAAGCTGCCGATTTATATTTGAATAGGCAGCTCCGAGTGAGAACTTCCTTTTGTTGAACGAATAAATAAATTTTGATTTTATCACACGCAGATTCATAGACGGCACTTGCAGGAAATATTTCAATGTATCAGGAAGTGCTTTTTTGAAATAAAGAGAGGTGTCATTGTCGTAAAAACCTTTATAATTCCTGAAGCTGTTCTCTAAACGCCACCTTTGTGAGTTCAGATTCAGTTCGAAGTCAAGATATTTGGTATTGCCTGTGCTCAAATTCCCGGAGGGAACGGAGCGAAATCCGAATGCAAGTCCTATAATATCATAGTGAAGAGAAATACCGGTAATATGATTTGAATTGGCAATGTAACTGATGGTCGAGCCAGGAACAGTGTGCCCGCTGTCTTGTGCTGACATATTGATCAAAAACCTCCGCTCGGAATAGTAAAGGCCGAGTATGAGTTTGTCCTTATACGACTTTACATAATTAGTATCAACCCGACTTGTATCGGAACGGGTTGCAGTAACGTTGCCGGAATGCTGGGAGAAAGCAAGGGGGCAGTTGGCCATAAGCAATAGCCCAATAGTTAACGCTTGAAAAAACTTTTTAACCATGAGATTGCTTCGCTTCGCTCGCAATGACGTTACTTATGCTTTAACATTTGCCCGGATAATGTTCAGGGCTCCACCGGCTTTGAACCATTCGATCTGCTGTGCATTATACGAATGATTTACTTTGATGATCTCGTGATCGCCTTTGCTGTGGTGCAGAACAAGCTGTAATTGTTTTCCAGGAGCGAATTCGGTTAAACCAAGAATATCGATCGAATCATCCTCCTGTATCTTGTTATAATCTTCTTTGTTGGCGAAAGTAAGCCCCAGCATTCCCTGTTTTTTTAGGTTTGTTTCGTGAATGCGAGCGAATGATTTAACAAGCACCGCTCTCACTCCCAAATGTCTTGGTTCCATGGCTGCGTGTTCGCGTGAAGAACCTTCTCCGTAATTTTCATCACCTACAACGATAGAGCCTATGTGCGCAGCTTTATAGGCTCTTTGCACTTTCGGAACAGCATCATATTTTCCATCCAGTTGGTTTTTTACGTTATCTGTTTTTTCATTGAAGGCATTCACTGCGCCAATGAGCATGTTGTTGGAAATATTATCAAGGTGACCTCTGTATTTAAGCCAAGGCCCTGCCATGGAAATATGATCCGTAGTGCATTTTCCTTTTGCTTTGATCAGAAGTTTTAATCCTTTGATGTCGGCACCTTCCCAGGCAGAGAAGGGATCCAATAATTGCAGGCGGTCAGAAGTTGGTTTAACGATCACCTCAACACTGCTTCCGTCCTTTGCGGGTTCCTGGAACCCTGCATCTTTTACATCAAATCCTTTGGGTGGGAGTTCGAGCCCTTTAGGCTCGCTGAGTTTTATTTTTTCGCCTTTATCGTTAGTCAGAAAATCTGTCAGAGGGTTGAAGGTAAGATCTCCCGCAAGCGCGAGGGCCGTTACAATTTCCGGAGATGCTACAAACGCATGTGTATTCGGATTTCCGTCATTTCGTTTTGCAAAATTCCGGTTGAAAGAAGTGATGATGGAATTTTTCCGGTTTGGGTCATCCGAATGACGCGACCATTGGCCGATGCAGGGGCCGCAGGCATTGGCGAGTACGGAGCCGCCCATTTGTTCGAAGGTTCCGAGAAAACCATCCCGCTCTACCGTATAGCGTACCAATTCTGATCCCGGGGTAATGGTGAATTCAGATTTTGTTTTTAATCCTTTGTCTACAGCTTGTTTGGCAAGTGATGCAGCACGTGAAATATCTTCGTAAGAAGAATTGGTGCAGGAGCCGATCAGTCCTACTTCTAATTTAGCAGGCCAGTTATTTTTCTTTACCGCTTCTGCAAATTTTGAAATGGGCCATGCCAGGTCGGGTGTGAAAGGGCCATTCACATGCGGCTCGAGTTCAGAAAGATTTATTTCAATGACCTGGTCAAAATATTTTTCTGGAGAATCATATACTTCTTTATCCCCGCGAAGATGTTCTTTTACTTTATCCGCCAGCTCTGCTACATCTTTCCGGGAAGTTCCTTTCAGATAGGAAGACATTTTTTCATCGTAGCAAAATACAGAAGTAGTGGCGCCAATTTCCGCGCCCATGTTGCAGATAGTCCCTTTTCCTGTGCAAGAAAGAGAGTCAGCACCATCCCCGAAATATTCTAAAATGGCATCTGTTCCTCCTTTTACTGTGAGGACTCCTGCCACTTTCAGAATTACATCTTTTGAAGAGGTCCAGCCGCTCATTTTTCCTGTGAGCTTTACGCCAATGAGCTTGGGCATTTTCAGTTCCCAGGGAAGCCCGGCCATTACATCGCAGGCATCCGCCCCGCCAACACCGATGGCGATCATGCCTAATCCGCCGGCATTTACTGTATGAGAATCTGTTCCTATCATCAACGCTCCGGGAAAAGCATAGTTTTCTAAAAGTACCTGATGAATGATCCCAGCTCCCGGTTTCCAGAATCCAATTCCATATTTGTTAGAAACGGAAGAAAGAAAATCATATACTTCTTTGTTCACTTTTATCGCACGGTCAAGATCCGCTTTAGCTCCTGATTGAGCGGTGATAAGATGGTCGCAGTGAACAGTGCTTGGAACCGCCACTTTTTTTCTGCCGGCCTGCATGAACTGAAGCAGGGCCATTTGAGCGGTGGCATCCTGCATGGCCACTCTATCGGGATTAAAGTCAACGTATGATTTTCCTTTTTCGTAAGGTTGTGACGGAAGTGCGTCCGCAAGGTGAGCGTAAAGAATTTTTTCAGTAAGTGTAAGGGGGCGGCCGACCA
>JAHEYK010000108.1:0-5010 GCA_023251625.1 Bacteroidota bacterium
TATACAAACCCGGGTTCACGCAAAAAGAATTTCCCTGCTGATTATTGCCTTCTTCTTTTTGATAAACTACCCATTTTCCATCGGGAGAAAAACGGGGAGTGCGGTAGATTCCTTTTTCGGTGGTGAGTTTTATTTCATTGAAAACTTTTTCCTTGTAATTTACTTTCCAGATAGATCCCATAGATTCATCGTTCCAGGTGACGTACACGAGCTCATTCCCTTCGGGAGAAAAAGCCGGCTCGAATTCAAAATTCTTTCCATTCGTTAATCGTTGTGGAGTCCCGTTTGGAAGATCTTTTCTCCAAAGAGAACCAACCGCATTGAATAGAATATATTTTTCATCAGGAGAAGTGATTGCATTGCGAATTGTTTTTACTGTGAACTTATCAGAAGCCACCGGATTTTCAAAATGAAGCGCATCGTAAACTTTCTGTTTTACTTTTACATTGAAAGGAATTTCAGTTGCCGTGAAACCTGTCAGGGTTTCAAACCCTGACAGGTTTGTTAGTTTCCATATCTTTCCCTGCGCCCAGATGATAATGTTCTTTGCATCCAGCCACTGAAAACCCGTATATGGCCCGAAGATCGCCCAAGCTTCTGACTGGTCTTTGCTGAGCTTGTCATAGATCGGCCATTCTTCCCCTGTTTCCATATTTCTCATGTACAAAACAGATTTTTCATGTACCCGTCTTACAAAGGCAAGTGTTTTCCCGTCTTTGGAAATTTGTGGCCTCATGGCGCTACCTGCACCACCTGTCACAGTTTCAGTTTCTCCTTTTTCAAAATTGTAGCGTTTGATCACATAGATCTGCTGGTTGGGATCTTTGTTGTATTGGAAATATCCTCCGGGGTACATATCTTCGCTGTAGTAAACATATTTTCCATCAGGAGAAACGCAGGGCTCTCCTACATCCTGTTGGTCATTTTTTCTTTTTGTAATTTGAATTCCTTCTCCGCCCGAAAAATGATACATCCAAAGTTCTCCGGCCCCAAGCGAACGGGTTGAGGTGAAGTGTTTTTTGGCGATAATATAATTTCCATCCGGCATCCATACGGCATTGTTTGTGAGCCTGAAATTTTCTTTGGTGATCTGTTTCGGCTCCGATCCATCGCGGTTCATCATCCAGATGTTATCTCCGCCTCCTGCATCGCTGCCGAACGAAATTTTCTTCCCATCAGGAGAATAGCGTGGCTGCACATCCATGGAATGTCCTCCGCGCAAAAGTTTTGCTTCACCGCCTATGATCGGCATGGAGTAAATATCTCCAAGCAGGTCAAACACAATTTCTTTTCCATCCGGGGAAACATCCAAACTCATCCAGGTTCCTTCGGTGGTGGTGAATTCCACATCTTTGAAAGTGCCGGGAGGATTTTCTATGTCCCATTTTTTAGGGTCTTTCTTCCCTTCGGCTTTGCTCAGGGCAGGTTTGGTGGTATCTTTGACGGATGATTTTGTTTGTGAAACGGATTCTGCATAAATGCTCAGGAGAACCAAGGAAGACAGGAGTAATTTTTTCATTGGAGTATTTTAGAGTGGTAAAAGTAAAAATAGTTATGGTTTCTGCTGAAAGATCAGAATTCAATATTCATAAAAATATTCTGAGGGATGGAGTAATCGGTGTATATGCCTTTTTCATTATAAGATTTATTGAGCTGCGGGGAAAGATCATTCGTGGTGCTGAGGTTGCTCATGTATTTCCAAAGTTCAAAATCTGTTTCAACTGAAAGGGTCACCCGGTTGGCGATCTTAAACTTCATTCCAAATAATAAAGCAAAGCCTTGTCCCTCTGTTTTATTTATATCTCTTGTAATGCCAAGTGTTGAGTTGCCTTGTTCATTTTGTTTGAGGCTGTATTTATATAAAAGATCAAACCCGTAAAAAAATGTCCATAAGGGGTGAAACTCTTTTTCTTTTTCTGCTCCAAGGCGCAAAATATAAAAGGTCGAATTGTTTTGAAGTGTTGGCTGTGTTGCCTGGTACACATTGTAGTTCTGAATGCGCACATCTGAACCAAGACGGATGAGATTTTCCTCTGAAAGATGATGTTCGATGGCGACAGCCATTTGAGGGGAGGTGGTAGGGCTAAAGTTTCCGCGCAAAATGTTCAGAAAGTAAAACATATCGAGCGACACTTCATTTTTGTAAAAAGTGCGATGTGATGTGGTATCTTTCTTTTGTGCATATAAAAATGAATGCATACACGCGATGAGAATAAATGCAGTCGTTATTTTTTGCGAAACCATTCTCATTCAGCCCGGGGTCAGAATTTCACTTTGAGATAAATATTTTGTGGAATGATATATTCCAGTCCGAAACCTTTAGTGGTAGTGGTCGCATTTTGGACAGGGAATTTATCATTCTCTTTTATGTTTTCCTTGTTATAAAAGAAAAGATTGGCATTCGTTTCTGTCGTAAATGAAATGCGGGAATTGATTTCAAATCGTACGCCCATAAAAGGCGAAGGCCCGTAGTAAACATTTCTAATGGTGGTTGTCACTACTCCTGAAGTATAGTCGCCAATCTGCGAAGAACTCAGGTCATTTTCGTAGGCCAGGTCACAACCATAATAGAAAAGCCATCTTTTGCTGATGCGCTGCTCTCGCCTGAGACCAATTTTGATAATAATATTACTGGTTTTGCCGCTAAGCAATGGGAGCGTATCTTGTTTGACCTGGTTATTGTTGAACCCGAATCCTACAACACATCGAATAGCTGTCTTAGGGGCAATCCACCGGTCATAATTAATAAAGAGCTGTGTGGTATTGGTTACTTCATATTGGTTCCGAAACAAATTCAGAAAAAAGACCATGTCTATGCCCAACTCATTTTTATAAAAACTTTTGTTTCCGCTCAGGGAATCTTTTTTTTCTATTTGTGCGTTCAGGAACGTGCCGGAAAGCATCAGGATGGCAATCGGTAAATAGATCATTCGTTTCATAGGAGATTGGAATTATGAAAAAGGAATGGTAAATGTATAAATTAACATGAACAAGGAAACTAATGTTAGTTCCTCTTCATGTTAATTATCAGCAGATGGAAATAGGTACTCTATTCCGGACGCTCCCTGCGTTTTCTGAACTTCACATTACTTCTGTCTTGTGAAGCGCTTGTATTTTCAGAACGTTCTTTAGAGAAACGGTTATCCGCGCGCCTTTGTTCTCCGGATCCGGAATTACCCGATCGTTCTCTTGGAGAATAACTTGGCCTGCCAGAACCAAAAGAAGGACGATCGTTTGATGATCTTTCCTTGTTGAAAGATGGGCGTTCTCTGTTATAAGAAGGTCTCTCCCTGTTGTATGAAGGTCTTTCAAAAGATGGCCTCGATTCTGATTGTCTTGGCTCCGGAGCTGAAGGAGCATTGCCTTTCAGAGTAAGTTTTAATAATACGGCTGCTAATTGCTCCGCAGTGAAACCTTCTTTGCAATAATCCGCTACCATCGCTTCAAATTTTTCGAGATGCCCGGCAGTCACTATTGATTTGAGCTGGGTAAGAAGTTTTACATTGCTCAGATCAAGCATTTCTTTTTCTGTAGGAACATTTCCTTTCGCAATTTTCACTTTTGCATAGCGCTCAATATCTCTTAGCTTGAAAAAATCATTTCTTCCGGTCACAAAACTGAAAGCTTTTCCTGTTTTTCCGGCTCTGCCTGTGCGGCCGATGCGGTGCACATAATATTCTGCATCCATCGGAAGATCGTAATTGAATACTGCATCTACGTTGCTTACATCGATTCCGCGTGCGGCCACATCAGATGCAACCAGGATATTTATTTTTCCGGATTTAAATGCGGAAAGCACCGAGTTGCGCTGGCT
This sequence comes from Bacteroidota bacterium, assembly GCA_023251625.1. GTDB lineage: Bacteria > Bacteroidota > Bacteroidia > Palsa-948 > Palsa-948 > Palsa-948. The sequence continues at coordinate 3,815 of JAHEYK010000108.1, forward strand.
CTGGCTCAGGTCACCGTGTATCGCATCTGCTTTATGCCCCATGGTACGCATAGTAGCAACTACTTCATCCACCCTGCGTTTTGTATTGCAGAATAACAAAGTTAGTTTCAGGCTATGGAGGTCCATCAGCGAAGAAACGATCTTGGCGCGGGAAGCATGTCCCACTTCAAAGTATATCTGTTCAATAGAGGTGTTGGTCAGATTTTCAGTTGTAACTTTTACGTGTACAGGATGTTTTTGAAAACGATGTGCGATATCCAGGATAGGCTTTGGCATGGTAGCAGAAAAGAGAACAGTTTGTCTTTCCGGAGCCATTTTTTTAAGAATGGCTTCGATATCTTCCCTGAATCCCATATCAAGCATGGTATCTGCTTCGTCCAGCACTGCCATTTTTACTTTATCAAAGGATAATGTTTTGCGTTCCAGGTGGTCCATGATACGTCCAGGAGTTCCAACGACTACTTGAACGCCTCTTCTCAAGGCATGTATCTGCTCTGACATGGATGATCCTCCATAGATCGCCAGGATGTTGATGTGTTTTTTGTACTTAGCCAATTTTTTAAGTTCCAAGGCAACCTGCTGCGCGAGTTCCCGTGTAGGACACATCACCAGCGCGTCCACATGTTTATCTTCAGGTTTAATCAGTTCCAGCAGGGGAATTCCGAATGCTGCCGTTTTTCCTGTTCCGGTCTGCGCCTGGCCAATGACATCCTTTCTTTCTAAAAGGTGGGGGATAGTTTGTGCTTGAATAGGAGATGCATCCACAAATCCCATGTCAACGATTGCGCGTTCCATTTCAGGACTAAGGGCTAATTCACTGAATTGTAATTTTTTTACTTCTTTCATATAATTTTTTTAATAAGGATTACACCGATTGATTGTTAATTGATTGCACCGATAAAGGACCCAACTGAAATCGGTGTAATCTTCCCGAGATCGGTGTAATCCTGAACCTATTTTAAATTTTTAGATTGTTACGGCAGTATCTATGGTCTGCCGTATGAATGTCCTAAGACGCTGAGGGGCAGTAACTGAAGTACCAGTCTAATCCCGATAGCTATCGGGAGCGCAAAGATAACAAAAGAAATGGTGTAGAGGAAGGAATATATATTTTAATAGGGGTAAAAGCAACTCACATTTTCACTTTTGTTGTTAATATCTCCAAATTTAATCATTTGTATTTTGATTAAGTTTAC
>JAHEYK010000108.1:5110-9458 GCA_023251625.1 Bacteroidota bacterium
ATGGGAATCAGTTCACTTATACTTTTAGCCGTCTGCGGAGCAGTTTTCTGCGGAATGGGTATTTTGATCTCTAAATGGATAGCGCCCACCTCAAAAAACAGTGCAAAACTCGAAGCTTACGAGTGCGGAGTACCAACTGAAAGTGGTTCCTGGGTGCAATATAATGTTGGATACTACCTGTTTGCTCTCATCTTTTTAGTGTTTGATGTGGAAATTGTTTTTCTATTCCCCTGGGCAGTGGTGTTACGTGAAGTGGGAATGGTAGCGTTTGTGGAGATACTGATCTTTGTATTCATACTTTTTCTCGGATTACTTTATGCATGGAAGAAAGGAGCGTTAAAATGGGAATAAGATACAGCCAAATATACAGTATACAATAGACAAAAACAACAAAAGTAAGGAGTAATAAAAGAGCGCTTGTTTTTTGATAATCGAGTTGAGAATCGTAACTTTAAAGGGATAAAGCGAGGCAAATGACAGACACAAAACAACAGGAACTGATCAAGAACTTCCCCGGACAGGTGCATAATCTTCCCGGAGGAGGAAATATTGTGATGTCCACGATCGAAGGCGTTGCGAACTGGTCGCGCTCGAATTCTCTTTGGCCTCTTGTATTCGGCACTTCTTGCTGTGCGATTGAAATGATGTCGGCTGCATCGGCAAAACACGATTGGTCTCGCTTTGGTTTTGAAGTAGCGCGTGCTACGCCAAGACAGGCAGATCTTATTATTTGTGCCGGGACGATCGTTTATAAAATGGCTCCGGTTCTCAAAAGATTATATGACCAAATGGCGGACCCTAAATATGTAATTGCTATGGGCGCTTGTACCATTTCAGGCGGGCCATTTTTTTATAATTCGTATTCAGTAGTGCGTGGTGTGGATCACGTGATACCTGTGGATGTGTACATCGCCGGTTGCCCTCCGCGTCCGGAAGCGTTGTTGCATGCATTGATCACATTGCAGGAGAAAATAAAAGCGGGAGGGCCTAGGGAGAAAATAAATATTTAGCCCCCTCCGGCTCCCCCTTCAGGGGAGAGGTTGGAGTAAAGGGTAGAAATAAAATGAATACTAATTAAGAAAATACGCCCTGCAAGTCCCCTCTGAAGGAGGGGATTTAGGGGAGGCTCCTATATGACCAACGAAGAATTAAAAACATTTATCACCGCTCAAGTTCCCGAAGCAATATTCGAAGAAACGCAGTATTTGAACATAACAGTTCCTGCAGAAAAATTTTATTCGCTGGCGAAACACCTCCGTACAGATTCTTCTGCCGAATTTGACTATCTGATATGCGTGACCGGAGTAGATTGGAAAGATAGTCTGATGGTGGTGTATCATTTGCAATCTAGAAAACATAAACATGTTATTGTCCTGAAAGTAAAACTGACCGACAGAGTAAATCCTAAAGTAGATACTGTTTCAGATATCTGGAGAACAGCAGAATTTCACGAACGCGAAGTATTTGATCTTTTCGGCATAAAATTCAATAATCATCCTGATCTGCGCAGATTGTTTATGGATGATACCTGGGGATTTCCGCTGAGAAAAGATTATGTGGATGATGTAACTATCGTACAACTTTGAGACCAAACGAAGAAATAGAAGAATTGCTCGAATCCAAGGAAGAGGACTTTGTCATAAACATTGGCCCTCAGCATCCTTCTACGCATGGAGTTTTGCATTTGAAAGTGAAACTGCAGGGGGAGACTGTACTAGACGTGCAACCTCATCTGGGTTACATTCATCGTTCGATCGAAAAAATGTGTGAGGCGAGTACTTATCGTAATTTTATTTATCTCACGAGCCGGATGGATTATCTCTCCGCTCACATGAACAACCAGGCTTGTTCCATGGCGGTGGAGCAGGGAATGGCGCTTGCAATTCCTGAGCGGGCAAAAGTGATCCGTATTTTAATGTCGGAACTTACACGCATTGCATCGCACACACTTTGGTGGGGAGCATTGGGCTTGGATCTCGGTGCAACTACTCCCTTCTTCATCGGTTTCCGCGACCGGGAAGAGATCATGGATATTTTTGAAGAGAGCTGCGGTGCGCGTCTCACGATGAACTACAACGTTCCCGGTGGAGTGATGTACGACATCCATCCAAATTTTCAGAAACGTGTTCATACATTCCTTGTCAATTTCAAAAAGAACCTCCCCGAATATGATCAGTTACTCACTGGTAATGTTATTTTTCAAAGCCGCATGAAGGGCGTGGGAGTTATTTCTGCGGAAGATGCAATTTCCTACGGATGTACGGGTCCGGTTGCACGCGGATCGGGAGTTAGCTGTGATATGCGCAAATGGTTTCCATATGATGGCTATGAAGGTGCGAAGTTTGACGAAATACTTGAAACAGGAGGAGATTGTTTTTCCCGTTACATGGTTCGCGTGCGTGAAATGTACGAGTCGGTAAAAATTATTGAGCAGTATATTGATAATATTCCCGAAGGAGATTTTCAGGCGAAGACAAAAAATGTGGTCAAGCTTCCTAAGGGAGAATTTTATTCTCGTGTGGAAACTGCCCGTGGAGAATTAGGCGTTTACATCATCAGCGATGGAAGCATGAAGCCATACAGAGTAAAATTCCGTTCTCCGAACTTTTCAAACCTTTCTGCACTCAAACACATGGCAGTAGGAGGAAAGATTGGTGATCTGGTGGCGATTATGGCAACATTGGATTTGGTAATACCGGATATAGATAGATAAAAATTAAAAATGGATAATGAATAATTGATAATGAAAAACAGATCAACCATAGTAAACTATCAATTATTAATTATCAATTATCAATTGTATTAGTGTTATACGACTTCTCCATACTAACCTCAAAGATCCATTACTGGCTTCTCGCGCATTGCAGTCCATCTATTGCAATGTTGCTTGAGTTTGTCATTGTCGGAACTTGTGTTCTTGGTATGTGCGTTTTTTTGGCGATCGTTTTCGTTTACATGGAAAGGAAGGTTGCCGCTTTCATGCAAATACGTATTGGTCCGAATCGCGTTGGTCCAAAGGGAGTATTGCAAGCTGTTGCGGATGTACTTAAGCTTTTGCTGAAAGAAGGGATCACTCCGCAGGCGTCCGACAAATTCTTATTCAACTTTGCTCCTTTCATCGTGATGGTGGTGGCTATGCTGGCTCTTGCGCCCATTCCTTTTGCCCTTGGACTGCAGATGTACGATATTAATATTGGGGTGTTTTACATTTCTGCGGTATCATCTATTTCAGTTATTGGAATTTTAATGGCAGGATGGGCGAGCAACAGTAAATATTCTTTGCTCGGTGCCATGCGCAGCGGAGCGCAGATCGTGAGTTACGAATTATCGGCAGGGCTTTCAGTGATTGTAATTGTAGCGTTAGCAGGAAGCATGAGTCTGGGGGATATTGTGGAAAGTCAGCGCACAGGCTGGTGGATATTCAAAGGACATATACCTGCGATCATTGCCTTTGTAATTTTTATCATAGCTGGAACTGCAGAATTAAACCGTGCCCCCTTCGACATGGCCGAAGCGGAATCAGAATTAACTGCTGGATTTCACACGGAGTATACCGGAATGCGTTTCGCTATGTTCTTTATGGCGGAATATGTGAATATGTTTACTGTTTGTGCGGTGGGGGCAACTTTGTTTTTAGGAGGATGGATGCCTTTTCACGTTGGACATTTTGAAAGTTTCAATCACATCATGGATTTTATTCCTTCGGTGGTCTGGTTCTTCGGAAAAACTTTCTTTTTAATATTCGTCATCATGTGGTTCCGTTGGACCTTTCCGCGTTTGCGCATCGATCAGCTTTTAACATTGGAATGGAAGTATTTAATGCCGGTCAGTCTGGCAAATATGATATTGGTGGCGTTGATAGTAATAATGAAATGGCATTTTTAATGATTTGTCATGCTGAACGCAGTGAAGCATCTGTAGATTCTTCGCTTCGCTCAGAATGACAAAAAGATAATATGAGATACTTAGCAATGTACATAGGAACGATTTTACGTGCGCTTAACTCGCTTCGGAAGGGTATGAAGTTGACGGGCTATTATTTCACACATCATAAAGAGATCGTTACGCAGCAATATCCGGAGAACAGAAAAGAAATGTTCATTGGCGATCGTTTTCGTGGAGAAGTGGTTCTTACGCATGATGCAAACAACGAACACCGCTGTACAGGCTGCTCTGCTTGTGAAATTGCTTGTCCGAATGGAACCATACGTATTATCAGCAAATTCGAAATTGACCCCGAAACGCAGAAAAAGAAAAAGGCGATCGATGAATTTGTTTATCATCTGGGTATGTGCACGTTCTGTAATCTCTGCATCGTGGCTTGCCCAACGGATGCCATCGTGATGTC
>JAHEYK010000012.1 GCA_023251625.1 Bacteroidota bacterium
ACCTAATAAATTTTTTGAATGATATAATTGTTTATAGGATTTAATACAAACAAATATCAACATGAAAATGCCTCCTATAAGGTGGAGTAAATGGGCAAAGGAAATGATGTAGAGGAACTGGCCGGCAGGATTGCTTTGTTTGCCGGCAATAAAAATGCCCTGAGCCACCAATGCACCCCATGCCTTGAGCTGACAAACAATGAATACCAGCCCGAGAACAAGAGTAAGAGTCATCCCGATCTTTACACTTGTGTAATTATCTTTTTTAGCGGATTGAACAGCCCATGTCAAGGTGAGGCTGCTAATCACGATGGAGGCAGTGCTTAAGAAAAAGACCTTGGGCAGACTGAACACCATCCATCCGGCATCTCCGCTGCGAACGAGGTAGGCACTGGTGAGCCCGCCAAATATCATGCACATGGAAATGATGGCAAGATAGAGCATCGGTTTGGCCGATTTCTTTTTGATATCCTGTTGTTCTTCTGCTGAAATATTCATATTTTTTTATTAAGAGACGAGGGACGAAGGTCGGGAGACGGGTGTTGGTTTCCCTTTTGTTTCGAGCGTTTGTATTGACTTTGTGGGCATTGCTATGATAGAATCAAGTTTTTGTATCCGATCTATTATCACTTTCCTCTCTTTTCCCGCGCTTTTTTTTCTGTCCCTCGTCCTGCGTCCCCTTTTAACCAAATAATATTGCTAGTTGAACAAAAGGTAAGTACGCGAATGATCCGAACATAACCTGCCGTGCTGATTTGATGGAACAGTCGCGGTATAATTTGATAGCCTGGTAAAAGAAAAGCAGTCCGCATATCAGAATCGTAAGTGTAGCAAAGAATGCCCGTGTAATGCCAAAATAAACCGGCACCATACTCATCAGCAAAAGGAAAATGGTGTACATCACTATCTGGAAAGCGCTGGCTTTGTTTCGTTCACCGGAAGGAAGTAAGTGGAACCCGGCTTTTTTATAATCATCGTCCATCACCCAGGCAATGGCCCAAAAGTGAGGGAACTGCCAGATAAACTGAATGGCAAATAGCACAAGGCCTTCATAAGGAACATGCCCGAACCCATTCGTAGCCGCAATGGCTCCCAGCAGGGGAGGGAATGCGCCTGGAAATGCACCCACCAAAACAGCAAAGGCTGTCGTCTTTTTGAGGGGAGTATAAGCGCCTACGTAGAGAAGTATAGAAAGTGCACTGAGCAGGGCACTAAGGGGATTCAGAAATATCCAGAGTATTGCGAGGCCAATTATTCCGATCGTTGATGCAAGAATAACTGCTTCCGGTATGCTCATTCTTTCCTGCGGAAGCGGTCGCATCATGGTGCGGTCCATGATCTTGTCGGTTTTTATTTCAATGATCTGGTTGAAGCCGTTTGCAGAACCCGTTACTAAAAAGCCCGCAAGCGTGAGCCAGGCGATTTTTGCCCAATCGGTATTCCCTTTTGTAACGATCATAAAACCCAACACGGCAGAAAACACCACGAGGCTTGCCAGGCGCAGTTTGATAAATGTTGCGTAATCAGCAAGTTTGCCTGGAGTATTAACTGAATCTGAAATAGAGGGAGCGGTTTTGCTTTGCACAACGTTAATTTAACGAAGGCGAATATACAAACTAAAGCAAAACGTTTACCTGATAAATGTCAGTTATTCGGGCGCCTGTTCAATGCTTTTGTTGGGTGCCCTGATTCTTCAAAACCTCTATTACTTTGTTCCAGTCCAGCTCGATCTTTTTTTCTGCAAACCCGGGTTTTACATGGTATTCAAGCGAGGCTTTGATGCGGGAGTTGTTGTTGGGGTGGGTCATTAATATCTCAATGTGCTCATTATATTCTCCGTATTGATCGCTCAGTTTTCTGAAAAAAGTTGCCAGCGCTTTGGGATTTACATTGGAATTTTCCATCAGGTGGAATGAAAAATCATCAGCTTCTTTTTCCTGTTTTCTGTCAAAAACTGTTGAAGTTGCCGTTCTGCCGATCTCGGAGATCATAATATTGTCATTGCCCCCAAGTACGGAAAAGATCAGTGAAATGCCCAGCTCTTTTACAAGTTTATCTATTACATGGCGTTTTTCGGCATGGCCTATTTCGTGTGAGAGTACTGCGCATAATTGTTCAGGACTGTCACAAAATTCAATGAGCCCACTATAAATAAAAATATTTCCTCCGGGCAATGTGAAGGCGTTGATCTGGTCGCTCTTGATGATACGGAAGTTGTATTCAAAATCAGTTTTGCCGATATTCGTTACCAGTAAATGCGTTACCACCCTGAGGGCAGAATCAATTTTTGGATCGTGGATGATGGTAATGGTAGGATCTTTGAGGATGGAATAATCAACAATGAGCTTACCTAATTTTTCTTCGTTCTCTACTGACATCGTTATGTCAGGTGTGGAAAAAAAATTACTCCACGGAACAAATGTGAAGACTGCCCAGCATCCAACAAAGATCGTCAGCAGAATAGTAAGATCCCTGTAAAGCGATTTTCTCATTAGAACTTTGGCGGTAAATTCTTCTGTTGATCCGTTTCGCTTGCTTCATCTGTGCGGATCTTAAAAACAGAATGGTAGGATATTTTTCCGAAGAGTAAGAGGTAATACATCTTTCCCCCATGTGCTTTTACGGCACCTATGATGCCGAAAATAAAATAGAGAAGGTTGGCAATTAAAACTGCCACTAAATATCCTTTATAAATGTTGGTGAAGTCCCATTCATCGGAGATCGCTATGCGAAATCCCCAGAAAACGGCAACTGCGTTCATGAGCGTGGTGGGTATTTGGGAGATCAGCGCCTGATGTGTGTGAAAGCGAACAAAGCGCGATGCTTTTTTATTTACAAAATAATAAATAACCGCAGCAATAAGGTTAATGATAGGAAGAGGTAAGCCGGCGCCCAGGGCGGCAAACATCATCAGGTATGCACCCATTGCATCTTCCTTGTCCCGCTGAGGGATCTCTGCAGGCTGAGGCAATGGGTGATATCCTGTTTCTGAATTTGTATCCATTTATTCTTTTCCCGAGAAAGGAGGATAAGTATCAGTCATGAACATATAATATGCATTTACACGAATTCCCCAGCGTAACGTTCCTACCTGAAATGCATGCCAGCTCTGTGGGTATTTTCCGGTGAACAAAACAACCCACCAGCCAAGGAAACGCATGAAAGCCGCTGCGATGGTTCTGAACAGAAGGATAAAGCCATGTGGGAGCAGAATGTAAAAAAATCCAAAGAATGCACGCGCAAGAAGAAGTCCTCTGCTTGAACTTTCGGGATAATCCATTTCAAAACTTGTTTTGTCGTCAGTTCCGGATGGGAAAAAGGCCGGATAACCATCCGATAAGTTCATGTTGCGGGCATTCAGGCGAACACTCCATCGGATCATCTTAACCTGATACTCAAAAAAGCTTTGCGGGTATTTGCCGGTAAAAAGGATTACCCACCATGCGATGAATGAAAGGATCCCTGCCCAGATCTGGCAAAAGGCCATTAAAAAAATGTGAGGCAGCAAAATGTAAAAAGCTCCGAAAAAAGACCTTAAAAGCAATTCACCTCGTGAATAGCTTTCCTGATGCTGAATTGTAAGTTTGATCATTTGGTATTGGTATTGGGGGTTTATTAAGGCAAAGCAAAACAAAATTGAGGAGGAAAGCGAGGGAGCTTATAAATGAGTTATTAACATCATTTTTCTTTCAAATACTCCTGTTCCCCAAGTGAATCCTTGAAAACAATATCTTTGAAAGCATACTAAAATGAATGAGCCAGCGTTTATATTAAAAGCTATCGTATGAAGTCATTTGTTTATGTTTTACTTCTGTGTTTCAACGGCCTGAATATCCGGGCCCAGGAAACCAATAACAGGCATAAAGATTATATTGAAATTGGATATACAGGAGGACTTTATTCCGGTGCAGGAACCGGAGGAGTTTACGGTGCTGCGGGTTTCTTTTTTAAGTCTTTTGGAAAAGCGAGCGCCATAGATTTCCGCGCCAAAGAGATTTACATCAGTAAACCTGAAAGAGAAAGTGGAGCACTCAGTCTTACGTATAGATTATTTTTGACTAAAGGATATTATCTGGGAGCAGGCTTTGCTCACAATCACGAAGTGCCATTTGATAAATACAAAGAAGATATTGTGGGGTCTTCCATCGGAAACGGTAAGTCTATTATTCACCGAACAGGTCTTGCTGCAGAAACGGGGTATGATTTCGGATCATTCATCAAAAAAGGCTGGCTGGGAATTTATCCGCATGTGAATCTAAGTATAGTTTATTTGGTGCTTGACAAGGAACCCAATCCCTTGGTAACACTAAGTGTCGGTTTCCGTTTTGGATTTAGGGAAAATAAGGAATGAATTTTGCCCGTAGGATTATCAAAACCGCAAGCTCAAAACCCAATAACTTTCTATCCTCTCTTCTTTTTAGGAGTGGGAGGAGGTGCCTCTGGCTGAGGGGTAACAACCCTTTGTTGTATCGGTGTAGCAGGTGGTGCCTGTTCCCGTGGACTTTGGTTGTTCTTCAGACGTTCTAATGTAGCAGTATGTTTTTTGTGTATACCTGCAATCAGGTCTAACACACCGCAGGCGAACAGCAGTGCACCCCAAAAAGCACTCAGCTCAAGAAATATGGCAAAACCCAGACCCATTGCAATTGCTCCCCAAACTATTAAACCGGTGCCTGCAGAAGCTGCACGGGCACCTTTTTGTCTTTGAGAAGCTTTACTATTAGAAATAACATTGATAATATGCGGTGCCTGTAATATGTTTTTAAAAGGGGCAACATTCAGTAGTTTTTTAGAATGTTCTTCTGCGTTAATATTTTTGCTGTTTGGCAGAGCGATCAACGCTTCTTGTTCAGACGGAGGATTATTTTGTGCAAACAAGGTATTGCTTTCGACCTGATTGTTTTCTTCTTTTAGTAAAGGTGTAACAGGAATTGCCGGAGCATTAGTTGTTTGCTCAGAATTATTACCCCGATCGTTCGCAGATACATCCGTGCTGTGTTTTGAATGGGGGAAGTCATAGTATTTTCTTGCACTGAAATCAGGATGTGTTGCACATCCCGTCAGAATGAATAACAAAACGGGAAATAAGAGAGAGTATATATTTTTCATAAATATTTTTTCTGAAAATTAATTTTTGGATAAATAGGTTGCCAGATGTGCTAAGCCCCAGGTAAGGGTAAATTTTCCATCTTCATCATACTCGGAGAATATCTCATAGGTTTTATTCCAGTATTCTCCTCTTTCCTGAGCGCATGGAATGCAGATATAATCTTCAAAGCCGGATACATTGTTTTTGTAAACACACAAAAAGGCAAATGGCTTTGTTTCTGTATCGCGGTAGATCGCCTTGAAGGTCATCGTGCGCATCGCCAGGTTTACGGTGACATTTACGGTAGTAACTTCTTTAAGAGAATATCCTCTTTTGGGTTCAAGCCCTGCTTCCAGCTGTATTTTTATTCCTTTGGTGATATAATTATATTCTTCCAGGGTCATTTCCTGCGCAAATACGGAATGCACATTAGAAATAAGGAGGATCAATAGCGCTGCTTTAATTATATGCTTCATAATATTTTTTTAAAAAGGCTGTTAAAAATTATTTTTATTTTTTGAATTTTCGAACTTCATTTTTAGGGCTATCAGAGTAAAATAGGGTGCCTGTAATCCTGATTTTACTTCCGCCTTTGCATGTGTAGGTTGTATCAATTTTAATAGGCTCATTTGTGCGCCTGTAGGTTGTAAGCCATGCACTTGAAGTGCTGAAATGCAGGTCAAAGGTTCTGGTTGAGCCAGATAACCCGTCTTCAAGAACACCTTGCGTGAACATGTTCCAATCTTCTCCGGCATTTGCATATAATGTATAATTCGCATTTGTCCATGTCCAGGTTTGCGACCCATTACTAATAGCAGCAGTGAACTGATAAGTGCCAGGACTGCAGGGGCCATAATGTGTGCCATTTAACAGGCCACCGTATGGGAATCCATAATTATTATCATCATAGCCGGTGAAATAATACCCTCCGGAAGGTGGTTGTACACCAAAATAGATATCCCCATCAACTCCTTTCTGACAAGAGTTAAACAGAGTGGTTGCAAGTATTGCAATGATCAATAAGAAATACTTCTTTTTCATACGTATGAGGTTATAAATTATTAATACTAATAATAGATGGATGACTTCATAGACAAGGTCTCAATAATAACAGGGTTAAGAGCATGCAAATATAGGTAATAATTAGCTGCGGGTTGAGAAGCAAACTTAAAAATCTGCATAACGATTCATGAAACCCGTTTTTATGCCGATGAAAAAGAAAGTGGAGCTTGTGGATGAAAAGGAATTGCTTTCCTGCCTTAATGCAATGCCTGCTTCAGCAAGAAGATCGGAAGATGGAAGTAAATAATAGGAGCACTTTAATTGCATGTAACGCAAATTAGTTTTTATACCTTGTCCTGTATAATTTCCATATTCATTCTGGTGTGTTATGTAAGGCTGAAAAATATTACTGCCCATATTCTTACCGCCAGAATCTTTACCGCAGAGGGCATACATGAACTCAGCTTCGAACATCCATTTTTTGTGTCGATAGTTTAAGAAAGTGACCGATTCTTCAAAGTTGGATCCCAGCGGGTGAGCAAGGGGTTGATTATAGTTCGCATAATTTTGCTGAACGCTTCCGTGAGAATAGGTGAATGGGCGGACCACATTCACTTCTGTCTGAAAGCTCAGATTATCGATCTTGAAAAGGTCAAAACTTTTGAAGCCAAGCTGCCACCCGTATTTATTGCCCCACCAGCCCCAGTTTCCGGTAGAGGAAGAATTGATCGAATGTTTAATATCTTCCTTCACGGCACTGAGTAAAAATTCATCGAGCAGTAATTGTCCGTAGAGCTGTTGTTTCTTGAACAATTTTTCTTTGAAAGAAAATCCAATAAGAACATTGTCGGATGAACCCAGGGAATATTCTACCGGACGGTAAAAAATGATCGGGTTCAGATAATTAACATCAAAACTTCTTGTGCGATTTGAATCGGAACCTTGCCATACAACGGATTCAAAAAGTCCGATATTCAGGCGTTTGCTTACATTCCAGCTCAAGTAATGGAAGCTTGCAAATTTATCTTTGAAATCACTTTTTAGATTGGAGGGTGTAGTAACATCTTTCATCCAGGTGAATAAGTTGGTGTACTGAAATTTCCAAACCGTGGTAGTGATCTTCAGGTATGGAAATGAGTTGGAAACATCGCTCAGGAAAAGTGAGCGGTAGCCGTCTCCCCAGAAATGTTTTCCTTTTCCGGCTTGAAAATTAAATATTCTGTTAGGGGAATACGAAAGGTAGCCGGAGTAATATTGATACGAATAGCCATTTTTAGAAGAATAGGCTGATCCCATACCGGGAATAACATGAGAACTGCTGATGAAGGTATCCAGATAGCTAGGAAAGGAAGTATTTCCTGCTATGAAAGTTGAGTTTAAAGAAAGCTTATTCTTGAAATGTCCTTCTAAAGTTAATCCTCCATCCAAAAGAAATTTGCTTTTATTTTTTGTTGAACGTTCATACCCTCCTTCAGCGGAGCCAATGCCGCTAATCGTTAAAATATTGTCTTTGTCGTGTGTGTTTGCTTTTGAAGGAAGGGTATCTGTCCGGCGAGTCATACTTCGCTTTATAGAATCACTCATCGTTTCAACCCCCTTTGAGTTAATGAATGGTTTGATCGATGTATGAATACTGCAATCTTTGTTATTGAAATATTTTTCATACTGGAGAATTTTTTCTCTATATAAAGGTATATTCTGATTGGATTGGGAGGAAGCAAGAAGAGGCAATAGGCAGTAGGCAATGGGCAACAAAGCCAAAATTCTCATTCGTAATATTAGTAAAGATTCGTTATTGGTAACTAGAAATCTTCTTCGTGGAGCAGCTTTTTCTTTGCTTCGGGGCTCACTTTACTGTGGCCGTTTCCGTTCGATCCGTTCTTTGGATTTTGTTTGGAAGGATTTTTCTTTTTAAAGAAAAAGGGAAATTGTGCCAGTCCGATCGCAATTGAAAAAATAAGAATGAAGGAGGCTGTTGGAGACATGCCCCTGAAAAGCACGGCAAGCAGGATCATCAAAATGGTTGTTCCGTAAAGCGTCAGTGATACACCTTTGTGCCCCATGCCGGTATCTAAAAGTGCGTGATGAATGTGATTCCGGTCGGCTTCAAAAGGAGAAACGCCTTTGATCGTTCTGTAAACAAAGATCCGCAACGTGTCAATAAGCGGGTAGGAGAGTACCGCCATCACAAATATGGGGCGTTGTATCTCCGAAATAATGGTTGTGCTGACGTCAGCACTCGGAGTCTCAATTGTTTTTATGGCAAGCACCGAGAGCATGAGCCCGATCAATGTGGAGCCTGAGTCTCCCATGAAAATACTGGCGGGAGAAAAATTAAAGAACAAAAATGCAAACAAAGAGCCGGCTAATGAAAATGAAAGGAGGGACATCACAATATCATGTGCCACGTAGAACCAAACTCCGAACACCATGGATGCGATAAAGCCGATCCCGGCAGCAAGTCCGTCAGTTCCATCAACAAAATTGAACGCATTGATGATGACTATGATGGCAAAAAGGGAGATAAAAATACTCGACCAAAAAGGAATTTCATCCACCGTGAAAATTCCGTGCATGCTTTTTATCCGAATGTCTGCCATGAGCACGATGATGAGTGCCACCAGAATATGAGCAGCCAGTCTTTTTATCGGAGAAGTGCCGATGATATCATCTTTCACGCCTACAAAAAATAAGATGAGAACCGTTGCAAGGATGTATTTGAAATCGTTCAATGCCGATTTGGTTACTTCCAGCGTAAGCGCATTTTTCAGGTAGCTGGAGCTTCCCACATCAATGTCGAGCAAGTTATCGGAAGGGAACCAAAGTACGAATGCAAAAAAAGTGCCCGCAAAAATAATAATGCCCCCAACGGTTGGGATGACGCGCTTATGAAGCTTGCGTTCTTCGGTGGGTTCATCAAAAAGGCGTTTCAATACCGCCACTTTAATAAGTGAAGGTGTTGAAAGCAAAACAACTCCGAAGGCAGTTAAAAAGGTAAGTAAAACTAAGTCCATTAGCTGGTTCTTACACCAAATTTACGGAAAATGAAGAAGAAGGTTACAAGGAATTTCGATTCTTGAAAATCAGTGAAATTCGTGCCTAAAAATCGTAATAAACGTTGCTGAGGGAGGTACGTATGCCGAAATAGAGGTAGTTGGTCTGAGAGTTTTCAACGGGGCTTACGCTGTTTCTGTTGGAGATGCCAGCAACAATATTGAAGTTAGTAGTCGGATTTACAAGATACCCAATGCGAAAATCGATGATGCGCAGGGTTCTGTTTCCCCAAGGGAGGTCAACCGGGATATTTGTATCTGATATGAATATGTTGTTTCCATAATTACTTCCGAGATGATCCCAGCCGGTTACAGCGTAATTTATTTTAAGCTGAGTGAAAAAATCTTTGAAATGGTAATTTAGGAATGAAATTCCTTCGATAAAGTTCGCTCCAAGCGGATGGGCGAGAGGCTGGTTATAATGCGAGTAGCTTTGGGCGGGTAGTGCAGATGAGTATGAATAGGAAGAAACATCATTTCCTTCCAGTTGTAAATGAAGATTTTTTATCCCAAACACATCAAAGTATGTAAAACCTGCCTGCACTCCGTTCTTATAACCGCCAATATCATCCAGCATGTATTGCCCGTAAACAGAAATTGATTTTGTGATCTTAATTTTTAAAGTCCAGCCAAGCAATACATTATTTTTTCCTGCTAATCCTTCGGTAAGTGCTGCGTTGTAAATGATCGGACTGAAGTAGCTGAAGCTAAGATGCTGATTGTTCATCGAATCGCTGGCCTGCCATATGACACCTTGAAAGAATCCAAGTTGTACCCGCTTTTGAATATTCCAGCTCAGGAACTGAAAATTGCCAGCCTTCTTTTGAAAGATTGGCTCGGTGCCCGGGGGGGCTTTAACGCCTCCATCGGTAAGGTTCATGAATACAGCATACAAATTTGTGTACTGAAATTTTCCAAAAGTAGAAGTGATGCGTGCATAGGGATAGTTAAAAGCGTTGTCACTTAATAACAGCGAACGATACCCATCGCCCACAAAATGTTTTCCATGCCCCACTTGAAAATTAAAATGTTTGCTTGGAGAGTAGGAAACATAGCCCGAAGCCATGGCAAAATCATACCCATTGTTTTTGAATTTTTTCCATCTCCCTTGACCGGGTACCACAAAATATTTTTCGTTGAAAGAATCAATGTAAGACGCAAAAGTCGCCTGGTTTTCGTAGAAGGAGCTTTCGAAAGAGAATTTCTTTCCGATATCACCTCTTACAATTACTCCGCGTGTGTTTTGATAGATCTTCTCAGGAATGGTGTCTCTGCTTGCCACATCTCTTCCGAATTCAAAATTGAAAAGCGGGTCAATCGTCATGTGGAATTTATCAGCCGTATCATTTACTATAAATAAACTTTCTTGTTTTATTTTCCGGATCAAGTATTTTTTGGAGGAACCTGTATTTTCGCGCTTGTAATCTGACTCGGATTCAAGCCGGGGTTTAAAACAGGATTGAAATGGTATAACACCATCGGAGGGCCGTATCATTTTTTTGAATGAGGATGTATCCAGCTGAGTTTTTGCTGTCCCGTTATTTTTTTCAACCTCTAATCCCCACTCTCTGTTCAAGAGGAGGTTTTTTTGTTGGGCGTGCAAAGAGCCAATAGCGAATAGTGAATAGCCAATAGTGAATAAAAGGCTTGCGACTTTAAATTTGTAACTTTTGACTTTCATCTGTGAGATTGCTTCGCTCGTTCCTCGCTCGCAATGGCGCATTAGAATTTTGTCTTCACCTCTTCATAAACCATTTTTATTCCTTCTTCCAGTCCGGTCTTATGTTTCCAGCCTAAGGCATTGATCTTACTTACGTCCATCAGTTTGCGGGGCGTGCCATCAGGTTTGGTAGAATCCAGCCGGAGTTCTCCTTCGTAGCCAACAATTTTTTTGATAAGCAATGCGAGGTCTTTAATCGAAATATCTTCTCCCATGCCGACATTGATCAGTCCGGCATCGTTATATTTTTCCATCAAGAATACACAAGCTTCTGCGCAATCATCCACATGAAGAAATTCACGTTTGGGAGTTCCTGAGCCCCACATTTCCACGAATGAGCTTTTGTTTTTTTTGGCCTCATGAAATTTACGGAGCAGGGCAGGGAGCACATGCGAGTTATTGAGATCGTAATTATCGTTAGGCCCGAATAGGTTTGTAGGCATTACAGAAATAAAATTGCACCCGTATTGTGCCCGGTATGCATCACAGGTTTTTATGCCTGCAATTTTCGCTATGGCATAAGGCTCGTTCGTATGTTCAAGTAACCCGGTGAGAAGGTATTCTTCTTTTAAGGGCTGCGGAGCCAGTTTGGGATAGATGCAGGAAGAACCCAGGAACAAAAGTTTTTTTACTTTATTTTCATAGGAGGAATGGATCACATTGTTCTGAACCATCAGGTTCTGATAAATAAAATCAGCCCTGAAAGAGTTATTCGCATGAATTCCGCCTACGCGTGCGGCAGCCAAGAAAACATATTCGGGGTTTTCTTTTGCAAAAAAATCTTTGACGCCTTGCTGATTACAGAGGTCGAGTTCTTTGGAGGTGCGGAAAACAATATTAGTGAACCCTTCCTTTTGAAGTTTTCGTAAAATGGCAGAGCCCACCATTCCATTATGGCCTGCGATGTATATCTTGTCTTTTTTATTCATGTAAATTAAAGACCGAGTGCCCCCCTTCCAAAAGATATTTATCGCGCTGGAATAATTTGATATCCGAGGCTACCATTTCTTTTACCAATTGTTCAACGGCTATTTTGGGGACCCAGCCAAGCTTCTTTTTTGCTTTGGAAGCATCGCCGATCAGCAGATCCACTTCGGTAGGGCGAAAATATTTTTTATCGATCTCAATAATTGTTTTGCCTGTTTTTGTATTAATTCCTTTTTCATCCACTCCTTTGCCTTTCCATTCTATTTTAATTCCGGCTTCAATAAATGCCAGTTCCACAAATCTGCGTACCGAGATCTTTTTGCCTGTTGCCAGTACAAAATCATCCGCTTCTTTTTGCTGAAGCATGAGCCACATTCCTTCTACATAATCTTTTGCATGCCCCCAATCGCGTTCTGCATCCATGTTCCCCAGAAAAAGATTCTTCTGAAGACCTAAATTCATCCGGGCTGCTGCACGGGTGATCTTACGGGTTACAAACGTTTCTCCGCGTACCGGGCTTTCATGATTGAACAGAATGCCGTTGCAGGCGAACATATTATATGCTTCGCGGTAATTTTTTGTGATGTAAAATGCGTATGCTTTTGCGGCTCCGTAAGGGCTGCGAGGATTAAAAGGGGTAGATTCTTTTTGTGGAATTTCCAAAACGTCCCCGTATAACTCAGAAGTGGAAGCCTGGTAGAATTTGGTCTTCTTTTCCATTTTGAGGATACGGATAGCCTCCAGGATACGCAATGCGCCAATCGCATCCGCATTCGCGGTGTATTCAGGGGTTTCGAACGATACGCGAACGTGAGACTGTGCAGCCAGATTATAGATCTCATCCGGCTGGGTTTCCTGAACGATGCGTATCAGGTTGGTACTGTCGGTCAGATCTCCGTAATGAAGGAAAAACTTTACACCTTTCTCATGCTGATCAGAATACAGATGGTCTACACGCTGTGTGTTGAACATGGAACTCCTTCGTTTGATACCGTGAACGATATATCCCTTTTTCAGGAGAAGATCAGCAAGATAGGCTCCGTCTTGCCCTGTGATGCCTGTGATAAGTGCAGTCTTTGCCATGGATAATTAATGTAAAATGTATGCGAATTTATGAATTAATGTCCTTCGCAGGGAGCCGACTTATTCTCCTAAAGCTGTGTATAAATTGTTTCTGCCAAACGGCTTGCCCCCAAGCGGAATAATTGCGGGCTCAGCCATTCTTTTCCGAGAATAATTTCTGTGAGGCGAAGATATTTTACGGCAGTATGTGCATCTGAAATTCCTCCTGAAGGTTTTATGCCGATCTTTTTTCCGGAATCTTTTATGGTCAGCAGCATCGCACAAACAGATTCCAAAGTTGCGTTGACCGGAATTTTTCCGGTAGATGTTTTCAGGAAGTCAGCCCCTGCCTCAATGGCCAGTTCGCCGGCTTTGCGGATATTATTATAAGACTCAAGCTCTCCTGTTTCAAGGATCACTTTGAGTGTTTTGCCTGCGCTTGCCTTTTTGAATGAAGATACTTCTGTAATAACGGCTCCAAAATCTCCTGCCAGAAACTTTCCGCGCGAAATAACCATGTCGATCTCATCGGCTCCCTGACTGATCGCATATTTTTCTTCTTCGAGCCTGAGTGGTAACGGGAGTTGTCCGGATGGAAAAGCACCAGCTACCGAGGCAACTTTAATGAGAGTGTCTGCTAAATATTTTTTTGCTGTGGAAACCAGTTCAGGGTAGACGCACACGGCAACAGTCCCAAACTTTTTTGCTTTCTTGCAAAGCAGTTGAATGGTCTCTTCATTGTCTTTTCCTTCCAGTGAGGTGAGGTCGATCATAGATAGCGCTAATGCACATTCTTCTCTGGAAGGAGGGTTGGGAGATATTTCCTTTATATATTTTCCGGTGTCTTTCATGGCTGATTTTCAAAGATAACCAATAAATAATTTCTATTCGTACATTCGCAGTTCATTTTATACCTCATGTTAGAAGACAAAAGCCCTGCACGTACCGAACTGGCCACTCTTGGAGAGTTTGGATTGATCAAGCATATAGCGGAACACGTAAAACTCAGCAATCCCTCTTCATTGAAAGGCATTGGTGACGATGCCGCTGTGATAGAGTACAGCGCAGGGAAACAAACGGTTGTTTCAACGGATATGCTTGTTGAAGGAGTTCATTTTGATCTTTCTTACTGCCCGTTGAAACATTTAGGTTATAAGGCAGTCTCAGTGAATTTATCAGATATCTATGCGATGAACGCAACACCCAAACAAATACTTGTTTCCGTTGCCCTTTCAAATCGCTTTTCACTTGAAGCGGTTGAAGAGCTATATGCCGGAATGCTGCTTGCCTGCGAAAAGCACGGTGTAGACCTGGTGGGAGGAGATACAAGCACTTCTCGTTCGGGGCTCATGATTAGTATTACGGCCATTGGCGAGGCAGATAAAAAAGATCTTGTTTATAGGAACGGTGCGAAGCCCGGTAACTTGCTTTGTGTTTCAGGTGATCTTGGTTCTGCTTATCTCGGACTACAGATCCTGGAACGGGAGAAAAAAATATTCATGGAGAATCCGAATATTCAGCCTGACATGGAAGGGAATGATTATTTGCTGCAGCGACAATTGAAGCCAGAAGCAAGAAAGGACGTTATAGAGCAATTTAGAGAATTGGGAGTGAAGCCAACCTCCATGATCGATATTTCAGATGGGCTTGCGTCAGAAGTGCTGCATATTTGTACTCAATCAAATGTAGGCTGCAGACTATATGAAAATAAAATTCCGGCAGATGATACTGCGATCGAGAGAGCAAAAGAATTCAATCTCAACTCTACCGTTTGTGCGCTGAATGGGGGAGAGGATTACGAGTTGCTTTTTACAATTGATATCAAAGATCACGACAAAGTGAAAAAGAGCAAAGACCTCACCGTCGTAGGCCATATCACAGAGAAAGAAGAAGGGACGAACCTTGTCCTTACGGGAACTGAAATGCTTTCTCCACTTAAAGCTCAGGGTTGGGATGCGCTGTTGAACAGGAAGTAGCTGAAAAATTACTGTTTCACAAATTTTTTCCGACAGGAAATTCCGTTTTCGGAAATTGCAGAAATTATATAGACTCCTTTGCTGAAATTAGCGATATCTACCCACATGTCATTTTTGAATTTACCCGGAATAAAAGAGGTTGAGAATGAAACACGGCCACTCATATCATAAATTTTTATGGAACAGTTTTTCCCTTCAAGACTTTCGGGAAATGAAACTAGAAATTGCTCATTGGTGGCATTGGTATGAATTAAGATTTCTTCATCGGGAACAAGTGTAACTGCAATCGGGCCATAGTACTCTGACTGACCGTTATAATCAGTTTGCTTGAGTCGGTAATACAGGTTTGCATCTGCGCTTACGACAGGAAGGTTATTGTCGGTCAATGAATAGTGACGAACGTAATTGCTATTACCGGCCCCATTTACTTTTCCTATGTCTTCCCATTCCTCCGCATTTTCATCTGTGCTTCTTTCAACGGTAAAGTAATCATTGTTCATTTCTGAAGAAGTCGCCCAGTCAATATACGTTTTCTTGTTTTGGTATTTGCCGGTTAGTGCGAGTAGTTTGACTGGAAGAACCGCGCCATTGGCTTGAAATCCTGTTGGAGTAAATGCACTTGAACTTCCGCATGCTCCAGGGGGCCCGCTTTTCCATAAGGTAGTAGTGGAATGATCGACAGTAATAGCTGCATTTGTGAAGCTTGCGCTGCTGGTAGTTATACTTAATGTCCTGGTATAAGCACTTTCACTGTTTCCGCTAGCATCTGTTTTAATATATAAAAAATCATTGGTCGTAGCAGAAGGGGTAGTAGTAGGCCAGGCAGGATAAACTGTATTATTCGAATATCCTCCGATAATATAACCGCCATCAGTTGTTTGTTTTAAATCCATACCATATTCAGCGTTACTGTCTCCGTATCTCATAGCCCATTGGAATGTGCCAGAAACATTTGTTTTAAGCATAATGGCATCAGTTCCATAATCCCCAAAAAATGCTGATCCCGCCATTGCATAACCTCCGTCATTAGTTTTGATCATATTATAAGCATCTACAGTAGTGACATTACAAAGGGTATAGGGCTGGGAAGCTAAAGTTACTGCAGCATTGGCAACCAGAGTGCAAGTTGTAGCACTTCCAATGGTCGAGATAACTCCAATTTTGGTTCCGCCGGAAGTGTAAATTGTATAGGTAGCGGCTAAGTCAGTATTAAAAGCGGTACCGGTTCCGGTTACATTTTTAGATGCAGTTGATGTTGTAATAGTGCCCGCTAAATTGGCGGGCATATATTTATTAGACCAATTAGGTGCAGATGTCCCGTTATTTGGAACATTGATCAGCGCAAAACCCTCGGGTGAAGGCCCGCCATGTGACCCAAGTACGTACGATCCATCCGTAGCTTGCACCAGACCAGCAATATCATCAGTGCCTGTAGATGAGATCTTTCTGTGAAAGGTAACAGGTGTTCCGGCATTGGGTATTTTTGATAAATACAGATCGCTGCCAGCATAACCACCGGCAACAGCATATCCTCCATCTGTGGTTTGAATAACCAGTGCACCCAATTCACCTTCGGACGAACTTGTGGATCCTCCAAAAGCTAACTCCCATTGAAGGGCTCCTGTACTGCTGGTTTTAATAAGACCTACATCATCATCCGGAAAACCGCTGCAGTTATCAAAAGCCCATGCGCTTCCTGCCAGGGTAACAGCCGCATTGCTTATTAAGGTTAAAGCAGTAGCACTTGTAACAGAATTCACGTACCCAATAAAAGTACCGGTAGAATTGTAAAGCACATCGCCATTAGCCAGACCAGGACCCCCGTAACAGCTACCGCCCACCGTATTGAAAGCAGTGCCGACACCGGTCACGTTTGATGAAGCAGTAGAAGTAGTAATTGTGCCGGCTGCAACTGTCCAATACTGGCTGCCAAACTCCGAATACCCGGCGAGTATAAATCCACCATCTGTAGTTTGTTTTACCGAGGATGCCGCATCATGGGCAAACAATGAAATACCCGGATCCAGATCCGCACTGTTTCCATACGTATTTCTCCATTGAAAAGTGCCCGAGGCATCGTATTTTATCATTTCCATTTCTCTGCCCGGAGTAGTTACGCCGGTTGCGCTGCAATCCCAGCCGGTAGCTATTACATACCCTCCATTTGATAACTTTTCTACCCATGCAAGATATCTATGATAATCATTCAAAGTCGGAGAATCTGCAATACCGAAACCGCCATGAGAATAATATCTGGCCCATTTTAATGGGCCACCACCTGAACCAATTTTTATAATCAATGGATCACCAGCGCTAGTGGATCCTGCCATAAGAAAATCACCATCGCTGCACTCAACAATGCTATATCCTTGCTCGGATGCAGTTGTGCTTCCAAAAGTGCGTACCCACCCTTGCCCGAAAGAAAGAATAGGCATAGCTAATACCAAACACAAGCTGGAATTTATCAGCAGCCAGAAGCGGAGATATTTCAACGATAAATTCATTCTTGATCTAACAGGATTGGTGCATTTTACGCATTTTTAAACGTTTTGGTTACAATTAGGTAGCAGTATAATATTGATAACAGTAAATAAATTCAATTACGGATTTTCCATTAGAAGGTTGTGCCTCTATTATTTAATATTTTGAGTCTCATTAGGAAAAAAAATGATAAGTAGTGCATATTTTTTAATTAATATGAGTATTTCGGGTACATATGTTTGATTCCCAATAGATAATTTTTGAGAAACGCAGACATAGAAATCAAGTGGAAAAGGACAGAGAATAGAGATGGATGTAATCTTATGCCTACCAGAGAATGTCAGAAATTATTTCCCGGATTTTTTTCACCAAAATCACTACTGTTTCACAAATTTTTTCTGACAGGAAATTCCGTTCTCGGAAATTGCTGAGAGGATGTAAACACCTGAGTTTAGGTTAGCGAGATCGATCCAAACATCTTTTTTAAATCTGCTAGGGAGAAACATAGTTGAGTTGCATGTTCTTCCGGTTATGTCGTACACCTTCATGGTGTAAACTTTACCCTCAAGATTCTCCGGAAATGAAACAAGTAATTCATTACTGTTGTTTCCGGTATGTATTGTAATTAAATTTTCTGAAGAAAAAAAAGCTGAAACAGGGCCGAAGTAGACAAATGCACCGTTGAAGTCTACTTGCTTGAGCCGATAATAGACAGTCGTTCCGGCAGGGGGTTCATTGTCTGTAAACGAATACTGATGATGGACAGATGAATAACCTTCTCCTTTTATCGTGCCCAGCACTTCCCAATCGCCCGCCCTGTTAGTTTTATTTCGTTCAACGATAAAATAATCGTTATTCATTTCAGCCTCCGTTATCCAAAACAGATCCACAGCATTTTTATTTTTCTCGGCGGAAAATTTTAACAATGTTACGGGCAAGGGAACAGAGAGTCCGAGATAACAAGTTACTGGCGTAGATTCTACATATGTTCCGGCTAAAGCTACTGAATAGGTATTGCAATTACTAACTGCAGTCCCGGTTACTACTGAAGGCGTTGCTCCTGAAAAAGTTTTCGAGTTGTACGAAATAGCTATCCTTCCTCCTCCTCCCATTCCGGAGCAGTATCCCCCGTCAGTATTTCCATTTCCCCCTACTGCGCTGATAGTTCCTGCTCCTGCCCATATGTTTACGCATGCCCAAATAGAACCACCGGAGCCAGCACCTGTTGCCGCTTGGCCACATCCGGCACAATTTGTCCCATTTCCCCCATTAGCAGTTACTGAACCATCTGCTGTAAAAGTTCCGCCCACTTTCAATTGTAGTGCGCCCCCTCCATTTCCCCCTGCGTACGAAGCGGATCCGCCACCGTTACTCCCCATGTAATTAGGTGCTGTACTCACTCCGTAAGTTGGGGAACCTCCAACACCTGTATTGGAACCTGTTCGGTATCCGTAGCCACCTCTTCCTCCATAACCACCACCACCACCACCACCATTGGTTGCCCAGTCTGTACCAGCGGCTGGGCCGGGAGTTGCACGTGAATAACCGTAGGCGCTTGTATTGATGCTTCCCCCGGCTTGCACATTAAGAGATCCGGTGGTTAGCAACCACAAGGTTGATGCTTTAATGAGGCCGCCAATGGTGGCGTTATTAAGAACTCGTCCGGTCACAGTTGCTGTGCCGATCGTATTTAGTGTAATAATTCCTGTCGAGGCCATCGTCATATCGTTCGTCACCGTGTAAGTTGTTAATGCCGTGGTTGTCAAGACGCCATTTATGGCGGCATTGTGGCTGACACCAATCGCTGCCACCTTAGTCATTATTACCCCACCGCCTGTTGAAGGGGCGTTGATGTTAAAATCATTTCCTACAGTTAAAGTGGTAGACGTTGGCCAGGTAAATGTTCCCGTATTCGCAATTGTAAAATCATGCGCAACCGCGACAGTTGTTGTTCCGCCCACAGTTTGCTGACTTGTCATGGTGCCGCTTACGGTTGCATCATGATCCACGGTTAGCGCAGCAGTGGTGACCGAAGTTGTCATCACTCCGGATAACGTAAGGTCGTTGATGACATGGAACGTAGCGAGCGAAGTAGTTGTTTGAATCCCGCTCATGACATAATTACGATTAACGGTAAGAGAAGTTAAAGTGGGCCAAACCATTCCTGTTGGACCCATACTTTCTGTATGATTGCAACAAGTGGTTGCGGCCATATAGTAATCATTGCTTACCACTAGGGTGGTGGTAGTGCTTCCATAAATTCTGCAGGTAGTCGCTACGTTTAGGTTTGTAATTACAGTTGTCTGAGCTCCTGTCATTTTGAGCATGGAATAACTTGCAACATAAACGGTATCAAAGGTGATGGCAACAGTCATGTCCAAAGGTGTTTCCGCTTCGTACCCGTTTGCTGCTGCGGGATTGATAATGTGAAGGCGTCCATTTACCCCCGGAGGTTTTTCGTAAACTGTTCCGGCTCCACCGAAATTACTTCTGGTGTTTCCATACGAGCCTCCATAAGCGGTAATGATTCCTGTTCCTGTTTTAGTTGTGTAGTAGTAAGCTATTCTGCCGCCTCCGCCTCCGCCGGAAGAATATCCGCCAAAACTTTTGCCGTCTCCTCCGTTTGCTGTAATAGAATAGGTCCCTGCTAAAGTTCCTACATTCAGCCATATTGATCCACCAGATCCAGCGCCTCCAGGATTTCCACAAAGGCCGCAGCCATCACCGCCAACAGCACCATTTGCAGAGATGAGGCTGCCATTCGCCAGAGTTAATGTTCCGGATACACTTATATATATTGCTCCTCCTCCGGCTCCACCGTCTCCCATTGCATCGGCAGACGAACCTCCCCCGCTTCCCAAAGAAGCCGGCTGTGAAATAGAACCATAATCCACTACACCTCCTACTCCTTCCGAATTATTTAGATTAGCATTTCCTCCAAAACCTCCATAGCCGCCTCCGCCACTTCCTTTGGTATTCGCTGCAGGACCAATAGGTCCACCTTTGTTTGTTCCGGCATCCATTGCGCTGCCATAAGCATCAGCAGTTATCTTGGCACCGGTTGCAACGGTACAATCTCCTGAACCCAATATTAGTTTCATGTAGGTACCCAAAAGAGTTCCGGGCGATGTAAGTGAAACGTTTCGGTTCACTGTGATGGTTGCAGTTTGAGTGGATGCTGCTGAACTTACTGTCATGGCTCCTGAAACAGTGAGGTCACGGGTAACAGTTATAGCAGTGACTGAATACGTATTCATCGTTCCGGCCTCAATAAGATCATTGGCTACGGTGAGAGAATTTAATTTGGTCATGGTAAGTGTAGCGCCTGAGTTTATATTCATGTCTCCCACTCCGGCATTTCCAACATTCAAAGTGGTAGAGGCAGGCCAGGTAAAAATGCCACCGCTGTTGATCGTAAAATGACGGGTGATGGAACTTGTAGTGCTTCCAACAGTTGCGCCTACCAAAGAGCCTGTGCCCGTTATCAAAAGATCCCTGCCAACAGTTAGTGCTGCTGTTGCAGAAGAGGTGGTCATATCGCCGGATACATTTAAATCGTTCGAGACCGTGAACCCGGCTAGAGCAACTGTGGTTTGAGTTCCGCTCAAAGTATAATCATGACTAACGGTTAAAGAAGATAACGTGGTGCATGTCATCGTGCCGCTCATGGTGAAATCGTTACTCACGGTGAGCGAGGTCAATAAAGGCCAGGTCATTCCGGCAAAATTTCCGGAAGTGGTGCTGCTCATGATGTAATTATTTCCCACCGTTAAAGAAGTGGTGGTTCCATAGATTTCAGTATTTGCAGTAACATTGAGATTTGTAATGACCGAAGTTTGGGCACCGGTCATTTTTATGGTTGTATGTGTAGCTACATAAACAGTATCGAAAGTTACGGCTGGAGTAACATCAAACGGTGTTTCTGCGCAGTTGGTTCCAGCACCGTTAATAATGTGAAGTCTTCCGTTAGAAGCAGATGGTTTTTCATAAATTGTTCCTGCTCCGCCATATCCGGCCACAACAGTACTTCCCGATCCTCCGATTGCGGATGTGCTTCCTGAATAAGTTTTTGTTGTATATGTGAAGGATATTCTGCCACCACCACCACCACCTGGGGTGTAACCACCGCAGTTGCCGCTGCCATTTCCACCGTTTGCAGTAATGGATCCTGCCCCTGACATTGTTCCGGCAATTATCCAGATGGATCCGCCCGATCCGCCACCACCACCGCCTGTACTGCAGGTGCCGACTGTTCCGTTCGCTGTAATATTACCACTCACATTCAACGTACCGCCTGTAACATCTAATTTAATGGCTCCGCCACCAGCCCCACCATTTCCTCCCATGTAACTTCCTCCACCGCTGCCAATATCGATTGGAGAAGTGATAGAACCGTAGTTCGTAATTCCTCCGGCACCACCGCTGCTTGAACCGCTTCCGCCAAACCCACCATAGCCTCCGCCTCCTGATGCGTATCCGCTACCGGGAGGCAATCCTTTGCTGGTGCCTGCATCCTTTGCGCTCCCTTTACCGTCCAGATTTATTGTACCTCCTACCTGCACGTCCAGCGTTCCGGTTACCGTTAAAACAAAATAACCTGAGGTCATTAATATGCCTCCGCTTTGAATAGTGAGATTCGCACATGCCGCGTTTGCTGAAATAGTAACTGTATGGCCAGCGCAAATAGTTACGTTATCTCCTGCTATGGGAGCCAATGCAACTAGCGCGCCACCACAACTGGCATTTGACCAGGTTACAGTAGTGCTCGTCCAAACCCCACTGGCCTTTGTCCAAAAGTTCCCGGCTTTCGCTCTATAGCCAGAGAAGATCAAAAGACAGCTTAAAAGAAATATAGAACTCCTGTTTTGCATTATTTGAGAGAAGTGATACGTTGGTTTCCTTATAACATTTGTAAAATTGTACGTAATAAATCAAAAATAGTTACGCGTAATGCATGATTTCTCCTGATTTTGCAGACCTGATTACCCAAATGTAGGTGTAAGAAGATGAATATTCTAAGCGTAGGATATACTTGTTTTGACCAAGTATTTGAATCCCCGATGACAAAAATATTGTAATCTAGCAGGAAATGCTGGATAGCAAGTTCTTCATTATTGGAATAACGATTTGATTCCCAATATTGAATATTCCTGAAAGGAATATTTGATAAAGAAATAGGAATAAAGTTCAGCGTTTGAATTTGGCAATTGTCTGCAACAATACTTCAACTGCTTTCCTGCCTTTTGACCCAAGTGAAAGAGAGAACTTGTTCACATAAAGAGCGATGTGCTGCTTGATGACCGCATCGTCCATTTCCTGTGCGTGTTTTTTTATGAATACTTTGCTAGCACCCGGATTTTTAAAAGCAAACTCCACACTTTTTCGAATAACATGCTCAGCCTTTTTTTGAATTTCTATGGGTAAAGATCTTTTGATGGCAATGCCACCCAAAGGAATGGGCGATTTAGTTTTCTTTTCCCACCAATCTCCAAGGTCGATTACTTTTTTCAAGCCCTTTTGTTCGTAGGTGAAACGACTTTCGTGAATAATAACGCCTAGGTCAAATTTTCCTTTTAGTACTTCATCTTCAATTTCCGAAAAAAGAACTTCTGTTTTATTTTTCAAATGCGGATAGGCAAGTGAAAGCAGAAGATTAGCTGTTGTGTTTTTCCCCGGGATCGCAATTCGAAGAGATGTGTCTTTTAACCTTGAAACATTGAACGATGAACCTGAAACTAAAAGAGGGCCTACCCCAAATCCGATGGCTGCCCCGGAATCAAGAAGAGAATATTTTTTTTGCACATGGGCAAAGGTGAAAAAACTCAGTTTGCTTATATTGAGTTTTGTTTTGAAAGCCTTTTTATTGAGCGCTTCCACGTCTTCGATCACAGGTTGAAAAATTAAACCTTCTGTATCGATCTTCCCATGAAGCATTGCGTCAAAGATGAAGCAATCATTCGGGCAGGGAGAAAAGCCGAGTGTAAGCACATGTTTCATAATCCTTCAAAAACTTCTACTTTTTTCTTCCAAGATGGAGGAATTGAAATGGTTGTCTGATTCTTGTAATCAAAACAAACCTGAACGGAACTTCCGGTGGCAAGCTCAGTTTCTTTTCCGTCTTTTTCTTTCACAAGGGAGTAGGTGAGCTCAAAACTTTTGTTTCCCAGATGCATGCATTTCGTATATACAAATAGTTTGTCCTTAAAATAAACGGGAGCTTTATAATCAACAGTGATCTTTGCGAGGATAATGCCCTGCTCGGACCAGTTCACTTCTTCATGTACTACATCGTCAAAATATTTTACGCGCGCCAGCTCAAAATAGGTAATGTGGTTCGCGTTATTGACGTGATTGAGTGCATCAATATCCTTGAAGCGGATCTGGATGGGAGTTTTATGTTTGAACCCATTCATCGCTATGAAATTGTTCTGTCAAGTTCTTCGTAAGTGGAATTCTGGCTCTTGTATTCCGGAACTATCTCTTTCATCTTTTTTACAATAGATGTGCTGTCTTGTTGTTTCAGCAGGGAGATCAACGAATCGATGGTCCGTGACACCTCGGCATATTCATATTCTCTCACTTTCCGGATCATGATCTGTGAGTTGTGAGTGGGTAAAACATTTTCTTTAAAGGCCAGAAGTTCTTCAAAAAGTTTTTCTCCAGGCCTCAGCCCGGTATAAACGATCTGGATATCTTTTCCGGGAGTGAGCCCGGCCAGGCGTATCATTTTTTGAGCGAGATCAGCTATTTTAACAGGTTTGCCCATGTCAAAGACAAATATTTCGCCTCCTTTTCCCATCGCACAGGCTTCTAGCACCAGCTGACACGCTTCAGGGATGGTCATGAAGAACCGGGTGATATCAGGGTGTGTTACGGTGACAGGCCCACCTTTTTCTATCTGTTGCCTGAAGAGTTGGATGGCAGAGCCATTAGATCCCAGTACATTTCCAAACCGGGTGGTAATGAATTTTGTTGCGGATATTTTATTGAAAGCCTGAACGTAGATCTCGGCAATTCTTTTGGAGGCACCCATTACGTTGGATGGGTTCACTGCCTTATCTGTCGATACCATTACAAATTTTTCTATCCCGTATTTTGAAGCAAGATCTGCCATCACCTTTGTGCCAAGTACATTGGTATGGATGGCTTCGAGCGGAAATTTTTCCATCATGGGCACATGCTTATAGGCGGCCGCATGATACACTACCTGCGGGGCATATTGCCTGAATATATTTTCCATGTTCTCCGTATTCCGTACATCGGCAATAATGACCTCAAACGACCGCAGAAAAAAGGTATTCTTTAATTCTACTTCCATTTGATACAAAGGAGATTCAGCCGTATCAGCAAGAATTATTTTTTTAGGATTGAATCTGGCAAGCTGCCTTACGATCTCACTGCCGATAGATCCGGCCGCGCCGGTTACCAATATGGTCTTGTCGATGGTTTGGGCTTTAATATTATCCTGGTCAAGCTCGATAATGCTGCGTTCCAACAGGTCTTCGATCCGGACCTTTTTTATCTGTTTGAAGCTAAGTTCTCCGTTTATCCAGCTGCGGACAGGAGGCACGTTCAGTATCTTTGTATTGTATTTCAAGCACGCCTCAACAATTTCCTCTTTACGTTTGGTATTCATGTTTTGAATAGAAATTATCAGGCTGGAAGCACGGTTTTCTTTTAACAATTCTTCGAGCTTATGAGGACCTGAAATGCTTACACCCTCTAATGTCATTCCCCATTTTTTTTCATCATCGTCAATGAACGCAAGTACCTTATAGTTCATTCCTGCATCGCGGTCGAGGGTTCTTTTAGTAATGATGCCCGATTCTCCGGCTCCGAAAATAATTACATTGGTTTTTGAACTGCTCGTTTTTTTGAACTCCATATAGATGGCTTTGAACATAAGCCTCAAGCCGATGATGAGGAATGTGGTGCATAGGTATTCTATCACTATGATAGAATAGGGTACCACATAATGTTTCAGGATAAAATAATAAGAGACAATATTGAAGAGGGCGAAGAAAATACTTACCAATGAAGTCACAATGAAGATCCGTTGTGCATCTTCTGAACTGGTATATCGTATCATCCCCATATAGGTCTTTGACAATAGGAAGCTCAGTGCCCGGACACCGATCACGTAGGGGAATACAAAAAGAAATGTATGAATCTCAGTTTGAGGGATCGCTGCAAAATTGAAGCGAAGCATGTAGGCAACGATCAGTGAAAAAAGGCATATCAGAAGGTCGACCAGAAAAATGATCCATCTTGGTGCAGAAAGTCCGAATAAAAACATGGGTTTAAAAATTTCACGCAAATATATAACAAAAAGCATTTTTTTCATGATTTGTTTTATACTATATCTTTGCCCAAAATCTCAAAATGCCTGTTTCTTTAGTTACCGGAGGTGCCGGATTTATTGGAGCTCATGTGGTGAACGAACTGGTTAAGTCCGGCCATAGAGTAATTGTGCTTGATGACCTGAGTGGAGGCTTCCGCGAAAATGTAAACTCCAAAGCGTTGCTGATAGAGGGTTCTGTGACAGACCATTTACTGGTTCAAAAACTTTTTTCTGAACATAAATTTGATTACGTATATCACCTGGCTGCTTATGCCGCGGAGGGCTTGAGTCATTTTATTCGGAGATATAACTATACAACAAATCTGATTGGGAGTGTTAATCTTATTAATGAATCTATTCTTCATAAAGTAAAGTGTTTTGTTTTTACCTCTTCCATTGCCGTGTATGGGAACATTAAACCTCCTATGCGAGAAGACATGACCCCTCAGCCGGAAGATCCCTATGGCATTGCAAAACTTGCTGTGGAACAAGATCTGCGCTCGGCACATGAGATGTTTGGCTTGAACTACATTATTTTCCGTCCGCATAATGTGTTCGGCGAGTTTCAGAACATTGGCGACCGTTACAGAAATGTAGTGGGTATTTTTATGAACCAGCTGATGCAGAACAAGCCGCTCACTGTTTTTGGTGATGGAACACAAACCCGCGCATTCAGTTATATCGGAGATATGGCTCCCGTTATTGCCAATTCAGTGAATGTAAAAGAATCCTATAATGAAGTATTTAACATTGGGGCCGATAAAGAGTATTCTGTGAATGAACTTGCTCAAACCACGATGCAAGCACTCGGCATGAAAGGAGAGCTCAAATACCTGCCCGCACGCAATGAAGTGATGCATGCTTTTTCAGACCACAGTAAAGAGAAAAAAATATTTAAAACAAATTCACCCACTTCCCTGTTGGATGGATTGAAGAAAATGGGCGATTGGGCAAAAAGTGCCGGGATACGAAAGACAAAACGATTTGAAGCGATAGAGATCACAGAGAAGCTCCCTGCTATCTGGCTCGAAGATTAACCATGCCCAAAATTCTTTTTATTGCCGCCCACCGGCCAGACAGATCGCCCAGCCAGCGATTCCGGTTTGAATAATATTTTTCTTATTTGAAGCAACACGGCTTTACCTACGAATTTTCTTATCTAATATCTGAGAGTGACGACAAGATCTTTTACCAGCCCGGGAATTTTCACACCAAAGTCTATATTTTTCTTAAATCATTATGGAAAAGATGGCGCGATGTAATGAGGGCGGCAGAGTATGACATTATTTTTGTTCAGAGAGAAGCATTTATGACCGGATCCACTTTTTTTGAACGGCACTTCAGTAAGAGGTCTAAACTCGTTTTCGATTTTGACGATGCCATCTGGCACCTGGATGTTTCAGATGTAAATAAAAATTCGGCTGGCTTAAAAATCCGGGTAAAACCGCCAAGATCATTTCGATGTCAGACCTGGTGATTGCCGGCAATCAATATTTGGCCGATTATGCTAAACATCATAATGATCATGTGGTGATCATACCTACTACGATCGATACAGATGAGTATGTGAATCCAAACAAAACAAAAACACATGATACGATCTGTATTGGCTGGAGCGGAAGCATCACTACCATTAAACATTTTGAATACGCTTTGCCTTTTTTGAAAATATTGAAAAAGAAATATGGTGAGAAAATTTCCATTCAGGTGATCGGGGACGATTCATATTCTAACCCCGAGCTAGGTATCAAAGGATCTGCATGGAATAAAAAAAGTGAGATTCAGGAGTTATCTTCGTTCGATATAGGTATTATGCCTTTACCTGATGATGAATGGGCAAAAGGAAAATGTGGATTGAAAGGTCTGCAATACATGGCGCTTGAAATTCCAATGATCATGTCGCCCGTGGGAGTGAATTCTGAAATAATATCGGATGGCATGAATGGTTTTCTTGCGAACAACGAAACTGAATGGGTCGACAAAATATCAAAACTGATAGAGGATATTGAATTGAGAAAAAAAATAGGAATGGAAGCAAGAAGAACTGTTGTAGAAAAATTTTCCGTCAAAGCTCAGCAGGAAAAGTATCTGGTATGTCTGAAAGGCCTACTTCGCTGAGCCATTTGCCTTTTCAATTTCCAATACCCAGTCTCCGTGTATTCCCACGGTGAAAGCTTCCAGGTCAAGTTCATAGGGTAAATAACCTACGGTAAAAAAAGCTGCTCCTAAAAGAAAATTATCAAACCCTATATCCATGTCGGGATTGTTATACATAACCACAGCGCCCTGGCTCATCAATAAACTTCCAATGAACATGAGCGGCATTCCGGCAATGCGTGCTACATAATGGAGCGGGCTTTTTTTTCGAATTGCGGCTATGTCTTTCAATGTAACGGTGTCATTTTTGAAAACGACTGAAGAATCGAGCAAGGCATTTAACATACCGGTTGAATAATCCTGTTCGTTAATCCGGATGTAAGTGATCCTGGATTTTTTTTCGTACCTGATAATTTTCCCGCTCCTGATATTCTTCATGATCAGTGCATCCTGCCCGAATAGAGAAAAGCAAAGGCAAAACAGAAATGCGGTGGATATAAACCTGGCTTGTTTAGCAAGCATAATGATCAAATATAACCATTTTTCTATGATCTTTCTACTTGAATAATTTTACTTTTGTAGGGATAAAAATATTCTATGAAAAATACTGCTATCACACAAAAACATATTGATCTGGGAGCCAAGATGGTTCCGTTTGCAGGATACAACATGCCTGTTTCTTATTCCGGATTAAATGAAGAACATCTTACAGTTAGAAATGGAGTTGGCATATTTGACGTGAGTCACATGGGCGAGTTTATGCTGAAGGGAGAAAAAGCACTTGACCTTATTCAGCGCGTGACTTCCAACGATGCCTCTAAACTTACCGATAAAAAAGTGCAGTACACTTGTTTGCCGAACGATAAAGGTGGTATTGTAGATGATCTGCTCGTCTATCGCTGGAATGCCAATGAATATTATCTGGTGGTGAATGCGTCAAACATTGAAAAGGACTGGAACTGGATATCCAAACACAACACATTTGGTGTGGAAATGAAAAATATGAGCGATGACTTGAGTTTGTTTGCTGTACAAGGGCCAAAAGCTATCGCTACACTTCAAAAGTTGACCGACATTGACCTTTCTAAAATGGAATATTATTCTTTTGACGCAGGAAAAATGGCTGGCTGCGATGATGTGATCATTTCCAATACAGGATATACAGGCGCGGGTGGGTTTGAAATTTATGTGTGGAACAAGGATGCTTCAAAAATGTGGGATGCGATCATGGATGCCGGGAAAGAATTTGGAATAAAGCCCATTGGGCTCGGTGCGCGTGACACCCTTCGTCTTGAAATGGGATTCTGCCTCTATGGAAACGATATTGATGATACTACTTCTCCTATAGAAGCAGGGCTGGGATGGATTACCAAATTCACAAAAGAATTCACCAATTCAAAGGCACTTAAAGAGCAGAAAGAAAGGGGTGTTACAAAAAAATTGGCAGGTTTTGAAATGATCGAACGCGGAATCCCGCGTCATGATTACGAAATTGCAGATGCAAAGGGGAATATCATTGGCAAGGTTACTTCCGGAACTCAATCTCCTTCTTTGAACAAGGGCATAGGTATGGGGTATGTGAAAGCAGATTTTTCAGCTCCTGATTCTGAAATATTTATAAAGATTCGCGATAAAGCCCTGAAAGCAAAGGTTGTTAAAATTCCATTTCTGAAAAAATAAAATGAAAATTGACGCTTGTTTTTCTCCTCATCTTTATCCTGTTTACAAGGCCGATGACACGGTAGTTGTTATTATTGATATACTTCGGGCCACGTCAGCTATCTGCACGGCTTTTGAGCACGGGGTGGAGAAAATAATTCCGGTAGCGACTGTTGAGGAAGCGCATGAATACAAACACAAAAAATATTTAGTAGGAGCTGAAAGAAATGGACTCCCGGTAGAAGGTTTTGATTTCGGAAACTCGCCATTTAATTACATGGGCGACCATGTAAAAGGAAAGACGATCGTTCTTACAACCACAAACGGCACCCAGGCAATTGAAGCGGCAAAAGATGCTTATAAAGTAGTAATCGGGTCTTTTCTGAACATAGATGCTTTGTGTTCCTGGCTTATCAAAGAGGATAAAAATATTTTATTGCTCTGTTCAGGTTGGAAAAATAAATTCAACCTGGAAGATGCCGTTTTTGCCGGAGCGGTTACCGATGAAATTTCGAACCGCTCGGATAAATTCAATTTAGGAGATGCCTGCCTCGCCTTGAAATACCTTTACCAAATGGCAAAAGAGAATCCGAATAAGTTTCTTACCCACTCCTCTCATAAAGAACGGCTTTCCGCTCTCAATCTCAAAGAAGATGTACGTTACTGCCTCACGCCTAATCAAACGAAGGTGATACCGATCTACAGAGATGGTGCTTTGGTGAAGATGTGATGCCCCAAGCCCCTCCTAAATCAGCTTCGCTGGCAATCTGCGCTTGTCCTTCTGGGAGGACTTGCAGTGCGTATTTGCTTTATTATTCGTACTTAAATTTTTCTCCTCCCCTGAAGGGGGAGGCAGGAGGGGGCCTTTTAATCCTTCACAAACTCGTAATCCATCATATCCACAAAATCATTCACGCGGATGATTGCGCTTTGTAACTTCCCATCTTTCACATTGAAATTTATTTTTTTTATTCCGTAAGTGGCGATGTTGTATGTGCAGAGAAAATCATTATCTCCGAGAGCTTCAAGTTTTCCGGTTAATTGCGGATGGTGTGAAAAATGTATGATGAGGTTATTATTCTCGTTTTTAATGGTGATCTTCCCATAGACGGTATTTGTATAATCTCCGGTATAATCTTCATTCTTTAATGCAGCTTTTGTTTTTTTACCTGCTATCTCACGCAATTTGTTCAGTTCGGCATTTTCTTTTTCGGTGCCCTCTGCAGCTCCTTTGTAAATACGCTCGCTGCGGTTGAAGTAGGGGAGGCCCATATAGGCATCAATGATCTGCATGCGAAGAGCAGAATAAAAACTATTCACATCTGTATTGGTCAGGACAGTGATTCCTAAATTAAGCTGGGGAACAAAACAGGTTGTAGTTACAAAGCCGTCGGCACCTCCATCGTGGCGGATGATCTTTTTTCCGTTGTAATCCAGTGTGAACCATCCCAGCCCGTACATCTGATAGTTGGAGCCGTTCTTCGGGTTCATATCTGCAACGATCATATTGGAGGCGCGGGTCATTTGCAGCGCTTCGAATGGCACTATTTGTTTCCCCTCAAACTTTCCGCTGTCTAATTGCATCATGAGCCAGTTGGCAAGATCTTTCACGCAGGAGTTTATGCTTGCGGCAGGGCCCAGGTTGTCCACATTTGCATAGGGAAGCAAAATAAGTTTGTGGTCAACGATTGAGTAGGGTTTGCAGGCGTTATTATCTGCAACGATCGTTTTGTAAGTGGTGGAAGTGTGATTCATCTTCAACGGAACGAAATAATGATATTTCAGAAAATCATCCCAGGAAGTATCTGTCACTGCGGGAATAATTTCTCCTGCTGTGAGAAAAGCAGCGTTGCAATAACCATAATGTGCACGGAAACTGTAAACAGGCTTTACGTTACGCATGTTTGTGATAAGCTCTTTGCGTGAAAGATTGCAATTCCAGTTCAGCAGGTCGCTTTGAAAGGTCTGAAAACCGATGCGGTGGCAAAGCAGGTCTCTGACGGTTACTTCCCTTGTTGCAAGTTCATCGTTCAGTTTGAAATATGGGAGCCATTTGGTCACTTTATCATCCAGCGAAAGACGTTTTTGATATTCGAGCAAGGCCAAGGAAGTTGCAGTAAATGCTTTTGAGTTGGAAGCAATTTGGAACAAAGTGTTCTCATCTACTTTATTGGTTGTATTTACCGGGCCAATTTGTTGAGAAGAAGCCGGTGAAATATCCCGCACCCCGTACCCTTTTGAAACAACTAATTTTCCATCCTTCACGATGGCCACTGCCGAGCCGGGGATGTTCCAGCGTTTCATTTCGCGGTCTATGTATTTGTCGAGGGAGTCTTTTATGAAAGCAGGCTGGGAGAAAGAGTAGGCGGTAGACAGTAGGCAGTAGACAATTAACAACCCGATATTTTTTATTGATTTCATAAATGAGAAATTAGTGTTGTCAAAAGTAATTAATGGTTTGAAATGGCATGCAATAATCTAATTTGGAGAATGCTCTCTTCTTTATACCTTTGAAGGATGAAAAGGATAATTACTTTTTTCTTTATATTATTTTTAGGCAAAGTGTTTTCTCAAAACACAGTTTATATTCCCGTTGTGTTTCATGTGGTTTATAACAACTCTTCCGAAAATATCCAGGATTCAGTGCTTGTAAAACAAATCCAATCTTTAAATTATGATTTCTCCGATACGTCATGCCCGAATACTTATACGAAGGATGTAAATACAAACATTCAATTTTGTCTGGCTACACTAGATTCTACTGGAAATCCGACAAATGGCATTACCAGAACTTCAAGCACCCATGGCCCTTTTAGTTCAGATGACGCTGTGAAATTTACTGCCCAGGGTGGACATGATGCCTGGGACAGGGATATGTATTTAAATATCTGGGTGTGCAATATGGGTGGTGGTCTATTGGGATATGGAACATATCCGGCAGGAACAGCTGCAACAGATGGAATCGTGGCGCACTGTAACTATCTTACTGGAGGAGCTTTACCTTATAATTTTGGCAGGGCCATCACTCATAATTTAGGGCACTGGCTCGATTTGCGTCATCCGAATGGTGCGAATTGGTGTACGGATGGTGATGGGATATCTGATACTCCCATTCAAAGCGGCTCAGCATCTTGCGGGCAATTTTGGAATGATACATGCTGTGGCCTTCCGGATTCGTTGCTTGCCAAAAACTTTATGTCTTACGGTGAGGATGCTTGCCTATGTTTTTTCACCCCCGGGCAAAAAGCAAAGATGTGGACTACGCTTAATGGACCACGCGCCCCTTTACTTAATGCTTTAGGATGCGGTATTGCCGGTGTTAATTACAATTCGGTTGAACATGATATTTCAATTTTTCCAAATCCTTCAATCGGAAAATTCAATCTGACAACGAATCAATTGGAAAATTTAAAAATAAAGATTTATAACGTGTATGGAGAATGTATCCTTCAGCAGATACTTACATCTTCGCATCAGCAAATCGATCTGTCATTTCACCCAAACGGAATTTATTTCCTGCATCTCAGTACTGACAAAGGAACTGCAGTCAAAAAGATCGTTATCTCCCGGTAATTATTCAATCCGCTAATCGTTTTATCTTTACAAAAATTACTTTACTGTGTTTCGCAAATTTATTTTCTTCCTTTTGCCTTTTGCCTTTTGCCTTTTGCCTTGTGCTCCGGCATTCACCTGGGGTTTCTTCGCACATAAAAAAATAAATCAGCTCGCGGTGTTCACGCTTCCTCCTGAAATGATCGGGTTTTACAAAAAAAATATTGAATACATCACCAAACATGCAACAGACCCTGACAGGCGCAGGTATTCGGATCCTGAGGAAGGAGCAAGGCATTATATAGACATTGACCATTATGCCCGCCTGCCGTCCATAGGATCAAATAAAGTCGGGCAGGGAAAACATCCATTCGATTCTATTCCTAAACACTGGAAAGACGCGGTAAAAAAATATTCGGAGGATTCGCTCAATGCCTATGGGATTGTTCCCTGGTATATGGAAAAGATGGTGCACCGCCTTACTGAAGCGTTCAAAGAAGAAAATGCCGATAAAGTTCTGTATGTATCTGCAAATCTTGGACATTATATAGAGGATGCCCACGTTCCTCTTCACACCACAGAAAATTACAACGGCCAATTGACCAACCAGCATGGTATACACAGTTTCTGGGAATCGCGTTTGCCCGAATTATTTTTTGATAAGTGGGAACTGTTTACCGGAAGAGCTCGGTATATTGAAAAAATAAATGATAAGATATGGAAGATACTAAAAGACAGCTATTCTGAAAAAGATTCTGTTTTAAATTTTGAAGCCCGCCTCAATAAAAAGTGGGATCCGGATAAAAAATATACTATTGAAAAGGGTAAAAAGGTTTATTCCGAAGAATATTCGGCTGCTTACAACGAAATGTTGAACGGAATGGTAGAACGCAGGATGCGCGATGCCATACTTGATGTAGGTAGTTTCTGGTACACGGCCTGGGTAAATGCCGGCCAACCGGACCTGAACCGTTTGATGAATAAACAAGTGGCTGATTCCCTCAAGCTAGTTCAGGAGGAAACGGAGCAGAAGTGGAAGAACGCGAAAGCGCCTAAGGGGCATGAGGAATAAACAACGAAGTCTCAAGTTCCAAGTTCCAAGTTCAAAGTCTCAGGGTTTTGTAAAAATGTTGGCTGCTTCTTGTAATTTGGCATTTGGGACTTGATACTTGGGACTTATTGAGTTGATTAAATACTTTTTTCAATTATCTGCTGAGCAATTCCCATAATAGGGCTATCTGCTTCGATCAAAATTCCT
>JAHEYK010000164.1 GCA_023251625.1 Bacteroidota bacterium
CAAAAATTTTGGTGATGATAAATCCCAGTGCTACATAAATTAAAACAATGGAGACGGAATAGATGCTCGCATTTTTTATTCCGGTTGCTCTGTCCTTGCTTTGCTTGATGAAAAAACTTACTGTGAGCGGGATCATCGAAAATACGCAGGGGGTTAACAACGCAAGCAATCCCCCTATCAATCCCTGAATAAAAATGGCCCAGGCTGAAAGTCCGTTGTATTCATCTCCACCCACCGAGCCGCAGCTGTCGTTGAAGTTTTCATCGTCAACTACTGCTACAGATGTTCTTTGAGCAGTATCAGGTGCTATTATTTTCGCAGATGTATCAGAATCTTTTTTTATAATCTGTGAATCTGTGGCGGTCTTTCCTCCCTTCCCTTCGATCTTAAATTCAAAATCTTTATCCTGCAAAACACAAACCTCCGCACAGGCCTGGAAACGTATGGAGCCTTTTATGGAAAATGATTCTGCCGATAAAAGTTTTACCTTTTGTTTGTAGATGGCCCCTTTTTCAAAAAAGCTCACGTTCATTTCAAACGTCTTGTCATATTCCTGGTGGGGTTTCGGCTCATTCATCTTGCCGTTCAATTCGTACTTAGGGCTCTTTTCAAAATCAAATGTTATTGCAATGGGGCCGTCATCGCTCACCTGGGTGATGGAATACATGTGCCAGCCTTCATCGATGACTGCTTTAAATATAAGTTCCGCTTCGGTATCAGAAATTTTATTCAGGGAAAAGCTCCATTTGACGGGGGTTTTCACTTGAGAAAATGCCGCTTCAGCCCCGCTTAGGACAACAAAAAGCGTAAAAAGAAAAAGTGAATATTTTTTTATTGCTTTCATTATAAACTATTGCTCCGTCAAAGATAGTTATTTAGTTTTTGTTCGCCTGCCCCCTCGGGGAGGGGGACAGTCTTCGTAATTATGATCTTCTTTACTACGTCAACGAGAAGCGAAGGCTGATCCCTCCATTTGTATTCGATGATTTAAAGCTGGTAGAAATGCGGGGATCCGTAAATAAATAATCGAAGAACAATCTTGCCGTGATGCGCTGCGTGATCATATAGTCTGCCGATGTTTTGAGCGAATAGATGGTTTGTCCTGCCGTGGGCTGGGTCACCTGCTCATCCACCTTGCGTATCATGGTCAGATTTTCGCGTATTGAAAAATCAATTTTTACGTTCAGGTCGCTTTTGATGGGCTTGGCGCTGCTTTTTGTAAATGGTATTTTCAACTCAAGATTTTTCCAGCGGTAGCCGGTACCAAATACGATCTCCTTGCTGTCTACCTCGGTCATCTGGTTGTTCGCAAAACTGAGTGCAAGGTTACGGTCCTTTTTATAGGCTATGTTGAACTGAAAGCTATTCTGCATGGTCACATCCACTTTGATAAGCGGAGCAAACTGCTCTGCAATAGAAACCGAACTTATCTGCTGGTAAAAGATGAAGTCGTTGTTCTCATCATACATGACAGGCGTTTGCCCGATGGCCGTCAACCCGGATAACATATTGTTCGTATATGAATAGCTGTACGAAGAACGGTAAGCATGGCTAAGCGTGACTGTTTTAAAACTTTTCTTGAGTGGTTTCCATTTGGATAATCCATCCCATGTTATCCGCCAGTTAGGTAAAGGCATGCTCGGGAAAGGATTGTGCGAATATTTTGTTGCATTCTGGCTCGAATAGGCCGAAAGGAATGCCAGCATCATCACCTGGGGGGAATTAGGCCCGTACCCGTTGTAATACGTCTGATTGTCGTTGGCAACAAATGTTCCTGTTGAATTTTTATATTGATTCTCCATCTGCTGCGATATCACATGCCGGTTCATGAGGAATGTGCCGAATGCGTTTGATTGATAATCTTTATTTACGGTTTCAAAGGCCGTGCCTACCGTGATGAACGACATGCTGAAGTTACCGCTCTCGAGAGGACTTTGATGCACAAAATTAGAATCAGTCCCATCGAAGCCCCATCTGAAAAATTCACTAACGTTCTTGGAATAATTCCGGTTGGCGGTAAGCTCCACTTTAAAAGAAGGCATAGGTTCCACATTCGCGCGGGCGGTTATGTTCGATGTGATGTTCTGAGTAAACGGCACGTTGAGTGTGGCTGCATGCTTCAGCCAATTATTTTCTTTTGCATAATCCGTAAATCCCAGGTGATGTGGGCCAAAATCATGCTGCTGTCCGAATACAAATCCAACCCCGGGCGCTCCAAAGGGTGCCCCGCCATTATGTGTTCCCATTCCCATGTATTTGGTGCTGTCGTTAAATCCGGAAAGTGTCATGCCTTCGCTTCCGGTATATGTACCTGAAATATTTTTCACCATCATAAGCGTACGTAACACATACTGAGGAAGTAAAAAGGGTTTCTTCTCTTTTTTCTTGGTCGTATCGACAGGGTTTTTCGGGTCAAGGGGCTTAGGAGAAACCGGTACTTTAGGATTTGTTTTGGGTTTAGTATCATCGGGTTTTTTGATGCCCGCGTTTATTTTTTTCAGGTAGGGGATCTTGTTGTAAAGCGAAACCAGGTTCCCTTGCACGTTCAGAGAGGTTTGGTTTCCATTGGTGATGGTGTTCCCCAGATAATCTGCGCTATAAAGTGCCCTCATCCATTTATAATCCGTTCCGTATCCCGCGTTGGCCGTTACCCAGTCAAGCATCGGAACTTTATTGATCGGAATGTTGTAATCTACTTTTGTGTGCTGGCCATACATCACATTATCTCCTCCTTTGAACAGATTATTCCGGATGGTATCCTGCGCCCCGGGAGTATTCACTGCTCCGGGCCCTTC
>JAHEYK010000109.1 GCA_023251625.1 Bacteroidota bacterium
CAGCGCGTGGTTGATTTTTCCAAAGCCAATAAAACCGAATGGATCGTTGGCCGGGGCTGGGACCAGAACGACTGGGATAAAAAAGACCTGCCTGCCGGACAGGCAGGATTCCCTGACCGCGCAAAACTGGATTCCCTTTTTCCAAACACCCCTGTTTTCCTGACACGGATCGATGGGCATGCAGCACTTGTAAACGGTGAAGCATTACGCAGGGCTGGTATCACCGAATGGAAACGTGTGGATGGAGGGCAGCTGGGAGCCCGCGTGGATCTGAAAGACGCCGACATCAGCAAACTTGATTTCAAATATCTCTCCGGCATACTGGTAGACAATGCGATTGATCTTGTTGCAGGTAAAATCCCTTCGGCAAGTAAAGAAGAAGCACGCGCTGCATTGCTTGCCGCACAAAAAGATTGTTTTGCAGTTGGCTTAACAACTGTTGACGATGCCGGATTAGACAAGCAAACTGTTGACCTGATGGACGAGATGCAGAAGAACGGAGAACTGAAAATGCGCGTATATGCCATGCTCACTGATAGCAAAGAAAACCTCGATCATTATTTAGAGCACGGCCCTTACAAAACAGATCGAATGAACGTGCGCTCATTTAAATTTTATGCAGACGGGGCCTTGGGTTCTCGCGGAGCTTGTTTGCTCAAACCTTATTCGGATATGCCAAAACAGCAGGGATTTCTTTTGAGCAAACCTGAATATTTCAAAGAGATGGCGAAGAAAATGTTTGATAAAGGATTTCAGATGTGTACCCATTGCATAGGAGATTCTGCCGACCGAATGATGGAAACCATCTACGCCCGTTGTTTCATGTCCTATAAATATTCCAAACTTGACAAGAGATGGAGGATCGAACATTTTCAGGTATCGACAGCTGAAGATATTTCTCTTCTCACTCATTTTAATTCTATGGATTGCAACATCATTCCCTCGGTTCAGCCCACACACGCCACCTCTGACATGTATTGGGCAAAAGACAGATTAGGGCCTGAGCGGGTGAAATCTGCTTATGCTTACAAAGACCTGTTAAAGTCTGCCCGCATTGTTGCTCTGGGTACTGATTTTCCGGTAGAAAATATAAACCCGATGTATACGTTCTATGCTGCAGTGGCGCGTAAAGACCTGAAAGGATTTCCAGAAGGCGGATTTCAAATGGAGAATGCACTGACAAGAGAGGAAACCCTGAAAGGAATGACTATTTGGTCTGCCTTTTCAAATTTTGAAGAAAAAGAAAAAGGTAGTCTCGAAAAAGGGAAGTTTGCCGATTTTGTGGTACTCGACAAGGATATTATGAAAGTCAATATAGATGACGTTCCTAAAGTGAAAGTAGTTTATACATTTGTGAATGGTGAAAAGGTGTACAACCTAAAATAATTTCTGGCTGTCGCCCTGAGCTTGTCGAAGGGTCTATAAATTACAAAATAGATGCTTCGACAGGCTCAGCATGACAAAATAAAAAAATATAATTATGAAAAAAATACTCTTCCTCCTTGCAGCAGCAACATTGCTTTTCTCATTTAACAAACCCGGCAATGATTATCCCTTTGACAAATGGGATGCAGCCACTCTTGAAAAAGCAAATTCAGCCAAAGACGCTGCGGGTTATTCTGACGAAGAAAAAAAAGTAGTGTACTATACAAACCTGGTCAGGCTCAATCCGGTTCTTTTTGCGAAGACCTATTGCGCCAAATATCTCGACTCCGCTAAAACAAAAGAGACCTCGTTCACTCGCTCTCTGAAGAACGATCTTAGCACGAGA
Source organism: Bacteroidota bacterium (assembly GCA_023251625.1). Classification (GTDB taxonomy): domain Bacteria; phylum Bacteroidota; class Bacteroidia; order Palsa-948; family Palsa-948; genus Palsa-948. Next base: position 1,772 of record JAHEYK010000109.1, read on the forward strand.
TTCAAACCTGTTGAAATATTAACTGTGAAACAGGATCTCACGGATGAAGCACTAGACCATGCCAAAGATTCAGGAAAAAACGGAGTGATAGGCCACTTTACTTCGGACAACAAAAGCTATGACTTTCGGATGAAAAAATTCAAAGGTGCATACACCGCTACCGCAGAAAACTGTGATTACGGCTACAAAGACGGACTGTCTATCGTCATGCATTTACTCATTGATGAAGGTCAGGCATCGGTTGAGCATCGTAAAACCATCATGGATAAAGGATATAAATACCTCGGCGTTTCTATCCAGTCTCACAAAAAAGAAAAGTGGACCTGCGTGATGGACTTTGCGAATGATAAGAACTAAATTCCGTTCAGGAATTTATAAAGCAAAGCATTAAGGTTCGTTATAGCAAGTGCTAATTGCCAATTTTTCTTATTTCGCCTTTCCACATAATTTGAAATTGCACGTATCTGCACGCATGGAATTTTTTCAGTATTACACGCAAGGAAAAACGCAGCACCTTCCATGCTTTCTACATCCGGCTTAAATTTTCTGACAACTCTTTTGATGCTGGTATTATTTCCATGAACGGTATTGACGGTTATTCCCTTTGCTTTTTTCAACCTGAGCAATACTTTCCCGCCCTTGAAACTTGGGATTTGGGACTTGGGACCTGCCTTGCCGGCAGGCAGGCTTGAAGCATTATCCAATCCCATTTCTTTCAAAGTCAGAAATTTACTCCCATCTTCCGCACCCAGATCAGCAAAACAATCGCTGACCACATTTACAACTGTTCCGAGAGGGATATTTCTTTTAAAACTTCCTGCAACACCGGCATTGATAACAAGATCATATTTTTTATTCAACGTCCTTCCTAATTGAAAAGCAGTAGCTGTCATGCCGATCCCTGCAATCAATACATCTACCGCATGTCTGCCAAACTGATAATGAGATACCGTTCCTTTAACAGATCGTTTAACTCCCATTTTAAGAAGGGGTAAAACCTCAAATTTGGTGGCAGAAACGAGCAGAATTTTCATGCTCCGAATATACGAAGGATAAAGTGTGCTGTGGGCAGAGTTTTTATATTTGCACCTCCAAAAATCAGCATGGTTTACATCACACGCAGAGAGCAGTTTTCAGCCGCACATAAGCTGTACCGCGAGGACTGGTCCGTAGAAAAAAATAACGAGGTCTTTGGCAAATGCGCCAACCCGAACTGGCATGGGCACAACTACCAGCTTTGGGTCACGGTGAAAGGCGAACAGAACCCTGATACAAGTTTTGTTGTGAACTTGACGGATGTAAGCAACCTCGTACGCGAAAAAGTGATCGTAAAATTAGATCACCGTAACATCAACCTGGATGTCGACTTCATGAAAGGAAAACTCGCCTCAACCGAAACACTGGCGGTTGAGATCTGGAAACAAATTGAAGCACCAATTAAAAAATTAGGCTGCGAACTGCACTGCGTGAAGATACAGGAAACAGAAAATAATTACGTTGAATATTTCGGTCCGCTGAAAGACGGACTTCGGATTTAACGAGTAAATAATTTTCATGGGCAACTACAAAAAAATTGACGAATACGATGTTGAAGCAACTGATAAAATTGCAAAACATTATAGAGAAACATTACAGCTTTTAGGTGAAGATATTGAACGCGAAGGAATTATAAAAACTCCTGAACGCGCCGCAAAGTCCATGCAGTTCCTTACCTCCGGAAACAGTATAAACCCTGCCGACATCCTGAAATCAGCCTTGTTCACAGATGATTACAAGCAAATGGTCTTGATCAAAGACATTGAAATTTATTCCCTGTGCGAACATCATTTGCTCCCCTTTTTCGGCAAAGCACATATCGCATATATTCCCAATGGAAAAATTGTGGGGCTCAGCAAGATCCCAAGAGTGGTGGATGCTTTTGCAAGGAGGTTACAGGTACAAGAAAGACTGACCACGCAAATCCGCGATTGCATTCAGGATACACTGAAACCTTTAGGAGTGGCAGTAGTGATAGAAGCAAAGCACTTATGCATGCTTATGCGCGGAGTGCAGAAACAAAATTCCGTTGCCACCACGTCTGCCTTCACCGGAGAATTTATGGATAACAATAAAACAAGAGAAGAGTTCATGACCTTAATTTCCGGCAAGCTTCATTAAAATGCGTTATAGAATTACCTCTCACATACTTTCGATCCTTCTGTATTTCTTGCCTATTGTCTACTGTCTGCCTGCCCGACTTCTTTTGATTTTATTGATGGCAGGCGGGCTGCCTACTGCTGTTTTCTCTCAGGATTACCTCGGCTTTGCCAACAGCGCCTTTGCAGGTGTCAACTCCATCGATGTAAATCCCGCTCTGATCGTGAACAGTCCGCGCAAATGGGACATCACCATCATCGGCTTAAATGTTGCCTTCGGAAATAATTATGTCGGGCTTCAGAATAAAGCGCTGGACCATACAGGCAGCATGTTCACCGGAAATTATCCGGCCTTCGCTGACAAAAATTTTCAGAACAACTACCTTACTCAGCGTTCGGGCGGAGACCCCATTTCTGTATTCCTGGCGGCCAACATCACGCTACCATCATTTATGTTCATTCGCGCAAAACATAAAGATGCCTTTGCATTCACCTGCAGAACCCGGTCGTATGTGAATGTAGATGGTATTGATCCAACCCTGGCGCACATGCTCATGACAGGCGCAACCGACAGTGCTTTGTTCGGGCAGCAGCTTCCCTCCCCTCATGTAAGCATTCAAGCCATGATCTGGACCGAATATGGTATTACATACGGAAAAACGATCAAAGAAACCAGCAATGAACGGCTGAATGTTGCAGCCAGACTAAAATTTCTTCAGGGAATTTATGCAGCCTATCTTTTTGTAGACAATCTCAACCTAAAGTTTGACAAGACCGACAGTATTGCACTTCTGAGCACACATGTCAACTACGGGCATTCATCCAATCTTGAATTCAATAAGGATGCTTTAGGTTATAAGATGGGAAGCCAGCCATGTTTTGCTGTTGACCTGGGAGCAACCTATGAATTCCATAAACTTACTGATGTACGTTCAAGAATGGCTTCGTCATCCAATACTACACCCATGATGCATGAATACAAATACAAGATCGGCTTTTCCCTGCAAGACCTGGGGTGGATCACCTACCTGAAAACGGGGAATGCACATGACTTCACAGCAGACCTTGGCGCAGGCAGTAATCCAAAGTCCTTCGGCTCATCAGGTGCTACACCTCTTGCAAACACTGATGATTCGTTGAAGAAAAAATTCAGCATGGATAGCAATGATGATCAGTTCAGAATGGCACTGCCTTCTGTTGCCAGCCTGCAGGCAGATTACTATGCCGGAAAAAATGTATATGTGAACTCAACGATCAATTACGGGTTCCAGTATTCAAGCCTTTCATCCAAGATACATGAGGTAACCACGCTCAGCCTTACTCCGCGCTGGGACTGGAAATGGCTCGGGTTATATGTGCCATTCTCCTGGAACAAATATTCAAACTTCCGTCTGGGTGCCAGTGTACGCCTGGGTCCGCTGATCGTTGGCATGGCCGATATTCTTCCTCTTGTTTCGAGCCGGGATATTTACGGGGCTGATTTTCATGTAATGCTGAAAGTGCCGCACATCTGGTTTAAAGGAAAAAATAAAAATCCAAGGACCCGCAGCAAATTTGACGTAAACAAAGAGAAAAATCCAAAACCCGGTAAATTAAGGCAACCCAAATCTGACATGCCTAAAAGAGATTCGGCCCCTGAACACAAACAAACTAAGCCGGGCAAGGAAAAATCGCAGGGACATGCAGCACCTGACACCAACCGTGAAAAGAGTGTCCGCAAACATATTTTCCCAAGGCTTCATCTTTTCAAAAAGAAGAATAGGCGCGGCAACGGAGGTGGTGAAGAGCATACCATCTATTTCAACCTGTAAGGGTGCACAAAAAACTGCACAGCCATTGCCACGAAGACACTAAAGCACAAAGGTTCACTAAGAATACAAGGCTGTTTTTTGTGCTTCTTTGTGTCTTGGTGGCTTAGTGGCAAAAAAAATACGATTAGTGTAAAATTTGTACACCCACCTATAAGGGGTCATTCGCTATTCTTTTTTTCTTTGTATATTTATCACGTAATTGCTGCGGCAAACTGTAACATTTAAAAGCAGGCAAACGTCATACAAAGGCAAGTTTCATCTATAACAAAATATAATTCCATGAAAAAATTATTGTTCGGTTTATTGGCAGCAGGTTTAGTGAATGCAGCTTCTGCACAAAAAGAAGTAAGATACAAAGATGCCAGAGTGGAAACCGACTATGTAAGTATCAGTGCCCAGGACGCGGTCGCGAACGATGCATTTATAAAATTCAAAATAAAGATCACCAACAAAACAAATGATTATATCATTTATAAAGTTGAAGAGAGCAAGTTCATTATCAACGGCAATGAAATGACCCCCAGGGAAAAATGGTTGATATTGGAACCCAATGAATCCGGATCCAGGGTTATTGATTTTAAAGGCCCCCAGTACTATACTGCAAAGAATTTTACCTATGTGGTTAACGGCCTGTATAAAGCCACATTGAGCGGGAACAATGTGTCTGGGCCTGATTTCAAATTGCCTGCCTCCCAAAATGATTTTAAAGCTGGTAATTTTAACTGCACACTTCTCAGTTCGGTCAAAAAAACCGATAAGACAGTAGCAAAGTTTAAATGCGTTTACACAGGCGATAAGGTCGGTTTCATCAGCCCTGTGAAAGCTGCGGTGAAAATGCCTGACGGAAAAGAATATGCTATTTCTAATTCAAGGATCAAACCTATGATGCTGATGAAAGGCGAAGACGATGGTTTTAATCTTGTCTGGGAACAAGTTTCTACGGAGAAATCGATGGACATGCAATTTGCCGACATGACCATTATGTGGCATGATGTATTTGCTGAATCTTCTGCCGAAAAAATAGGCACAGCTACCATCGAAATGCAGGATGAACTGAACCCGAACGCACAATCTACTGCAAAGGCAACCATGGAAAAGAAACCGGAGCCATCTTCTGCTGCAAATGTGCAGGTGCCGCAGGAAACTGCTACTTACAGGGGGACCGGCGATCCGCTTAAGGGGCTGAACGTTGCTAAGACCAATACCATTCAGGTTGGAAACTACTATGCCCTGATCATCGGCATTGATAAATACACCGGCACATGGCCTCAATTAAAAAATGGGGTGAAGGATGCAAAAGCAGTGGAAGAGCTTCTGAAAGGAAAATATAAAATGGATTTCGTCAAATCACTCTACGATGCGCAAGCAACCCGTAAGGGCATCATCACTGCCATGGAATGGCTGGCAAGCAATGTGAAAGAACAAGACAATGTAATGATCTATTTTTCGGGGCATGGAGAATATAAACAACAGCTGGGAAAAGGGTATTGGGTGCCAGCTGATGCACAAAGCAATTCCACCTCCGATTATATTTCAAACAACGACATTCAAACATTTTTGTCAGGAATAAAATCAAAACACACATTACTAGTGGCAGATGCCTGCTTCAGCGGTGATATTTTCAGGGGAAATACCATTTCTGTCCCATTTGAAAATTCTGAAAGATATTACAAGGAAGTTCACAATCTGATCTCACGCCAAGCGCTTACCTCGGGGGGGATGGAGCCGGTTATGGATGGAGGCAAAGAAGGGCACTCTGTTTTTGCTTTCTACTTCTTGAAGGCGCTGTCTTCCAATCAAAATAAGTTCTACGATGCCAGCCAACTGTTTTCAACCATAAAAATTCCTGTAACAAATAATTCCGAACAGTCGCCCCAGTTCCAGTCCATCAAGAATACAGGCGATGAAGGCGGGCAGTATATTTTTATAAAAAAATAGCCATCCCCTTCAACCTCCTACGAAGGAGTAAACTTTCAACAGCCTTCCGGCAAAGAATTTATTGTTAGCAAAAACCTGTTGTTACTTACTTTGTGCTTGGCTGTCTATTCGTAAATTCGTGTATTATTCGTAATTCGTAAGTTTATGAAGGCATACATTTTCCCCGGACAAGGCTCTCAGTATTCAGGAATGGGCAAAGAGCTTTTTGAAATGTCAGATTCAGCCCGCACGCTATTTGAAAAGGCAAACTCCATCCTTGGCTTCCACATTACAGGCACCATGTTTGGAGGCACTGACGAAGAGTTAAAGCAGACAAAAATTACGCAGCCTGCTATTTTTCTTCATTCAGTGATCCTCGCAAAAACTTTAGGAGAAAATTTTAAACCCGATGCTGTGGCAGGACATTCACTTGGAGAGTTTTCTGCATTGGTAGCTGCCAATGCAATGTCGTTTGAAGATGGAATATCTCTTGTTTACAAACGCGCGATGGCCATGCAAAAGGCCTGTGAAGCACACCCCAGCACAATGGCAGCCATTTTAAATCTGGATGATAAAATTGTTGAAGATATTTGCGCAGAAATTACTGCTTCAGGCGAAGTGGTGGTGGCTGCGAATTATAATTGTCCCGGACAGCTGGTCATTTCAGGATCCATCAAAGGCGTGAACACGGCTTGCGAAAAAATGAAAGCTGCAGGAGCCAAACGCGCGCTGGTTCTTCCGGTAGGAGGCGCCTTCCACTCCCCGCTTATGGAACCTGCCAAAAAAGAACTGGCGGAAGCGATCAACGGCACCAATTTTTCAAAACCTATTTGCCCTATCTACCAGAACGTAACCGCAAGCGCTGTTACGGACCCGGTTGAAATAAAAAAGAATCTCATCGCGCAGCTAACAGCTCCTGTTCGCTGGACACAAACCATTCAGCAAATGACAACAGATGGAATAAATTCTTATGTGGAAGTTGGCCCGGGAAAGGTCTTACAAGGTTTAGTTAAAAAAATAAATAAAGATGCGGAAGCAGTCAGCGCATAGTTCAAAGTTTAAGGTTCAAAGTTTAAGGTTTAAAAAAACTTTGATCTCTTTTTTCTTTTTTGCCATCTGCCTTCTGCCCTCTTACATCTGCCATGCACAATTCTTCCAAGGTGTCGGAATCACAGCGGGGGTAACTTTTTCAAATCAAAAATTTTTTACCAGGCAGGCAGACGGCTCCACAGTTCCGGAAATGAAAAATTATTGCTTTGGGTTTTTCAATGCCTCAT
>JAHEYK010000013.1 GCA_023251625.1 Bacteroidota bacterium
TTATTCAAACCCAAACCTAAAACAGGCGCCTGGTAAAGCGGGAACGTATTTTATTTCAGCAACTCCTTGATCTTTTCTTCCAGTGCGGGTCCTCGCAGGTTTTTTCCGGCAATGTTTCCGTTCTTATCAAGCACGCAGGCAAAGGGAATGCCGCTGAAGCCGTAAAGCGCTACCACCGGTGATTGCCATTGCTTCATATCGCATACGTGGTTTTTCCACGTGAGCTTATCCTGTGCTATGGCGCCCAACCAGGCATCTTTTTTGAAATCGAGCGATACGCTGAAGATGTCAAGTCCTTTATCCTTGTATTTGTTGTAGAGCGAAACCACAAAAGGGTTTTCTGCACGGCAGGGCTTGCACCACGATGCCCAGAAATCAACGATCACCACTTTTCCTTTCATGGACGAAAGAGAAAGTGGCATGCCGTCTTTATCGTTCATGGTTATTTCAGGAGCGGGCATTCCGACAGAAAGACGTTTTTCTCCATCCACATAAGCTTTAAACCCTTTAAGCGTTTCAATGGTTGGATATTTTGTCGTAAGCGCATCAGCCACTTTTGAGAAATAGACGATGTCTTTGTCAGGGTTCAGCATCTGTACTGCGGCAAGGCAAGCAAACGAAGAAGTATTCTCGTCAATGAATTTTTTAATGTACACGCTTACTTCATCCGCCAGTTTTCGGTATTTGTCAGAGTAAGAATTGAATATGGGCTCCAGCGATTTTGAGAACGCATTTACGGTGATCGAATCTTTGGTGGTGTTCATATACGCCTCAAACACCCGGCGTATGGAATCCTGCTGCATGCGCACAGCTTCCATTTCTTTGAATGTTTTTTTTGTTGAGCTGTTAAATACTGAAAACAATTCGGAATCTTTTGAGCCGCTTGCTTTGCAGCTCTCGCTTAGGTGTTTTGCATCGCCTTCAATGGTTATTTTCTCTGTACTGTCGGCAATAATGGTGGCGTAATTAGAAACGGAGATCTGCAGGCTGTAAAATCCTTTTTCCGGAACTTTTTTTGTGAAAATAAATTCTCCGTTCTCATCCACTTTGGCCGAATCAATAGTTTTCGGTTGGTTGGAATTCACATTCACAAGCGAAATAAATTCACCTGCGCTATTTGTGAGTTTTCCTTTTATCTGGAAGCTGTCATTGTTTTTATTTCCACAGGAAAGAAACAGAAGCCAGAAGCATAGAGCCAGTCCATAAGGACTCCTTCGGAGAAGCCAGAAGCGGGATTTGTTTTTCATAATATTAATTTTTATCCAACATTTCTTTTACAATTTGATTTGCAATTTTCGGATCTGCTTTTCCTTTGGAGAGTTTCATTACTTCTCCCATGAACAGGCCTATCAATCCCACTTTTCCGGTTTTGTATTCCGCTACTTTCTCAGGGTATTTTGCAATAGCTTGCTTTGCAAATTCAGTGAGTGAGCCGGAATCACTTTCCTGGATAAGGTTCATCTCTTCGGCAATTTTTATAGGAGATTTTTTTGGATCGACAACAAGGGCCGGAAATATTTTTTGGGAAGCGGCCGAGTGGCTTACTTTTCCATCTTCCACAATTTTTATCAGCTCAGAAAGTTGTTCTGTTGATAGGGGGAACTGATCGATCTCCACCGCTTTTTCATTCAGGTATGATTTTACAGAACCTGTCACCCAGTTTGAGGCTTGCTTGTAATTACTCGTGTGTGAAACAAGCTTCTCAAAATAAAGGGCGATCTCTTTTGTATCCGTAAGCACTCCGGCATCATAATCTGAAAGCCCGAATTCCTTTGTATATTTTTTGAAAAGCGCATCGGGCAGGGGAGGAAGATTTTTTCTTACCTCATCAATATAATTCTGCTCAACCAGAACGGGCTGCAGATCCGGCTCCGGAAAATAACGGTAGTCGTGCGCCTGTTCTTTAGAGCGCATAGAGAACGTAGTGCCTGTTGTGGCGTCAAAACTTCTTGTTTCCTGTTCAAAATCTTCTTTTCGTTCTGCAAGATCAATCAGTCTTTTTATTTCATGATCGATCGCTTTCTGCACATTGCGTATGGAGTTCATGTTTTTTACTTCCACACGTTTTCCGAATTCTTTCACACCCTTCAATCGTACCGAAATATTCGCATCGCATCGCAGGCTTCCTTCTTCCATGTTTCCATCGCAGATATCGAGGTAGCGGACCAGCTTTCTTACTTCCGTTAAATATTTGTAGGCTTCTTCTCCCGAAGCAATTTCAGGTTCGCTCACCATTTCCAGTAGCGGAACACCGGCACGGTTCAGGTCGATCAGTGTATTTTCGGGATCCTGGTCATGCATGCTTTTTCCGGAATCTTCTTCCCAATGAATGCGTGTGAGGTTGATGCGTTTAGCCCCCCCGCCCCCCGAAGGGGGGATATTCGTGTGTGCTCCACTCTCAGGCTTCCCCCCTTTGGGAGGATTGAGGGGGGCCGGTAATTCTATCCATCCTCCCGTACAGATCGGAGTTTTATCTTGTGTGATTTGATAGCCCTTCGGCATATCCGGATAAAAATAATTTTTGCGTGCGTACTGGTTTTCTCGTGTGATGTTGCAGTTGCAGGCAATCCCCAATCTCACAGCAAACTCAACCGTTCTTTTATTTGCCCTCGGCAAGGTGCCGGGATGCCCGAGCGTGATGACGCTTACGTTCGTATTTGGCAACGATCCGTACTCGGTAGAATCAGAAGAATATGCTTTGCTTTTGGTAAGCAGTTGGATGTGCACCTCCAGACCTATGACGGGTTCGTATTTATCGTAAACAGACATCTGCAAATATAAGTTCACGAAGATAGAAATTTATTGGGGTGGTTTTGTAGGGAAACCAACTAGCGTAGTGGGTCAGTTTGGTTCTCTCTGTGTTCTCTGCGTGTATTTTCTCTGTGCTCTCGGCGGTTTCTGTATTTTTAACAGCCTTTAACCGCAGAGCACGCAGAGATGCAGCCCACAGAGGTCGCACAGAGAATACGAAATCGTAACTGACCCGTTATCCTAACAAGAATGCACTTTAACACTTTTTAACTATTACTGTTTTAATGCAGGTTATCCTCATCAGTAATTACCTTTATCTTTGTTAACCACCAAAACGTCTTCGATGAAAAAAAATCTTCTGCTTTTTTTTGCATTTGTATTTCCATCAGCCTTCTGCCATCAGCCATCTGCCTTTGCGCAGGATGCGCGTCCTTACTTTCAACAGGAAGTTAGTTACAAAATAAATGTTACGCTAAATGATAAGAAGCATGAGTTGGCTGCTGATGAAAGTTTAGAGTATATCAACAATTCCCCCGATGATTTGACCTTTATATGGTTTCACCTTTGGCCAAACGGATACAAAAACAATAACACTCCACTCGGAATACAATTAACCGAAGAAGGAAACAAGAAATATTATTTTGCTTCTCCCGGAGATCGGGGCTATATCGATCAGCTTGATTTTAAAGTGAACGGACAGTCCGTAAAAACAGAAAACGGCCCGAGCATTGATATGTGCAAATTAATTTTGAACGAGCCGCTCAAACCCGGAGCAAAAATTACCATCACCACTCCTTTTCATGTAAAAGTACCCATTGGAATTTTTTCACGGCTGGGACACATTGGTCAGCAGTACCAGATCACGCAATGGTATCCCAAACCTGCGGTGTACGATAAATACGGATGGCACAACATCCCTTATTTAAATCAGGGAGAATTTTATTCCGAGTTCGGAAGTTTTGATGTGAGCATCACCCTGCCTAAAAATTATGTGTTGGGTGCAACCGGTACGATGGTGAACGGGGAAGAAGAAACAGCCTGGCTGATGAAAAATGCCGAAGAAACAAAAGCGATAGAAAAATATAATCCGCATGATACTGCCACTCCGGCCTCTTCTCCCGAAATGAAAACACTTCGCTTCCAGGCTTCCAATGTGCATGACTTCGGGTGGTTTGCCGACAAACGTTACCATGTGCTGCACGATGTAGTTGAGCTTCCGCATTCAAAAAATAAAGTGGATACCTGGGTGATGTTCACAAATCTGTATGGTGAATACTGGAAGAAGGCTGCCAAGTATGTGAGCGATGCGGTTTATTATTATTCTTTGTGGAATGGTGATTATCCCTATCCGCATGCTACTGCCGTTGATGGCGCTTTGAGTGCCGGAGGAGGAATGGAATATCCGATGATCACGGTGATTGGTGGCGCAGGAAGTGATAATGAACTTGACCGGGTAATTGCACACGAAGTAGGGCACAACTGGTTTTACGGAATTCTTGGCTCGAACGAGCGCGACCATGCTTGGATGGACGAAGGAATAAATTCTTTCAACGAGAATCGCTACATGGAAAAAAAGTATCCCAAAGATTCTGTTAAGTCTGACATGCAGGCGAATATAGGCGGACTTCCGATCAACATCGGAAAGCTTTTGGGAGTTCCGAACCTGGACGAATCTACGCTATTTGATCTCGGATATAGGTTTAATGCTGTGAGAAAACTCGATCAACCCGTGGATATGACTTCGAGTGAATACACATCTATCAATTACGGTACGATCGTATATGGAAAAACAGCTGTGATACTGGCTTATTTGCAGGCTTATCTTGGAGAAGAAATGTACGACAAATGCGCGCAGGCCTATTTTGAAAAATGGAAGTTCCACCATCCTTATCCTCCTGACATTAAAAAGGTGTACGAAGAAGTTTCAGGAAAAGACCTGAGCTGGTTCTTTAAAGATATTATACAGACAACGAATCAGGTGGATTATAAAATTTGCTCTGCAAAAAAAATAGACGACAAAAATTTGGAAGTGAAAATAAAGAACAAAGGAAAAATAAGTTCACCTTTCAGCCTTTCAACCACTAAAGACGGAAAAATTATTTCTACACAATGGTATGATGGTCTTAAGGGAAAGAAAACTATAAACTTTTCCCTCCCTGGAGGGGAGGGTCAGGGTGGGGCTCTTGATATCTTAAAAATTGACGCTCAAAACAAAATACCCGACATCAACCGCCAGAATAATACCCTGAAGATGAAAGGCCTTTTCAAAAAGATGGAGCCATTGAATATCCACATGTTTGGTGTGGTAAACAACACGGATAAAACGCAATTGTTCTGGGCGCCCGTTGTTGGATGGAATGAATACGATCACTTTATGTTTGGTGCTTTGTTCTACAATAACCTGCTGATTGAGAAAAAACTGGAATGGCAACTTATGCCCATGTACAGTTATGCCAATAAAGACCTGGCAGGTGGGGCAAGCATTCATTATAATATTCATCCGAACAGTATTTTTCAAACGATCCGTTTTGGTGTGAATGGGGAACGCTATGCATATAGTCGGTATGATCTTCCCAATTTAAATTTTAACAAGATCACTCCCGATCTCACATTTGAGCTCAAGAGAAAACATTTGAGAAGCACCGTAAAGCAAACTTTACGAATCCGTCAGGTCAATATTTTTAAAGAGGTTTCGGTTGGAGATTATTCTTTTTCACCTCCTGTTTACCAGTATGACACTACACACGTAGTAATTAATGATTTTACGTATTCTCTGAACGATACTCGGAAAATATATCCTTATAATGTGGCGTTGAATGTTCAGGAAGGAGAGAGTTTTGTGAAAAGCGCTGTTACAGCAAATTATAAAATAACATTCAAAAAGAAGGACAAAGCACTCGATATTCGTTTTTATGCAGGATATTTTATCGATGCAACTAAATTGAATGACGGCAATTATTTTTTTAACGCAAGCGGCTCAACAGGCGCACACGATTATTTATATGATAATGTTTTCTTAGGCAGAAGTGAAGCGAGCGGATTTATGTCTCATCAGTTTGTGGAAGCAGAAGGCAATATGAAAGTATATACTCCACTCGGCAAGACCAACCAATGGCTCGGAGCAATAAACCTCAAATGCCCCTTGCCGGGGAAACTTCGCTTCAAGTTGTTTGCCGATATAAATATCATCCCGCAGAAAGCCGCTCTTCGTGAAGATGTATTATACGATGCTGGAATTTATCTCCCGATCATAAAAAATTATATCGAGGTGTACATCCCGTTGCTGATGTCCAATGACATGCGTGATGTATTTTATCTAAACAATCCTGATCTGGCTACTCCTCCCAATGGAGATGACCCTGATAAATACGGATTAAAACGTACGTTAAGAATGATCCGCTTTACATTCAATATTCACCAGATGAATCCGTTCAACCTGGTGAGGAATTTATCTTTGTAAAAAAATATCGATGCAGTTCTATCGAAATTCCGGACTGGCTTTTTTGCTTATTTTGATTTCTTTTTCTGTTTTCGGGCAAACATTTCCTTGCGATAACGGACAACGCTTGTACTTTTTTCAGGAAACGGGTGCGCAGTACGGCTCGCTTTCGTATATAACGAATTATACGACCGCTACGCCAAGCGTTACTGTCATGTTTCCGATGAGCACCCAGCAGCATAACGGGCTTGGTGCAAACCCTATCGATCATTACTTATATTATAAGGATTGGAATGTGCTCAAGCGAATTACATCGGCAGGATCTGTTACAACAGTATGCACTTTGGCCGGACAAAGTTTGTATGGGTGTTTTGATCATCTGGGAAGATACTGGACGATCCAGACCGGACAACTGGTTGCATATAATATTTCATCTTGCACAGTGGTGAAGGGACCATATCCTTTGAATATTGTAAATGGTTTTCTGGATGTTGTTTTCAATCCGAAAGATTGTCATTTGTATATCGGAGATATGAAGGTCGATACGAATGGAGTGGTTGACCCCGGCTACCCGGGCACAGTATTTCTGCCTTCGGGAACCTACGGTGGAGCTGCCGTTGGTTCGGATGGAAATATTTACGGAACCGGTGGATCAACCACCACGGGTGACCTGTCGGTGATTGATCTGACGACTAACTCATCGCACCTGGTCTCTTCCTTTGCTCCCGGCCCCGTGTTCAGCAAAAGTGATATGGCCTCTTTTCCGTGTTTCAATGTGCAGGCCCTCTTCAGCGATTCACTGACCTCTTGCAATTCACTCACTGTCTTTTTTACGGATAGCAGTTCCGGCCCTGTAGGAAACTGGAGCTGGAATTTTGGAGACCCTGCTTCGGGGGGCGCAAACACCTCCGCGCTTCAGGACCCTTCACATACTTTTTCAGCTGCCGGAACCTATACCGTTACGCTGATCGTATCGACAGGAAATAATTTGTGTTACGCGTCTTCTTCAGATACTGCCACGATGGTAGTTACCATTTCTGCTTCTTCGGGCTTTTCCGTTATACCTGCACAGTCGAATATTTTATGCAATGGTTCTTGTACTGGCTCTGCCTCCGTAACTGTTAGCAGCGGAACTTCTCCTTATTCTTATTCCTGGAATTCCGGACAGACTACAAATACTATCAGTAGTTTATGTTCCGGCACTTACACGGTTTTGATAACTGATGCGGGTGGCTGCAGCGCAACGCAAACCATCAGCATTGCGCAGCCGGCAGCATTGAGTGCAACTACCACTGCCACTCAGGCAAGTTGCGGAAGCAGCGTAGGTTCAGCGACAGTCACGGTAACTGGCGGCACATCCGGATATACTTACGCATGGTCACCAACGGGTGGAACAAATAACATTGCAACCGGACTTGGAATTGGGAATTATACCTGTGTGCTTACCGATGCTAACGGCTGTATGAAAGTTGCAACGGTAAGTATTACAAATTCCGGAGCCCCGTTCGTTTCTTTGGCAGGCCAGGCAAATGTCTTATGCAGCGGGGGAAATTCCGGCTCGGCTTCTGTCACAGCCAGCGGAGGAACGCCCGGTTATACGTATAGTTGGTCTCCTTCGGGAGGTACGACCTCCGCGGCTACCGGACTTAGCGCAGGAAATTATTTTGTTACGGTGACCGATGGAGCCGGCTGCAGCAATATTCAGGCAGTTACAATTACAGAACCGGCAGTGTTGTCATACAGCATTTCATCTTCTCCATCGGGATGTGCCGCGGGCACAGGCGCTGCATCGGTTGTTCCTTCGGGAGGAACATCCCCTTACACCTATTCGTGGTCACCAATTGGCGGAACAAACGCGGCAGCTACCGGCCTTGTAGCAGGAAATTATTCTGTGATAGTTCAGGATGCAAACGGTTGTACACAAACGGCAACGGTGAGCGTTGCTTCAACGGGAAACCCATCCGTAACTATTGCGAACCAGGCAAATATTTTATGTAATGGGATTAATAATGGCAGTGCAGGTGTTGCACCTTCCGGTGGAACTTCACCGTATACATATGCTTGGTCACCCTCTGGAGGAACAAACGCTTCGGCCTTTGGTTTATCGGCCGGCACTTATTCTGTATTGGTTACTGATGCTTCGGGATGTACTGCCCTGCAGATGATCTCGATCACCCAGCCACCTATTATTACAGCGGTTCCTTCGTCTTTGCCTTCTGCATGTAACGCCAGCAGCGGTTCTGCCTCGGTGTTGGCATCAGGCGGCACTGGCGCTTTTTCCTATTTCTGGGATCCGGTCTCGCAGACAAGTTCAGCAATTTCGGGATTGAGTTCCGGAAGTTACACCGTAACTGTTTCAGATGCGAACGGATGTACGCAAACAGCAACGGTCATGGTAAGCTCAGTTGGAGGGCCGACTATAACGGTCTCATCCGATCTGACCATCACAGCAGGAGATTCCGCAACGCTGACCGCATCCGGAACCGGCAATTATTTATGGAACACCGGTGAGACAACTTCGTCCGTCACGGTGGCCCCTTCGGCAACCACCACGTACACGGTTGTCATTACAGATGCCTCAGGATGTACCGGCCTGGATTCTGTAACTGTTTTTGTTGAACTGCCGGATCCTTGCACCGGTATCAACGTTCCTGCCTTTTTTATCCCGAGTGCTTTTTCACCTAATAAAGACATGGAGAACGATGTTCTTTGCCTGCAGGGAATTACGGATTGTATTGATGAATTCACTATCAGGATTTATAACCGATGGGGCGAAGAGGTGTTTGTATCGGCCGACAAAACTTTTTGCTGGGATGGAACGTACAAGAATGATTTACTAAACACCGCGGTGTTTGTGTACTACCTCGAGGCGGTATTGAAAAATGCAGACCAGCTGAAGAAAAAAGGTAATGTGAGCTTAATTCGGTAATCCCATAGATGAGGTAACGGAGTCTGGGGAATTTATGTAAAATAAGTATCTTTGAAAAGATAAAACCTGTAGCTGGTGTCGGTTTAATTTCTCTTATGAAAAGATTGCCCCAAATAATTTCAGTGATCTTGACAGTTCTAGTCAACTGCAACTCATTGCTTGGGCAGAATATCGGCATCAACACAGATGGAAGTACTGCCGAGAGCGGGACCCTGCTGGATGTGAAAGGGAGCAATTCAAAAACCAGTACAAACGTTCTTCAGAATATTTTTCAGATCAAATCGCTGGATGCCAGTACCGATGCACTTAAGCTCCGACTTGGATTGTACACGAACAGCGGTACGCTTGCAAATCAATACGGTGTGATTGATGTGCCTGAATATTCCGGGGGAAGTATACTTGCTTACCGCCATCTTGCTTTGCAGCCGCTGGGTGGCAATGTGGGCGTTGGGACAGTTACTCCTGGAAAGACTCTGGACGTTGCGGGCACAGGAAGATTTTCTTCTGACCTTTTTGCAGAGACGAAAATTGTTTTTAACAGCAATGCAGCCTGGTATTATATCGGGGGTGGAGTCGCGAATGGTTACATCGCGCAAACATGGGATGAGATACGTTATAAATTCGGAGGGGGCGGAGCTGACATTACCTTCAAGAATGGAAATATCGGAGTGGGAACGATCACCCCTGCTGCTAAAATAGAAGTAGATGGTACCTCCGGCTCCACGATAAAAATTGTAGATACGAATCAGGGCCTTAATAAAGTTCTTACGTCTGATGCAAATGGTCAGGGGAGTTGGCAAACACTTACTTCCATCGGTGGCGGTGGGTGTTTTACTAATTGGCAACTGTTCAGCGCCAGTGGAACTTTTACTGTTGCAGCAGGAGTAACTGTTATCAAAGTTGAGGTTTGGGGCGGTGGTGGTGGCGGTGCTACTGCGGCCGGCCTTGGAAATCGTGGTGGTGGCGGTGGTGGTGGTGGTGGTTACGCAGAAGGAACCTATACCGTGACGCCTGCTGCCACCCACGCGGTAACTATCGGAACGGGAGGAGCGGCAGGAACACCCGGAGTTGCCGGCGGAACTACGAGCTTTGGCTCGCCTACCGTGATATCAGCAACCGGAGGAACTGGTGGTTTTGGCACTGGAGGAACGAGTGGTGGTAATGGCGGGGCGGGTGGTTTAGGAAGTGGTGGATATTTAAATAGCACACTGGGCTCTGGTGGATCGGGCGGATATAGTGCGGGTGCGAGCCCGGCCCAGACGAACTCTGCTACAAACGGAGCTGGAGGTGGCGGAGCGGGTGGGGTGATGGCCGGCACAGTCGCCGCCGGTGGTGGTGGTGGTGGAATTGGTGGAGGCAACGGTGGAGGGTTCGGTAGTACCAGCGGGCAAAATGCAATCGTGAATACAGGGGCCGGTGGCGGAGGATCTTGCGATAGCGGAACGGGTGGAACTGGTGGAGCGGGAGCTGCCGGCCAAGTAATAGTATTTTGGTAAGCAATTTTTCCTTTTCATTCCCGTTGGTAAATCTTCATGATATCAAGAAACTTATCTTTGCGATCTGTGGCTAACATTTATTTTCTATCCGACTTCCACCTGGGTGCACCCGACTATGAAAAAAGCCTGGTTCGCGAAAAAAAGATCGTTGCCTTTCTCGATTCAATAAAGAAAGATGCGTCTGAAATTTACCTGATGGGTGATGTATTTGACTTTTGGTTTGAATACGGCAAGGCAATTCCCAAAGGGTTCGTCCGTTTGCTTGGAAAGTTGGCAGAACTTAGTGATTCAGGAATAAAACTTCATTACTTCACAGGCAACCATGATATGTGGGTGTTTGATTATTTGCCGAAAGAACTCAATCTGACTATTTACCGAAAACCAATTACGAGAGAAATAAACGGAAAAAAATTTTATTTGGCACATGGTGATGGCCTTGGTCCGGGAGATTATGGTTACAAATTCATCAAAATGGTTTTTGCAAGTAAAATATGCCAATGGTTATTTGCACGCATCCATCCCAATCTTGGAATGAGCATAGCTCAGTTCTGGTCAGGGCAAAGCCGTAAGCTCACACAGGAACTACATTTTCATGGAGAAGAGGAGTGGCTTGTTACCTATTCAAGAGAAGTTTTGAAAAAAGAGCATTTTGACTACTTAATTTTCGGTCATCGTCATCTTCCTGTGGATTACGCCTTGGCTCCTTCCCCTTCGGGGAAGGCGGGGGAAGGGGTGTCCCGTTACATAAACCTCGGCGAATGGGTCAACTACTTTTCGTATGCAGTTTTTGAAGGGAAAGACATTCAGCTGAAATATTATAAGTAAATGCGATCTCTCATCCTGTTTTTTTTCAAATATACTTTCGGGGCAGAAAACAAAAAAATATTTTGCTTTTTATATTCATGTTTTTTTCTCTTATCAATTTCTGAACAAACATCGGCTCAAGGCACCTGGGCCGCAAAAACAAATTTTCCGGGAGCAGGAAGAAACACTGCGGTGGCATTTACGATCGGTGCCAAAGGATATTTCGGGACAGGATTCGGCAATGCAGGTGTTTATTTCCAGGATTTCTGGGAATATGATCCTACTTTAGACACCTGGACACAAAAAGCAAATTTTGGTGGAGGAGTAAGAGGATATGCGGTTGGGTTTTCCATAGGAAATTTTGGTTATGCCGGAACCGGGCAAGATGCTGCCGTAAAGAATAATGACTTCTGGAAATACGATCCGGCAGCAAACACTTGGTCACAAGTTGCAAACTTTGGCGGAACGGCACGGGCAATAGCCAGCGGATTTTCTGTAGGTAATTTTGGATATGCCGGTACCGGAGATGATGGCACTGTTCAGAAAAAAGATTTTTGGAAATATGATCCTGCTGGAAACACCTGGACACAAATGGGAAATTTCCCCGGAGGAGTCCGCTCAGATCTTGACCGTGCTAATTTTGTGATCGGTAATTTTGCCTATTGGGGAACAGGCGCCAATGGATGGAACGATCTCTGGCAGTATAACCCCACAACCGATGCATGGACACAGAAAGCAAATTTTCCAGGAGCGGGCAGATACGGAGCAACAGGTTTTTCTCTCTGCGGAATGGGGTATTTAGGATTAGGCACAGACGGCTCAGGAGGATATTATAATAATTACTGGCAGTATGATCCGGTGGCGAATTCATGGAGTACGATATCAGCACTTCCGGCTATCGGAAGATGTGATGCTCCCGCTTTTGTAGTGAACAACAAGGCCTATCTGGGCACAGGATATAGCCTGGGCAATGTTTTTCATAATGACTGGTGGGAATTTTCTATGGGTAGTTCAACTACCATCACCGCAACAGCAAGCAGCACAACTATCTGCGCAGGAAATTCTGTAACGCTTACCGCGTCCGGAGGCAGCAGTTATACATGGAGCACAGGAAGTTCAGCAACATCCATTATTGTTTCTCCTACTTCTTCAACTTCTTATTCAGTTATGGATACTTCCAGCGCATGCGGGGGGTCTGCAATGATCTCCATTATGGTGGATGTGCAGCCAACAGTTTCGATCTCTTCGGGGGTAACTATCTGTTCAGGAAGTTCTGCAGCGTTGGCTGCTTCGGGAGGAGGAAATTATTCCTGGAGTACAGGGGCAACCAGCAGTTCGATCATCGTGTCGCCAACGGCAACCACTTCTTATTCTGTCAGTGTGACAAATTCCTGCGGGACAAGTACTGCATCTTCTTCAGTTATTGTGACTGCAAAAGCTACGGCAGGCATCTCATGCCAGAATGTTTGTTCGGGGAGTTTGGCAACGCTCACGGCATCCGGGGGCGGAACATATTCATGGTCAACCGGCTCAACCAATTCTTCTGTCAGCACCTCCGTGCCCGGTACTTATTCCGTCATCGTTTCTCTGGGTGCTGGCTGTTCGGATACCGCTTCCTGTACAGTGAGTGTTTTTGCCAATCCGCTAGCGGATGCAGGCCCTGATGTTACTATCTCCAACGGATCTTCTGTTACGCTTACAGCAAGTGGTGGAATTAATTATTCATGGAATACAGGCACTAGTTTGGCGGCCATCGTTGTTTCACCGGCAATCACATCCACGTATACCGTTCTTGTTTCTGATGTAAATGGATGTTCGGCTACAGATACAGTGCATGTTTTTATTATGAATGATACAACAGACTGCTCGTATTCATCGCCAGACCAATTTTTAATTCCGAATGCATTTTCTCCCAATGGTGATAATGAGAATGAGACATTGAAATTGTTTTTCAAAAACTTTTCTTGTATAAGCGATTATGAATTTTACATCTATGACCGCTGGGGAGAAAAAGTATTTGAAGCGATCAATCCTATCAGTGAATGGGATGGCTCTTACGGGGAAAAAAAACAGAATACAGCTGTCTTTGCCTATTATATGAAAGCAACTCTACTGAACGGAGAACAAATAATCAAAAAAGGCAACATAAGTTTGTTCCGATGATGCTTCTTTCACCCCTTCAGTAGGGTGAATCCCTTAGCGTATTGACTTGCATAGTTTTTTCTTTCAGGATATATTTGAAGAAAAAACATTGTGAGCAGGCAGAAGCATGAGGTCTCCATACTGATTTCCGCATTGGTGCTGTTAAGTTTGCTGGTGACTTTCTGTGCACATGCCCAGAAGAACAGTATTCCTCATCCGTATGCTGCCTGTTCTGACATGGGAGGAGAGAACGGCTGGGGTTCGTGGATGGCACTCGAGGGGGCCAATAATTATAACACGGCCGGCATCCCTATTTTCCTTACTCCTGTAACAACTCCTGCAGCTCCACGTTTCACGCTCACGAGCGGCACCGCTATAGATCCGTGCACACCGGGAACAGCTCCCGGCTCCCCTAAGATCCCGGTTGTATGCCCTTTTCCCGGGTTTGGAAATGCTTCGATCGTGATTGGCGAACCCAAGGTAGACGGTGTTGCCGGTGGGTGTGCTTCACCGCCTTATCCTCCCAATCCTCCGATTGTGGCATCGGGCAATGGATGTGTGGAGCGTTTGATATATCCGCTCACGGTAACACCGCAGGATACAAATTTTGTTTTTGCCTATGCGATCATCATGGAAAACCCATCGGTTCCGTATCCGCACACCCATGCGCAGCAACCGTACGTGGAATTTATGATACTGGATTCGAACGGAGATACCTTGCCCTGTTCTTATTTTTATTATTCGGGAGATTCCAACTCACCGGATTTTTATCCGGGTGTTTGCGGAAGTAATCCCACCCCGCTTTATAAACCCTGGTCAGTATCAGCGGTAAATCTTTCCAAGTATGTCAATCAAACTGTCACGATCACCATCACGAATTCTGATTGTGCGTTGGGCGGGCATTATTCCTACGCATATTTTGATTTTGCCTGTCTGCCGGCAGCAAATCCTCCTGTGAGTTTTTGCCCCGGGAATACAATTTCACTTTGTGCACCGTTTGATACTGCGCAGGGTTTTTCGTACCAATGGTTTCAGAATGGAAGCCTGATCCCGGCCGGAAATACCCAGTGCATCAATCATATTGCACAACAAGGAGATACTTTTTCGGTAGCTATTTCACAGCAATCGGGATGCAGTTTTTATATGAAGTTCGTTCTTCAGCCTCTGGCGATCAACGCAAGCTTTACGCAGGCGGGTTCATGCGGTGCTATGGTCTTTCAGGATAACAGCACCTCGCCCGATCCCCAAAATCCCATCATCACGTGGAGCTGGAATTTTTCCGGTGGAAATCCATCCACGTCCAACTCTCAAAACCCCGGAACGGTCACATTTCCGCCCGGTTCGTATACGGTTACACTGAATGTTTCTACTGCTATGGGCTGTTCTGCTTCTGCTCAATACACATTTTCGATCAATGGAATGCCTACGGCTGCTTTTTCGCCAACTACTCCGTGTTTAGGCAATTCTACTTCCCTGAATGATGGTTCACTTCCTCCTCAGGGCGATCCGATCACATCATGGAACTGGAGTATTCCCGGTGGAAATCCCGCGTCTTCTGCCAACCAAAATACATCCACCATTTACGGCACAGGTGGAGCTCATATGGTTACATTAATTGTAACCACTCAGTCAGGATGCAAGGATACCATCACACAACAAGTACTGGTGTATAATCCTCCCGTTGCAAATTTTTCGGGGCCAATAGCCGGGTGCCTTCCTGTTTGTAACAACTATTCGGACCTGTCCACTTGTTCCGATGGGACTATTATTTCATGGGACTGGAATTTCCCCGGAGGAAATCCTGCTTCATCTGCTATGCAGAGCCCTCAGAACATTTGCTACAACACAGCCGGCTCGTATGCTGCTTCAGTCATCATTACTTCCAGTTACGGTTGCAAGGATACGCTGGCAATGCCCGTGGTGAACGCATATCCATGGCCGAAGGCGGATTTTTGCGTGTCTCCGGATAAAGCGCCTGCTACTAACCCGGTCTTTAATTTCTGCGATCAATGGTCATCCGATGTCTCGCAGTGGACCTGGCATTTTGGCGATGGAGATACGGACATTGTAAGCACGGATCCCGTACATTCTTATTCGCTCAGTGCTTATGCAAACGATTATTATTCGTATAACATCTGCCTGAATGTTGAGAACCAATATGGATGTTGGGATACTGTTTGCCACTCCGTGGAATTGATTCCCGAATTCACTTTTTATATTCCGAACACATTCACTCCCAACGCTGACGGTATGAACGAAATTTTCTTCGGTAAGAGCCGTGGCGTGAAAGATTATAATATCTGGGTGTTTGACCGCTGGGGAAATCTTATCTGGAAATGCCATTATGAGGGAAAAAATACAAGCTGGGATTATGCCGGGCAAGACGGCATGTCATCGGCCTGTAAATGGGATGGAGTGGTGCAGGATCATGGCATTGATATGAACGGCAACAGCAAACAGCTTTCGCAGGAAGATGTGTATGTGTGGAAGGTGGAGCTGACGGATATTTTCGACAAAAAACACAATTACATAGGGCACGTGAACATAGTCAGATAAAAAATCAAACATTCATATTTAAAACCAACCACAATGAAACATCTTAACAAAGTATTTTCAGTTTTGTTTTTTCTGTTTTGCTCCGGTATTGTTTCCGCTCAGCAAACCGGACATTTTGATATAACCATATCTTTCAGTTCTCCGAGCAAGCCCAATCAAACGAGAACACTTTCTTTTAATGTTCCTGCAAATTATTCTTCGTCAAAAAAATATAAGCTGTTTGTTGGTTTGCATGGACAAGGTTCAAGTCCGCAGAATTTTTGCGGCATGCCCATTGAGAATGGATTTTTAGGCGATGTGATTCTGGTGTGCCCCAGTGAGGGAGGATCTATGTCCGGATTTTGTGATAACACCGGCGAAGATGATGGCATTCTGGATGCTGCAGTTCTGAAAGCGGAAAACATGTACAACATCGACACGAAGTATATTATTATCACTGGATTTTCTTTTGGAGGAAGATGCGGCTTGCGTTACGGACTCAACGATTTTCAGAAATACCGCGGCATGATGTTGTTCGCTCCTGCGGTGAACAGCATTGCGCACGCGCAGAACAATCCCTATGAATGGAATTATCCCAACGCAAAAAAAATTCCGCTTTGCATGGTCACCGGTTCTACTGATCAATATGCGCCCATCGACCAGGAAGTAGCGAATCAGTATGGCATTGCCGGAGCAGGAAATATGGTTTCGTATACAATCATTCCCGGGATGGGCCACGCGGTTCCGCCTGCAGCATCCTATTATGTGGATTGTATGAATTTTATTGACGCACATCCCGGCAGCACCACGGGCATTAACGATCCGGGTACAGGAGAGAATGCCGGATACATGCATGTTTATCCCAACCCCATAGTTGATGTTGCACAGGTTGGATATGAACTTAATTCTCCGCTTGCCGGAAATTCTGAATTGATATTAACAGATATGCTTGGAAGAACCCTTGAGAGCATTGAGCTATATGGGCAAACAGGAATAGTTCAGCTAAATTCGATTGGGCAGAAAGGAATTTATTTGCTCAGATTATTTAACAACGGAAAAGAAATTTCAGAGCCTGTGAAGATTATAAAGATTGGACAATAGAGGTTGGTTACATACTCCTAGTGGTGTGGGAGGGGGAAGAAGGTATTAATGCGCGGTGTGGACGTGCTTTAAGAGATCTTCCCCACCAACTCTGCTAACCGGTTGGAATAACCCATCTCATTATCATACCAACCTATCACCTTTACCATTCTGCCTACCACAGAAGTGAATTCGGCATCTAAAACGCAGGAGTAAGGATTGCCTACAATATCAATGGATACGAGGGGCTCTTCAGTATATTGTAAGATCCCTTTCAGGGATGTTTCAGCAGCCATTTTAAATGCGGCATTAATTTCTTTTACGGTCGTATCTTTTTTCAGGATGATGGAAATATCCGTGAGCGATCCGTTCGGTACCGGAACACGCATGCCGCAGCCTCCGATCTTTCCTTCGAGGTGCGGAAATATTTTTGTGATCGCTTTTGCAGCTCCTGTAGAAGTCGGAATGATGCTCAGCGCTGCCGCCCTGGCCCTGCGCAGATCTTTATGCGGTGCATCGTGCAGGCGCTGATCTCCGGTATAAGAATGTATTGTAGAAATATAAGCATCTTCAATTCCCCAGTTCTCGTCCAGCACTTTGATCATGGGCGCTGCACAGTTGGTGGTGCAGGAAGCATTTGAAATAATTACATCGTCTTTACTTAGAATGCTGTCGTTCACTCCAAGTACCACGCTTTTTACGTTATCTTTTGCAGGAGCTGATATGATCACTTTTTTTGCTCCTGCCTTTATATGTTTGCCGGCACTTTCCTTGTCCAAAAAATGCCCGGTAGATTCAATAACAACATCCACATTCAGATCTTTCCAGGGAATATTTTCCGGATCTTTTTCCGAGAACACCTTTATTTCCTGGCCGTTAATGGAAATGGAATCTTTTCCGGCTTTTACTTCTCCTTGAAATATCCGGTGAACAGAATCGTACTTAAAAAGATGCGCCAGTGTTTTCGGGTCAGCCAGGTCGTTGATGCCGACAATTTCAATACCACTCCCTGAGCTGTTAGCTACACGGCAAAACGTACGGCCGATCCTCCCAAAACCGTTTATCGCAACCCGTATCTTTTTCATAGATGCAAAAGTATTAAATCAAATCAAAAAATACGTTAAATCGATAATCAGTATTTGACTGTATATTTGTACATTCGTACCGATTCGTTATTTGTAGAAGTATGCCTAAAATCGCTGAAGCGAAAAAAAGTACATCGAAATCTTCCTCAAAATTTACCAGGGAAACTTATACTTTCTGGTATGAGCAGATGCTTTTGATGCGAAGGTTCGAAGAAAAGACAGGCCAACTCTATATCCAGCAAAAGATTCGTGGATTTTGTCACTTATACATAGGACAGGAAGCCATTGCTGCGGGAGGAGAAACAGCGATCCGTAAAACAGATAAGATAATCACTGCTTATCGTGATCACGCGCACCCGATCGTTCGCGGCCTGCATCCCAAATATGTGATGGCTGAACTTTACGGGAAAGCTACAGGCTGTTCCAAAGGAAAGGGAGGCTCTATGCACATGTTCAGTAAAGAACATAACTTTTTTGGAGGACATGGCATCGTGGGCGGACAAATCCCCATGGGAGCAGGAATTGCGTTTGCTGATAAATACAACGGCACGGATGATATCACTCTTTGCCTCATGGGTGATGGTGCCGTTCGTCAGGGAGCGCTTCATGAATCCTTCAACATGGCCATGACCTGGAAACTACCGGTGATATTTATTATTGAAAATAACAATTATGCCATGGGAACTTCTGTTGAAAGAACTTCTAATGTGCATGATCTTTATAAGATCGGTTCGGGTTATGAAATGCCATCCTTTCAGGTTGATGGAATGCGTTGCGAAACAGTTCACGAAGCCATTGCATCGGCAGCGGAGCGTGCAAGAAAAGGGGAGGGGCCTACTCTTCTTGAAATAAAAACATACCGTTACCGCGGGCATTCGATGTCTGACCCCGGAACATATCGTACAAAGGATGAAGTAGAGGAATATAAAAAATTAGACCCGCTTGAACAGTGTCTTGCTGTAATGAAAGAGAACAAATGGATTGATGATAAAGGCATTGAAGCAGCAGAAGCAAAAGTGAAAGCATTGGTGGAAGAAAGTGTGAAGTTTGCTGAAGAATCTCCTTACCCCGATCCGAGTGAAATTTATAAAGACGTTTACGTTCAGAGTGATTACCCTTATATAAAAGAATAAAACAACTGCTTACTAATTAACGAATAAGCAACCAATGTTACGAATGAAAACCAAGCCCTGATTAGTAATATTCGTAACAGATTCGTTATTGGTAACCAGGAAAAGCATTAAATAATTTAAGAAACACATGGCAGAGATAGTTAGAATGCCCAAGCTCAGTGACACGATGACGGATGGAACCGTGTCCAGGTGGCTGAAGAAGGTTGGAGATAAAGTAAAATCGGGCGAGATCCTTGCTGAGATCGACAGCGACAAAGCCACGATGGAGTTTGAAAGTTTTTACGATGGAGTGCTGCTGTATATTGGTATTCCTGACAAAAAATCTGCTCCGGTAAATGCTATTCTTGCAATAATTGGAAATGCAGGAGAGGACGTTGCAAAGATCCTGGAAACTGAAAAAAATTCCACACCCGTTAAAAAGGAAGAACCAAAGCCCGCTGCAAAAAAAGAGGAACCTAAAAAGGAAGTTGTTGTCGCAATAAAAACAGATACTGCGGCTGTTCATCAACATGCAGCCCTCCCCCTGCAGGGGGGAGAAGGAGGGGGGTCTTCCCGCATCAAAGCATCTCCTCTTGCAAAAAAACTTGCCAAAGATCAAAACCTGCGCATCTCATTGATCGGAGGAAGTGGTGATGGCGGCAGGGTAATAAAGAAGGACATTGAGAATTTCCTGCACTTTGGAAACGGTAAGTCCGGTGCGGTCATGAAGGAAAGCTATACCGAGGAATCTGTTTCTCAAATGCGCAAGACCATTGCAAAGCGTTTGAGCGAAAGCAAGTTCACTTCTCCGCATTTTTATCTCACTATGGAAGTGAGTGCAGAAGAGATGGTCAAAATGCGTAGTACGATCAATGAAGTTTCGTCAACCAAACTTTCCTATAACGATCTTATTATCAAAGCCACCGCTGCCGCCCTGCGTGAACATCCCAAAGTGAATGCATCCTGGCTGGGTGATTCTTCGACAGGCTCAGAAGGGCCTGTGATACGCTACAACAATCATATTCATATCGGTGTTGCTGTTGCGGTAGAGGAGGGGCTGTTGGTTCCTGTAATTAAATTTGCCGATGGAAAAACACTTTCTCAGATTGCATCCGAGGTGAAAGGTTTTGCACAGAAAGCAAAAGAGAAAAAGCTTCAGCCCAAAGATTGGGAAGGAAACACATTCACGATCTCAAATCTCGGAATGTACGGCATCGAAGAATTTACTGCTATCATCAATCCTCCCGATGCATGTATTTTAGCAGTAGGGGGAATAAAAGAAGTCCCTGTGGTGAAAGAAGGCAAAGTTGTTCCCGGAGTCATTATGAAAATGACCTTGTCCTGCGATCACAGGGTAGTGGATGGAGCGTTAGGCTCGGATTTCTTGCAAACATTAAAAACATTGTTAGAGAATCCGGTACTATTTTTAGGAGCAAGCTCAATTTGATATTTGTATTAACTTTAAACTGCAGATTACAAACTTTAAACTTCTTTTTATGGAATCACACGGAGAACACAAAAGAGACAAATCACTTCTTGTCTATTGGATCGTGATTGGTCTTGGTCTTGGGATCATTATCGGAGCCTCTACCAAAGAATGGGGTCTCGGACTTCCAGCCGGTATTGTTATGGGAGTTTTGATGGCGATTTTTGCCACCAAGCCCGGAGTAGACCAGTAAACCACCCCTCTCCAGCTCTCCCCAAAGGGGAGAGAGACACGCGTGAAAATGAGCTGCGCTCGCAACCTACGGTTGTCCTTGGGGGAGCCTGCCTGCGGTAGGCAGGGATTTAGGTGGGGTGTTATTTCCTCACTTCACAACCCGGCACTGCCTTCTGGAAATCTCGTGTTGATATTTTAGTACCGGTTACATCCAGCATTTTCAGATTCGTTAGTTTGTTGAATCCTTCAGGGAGCGATTTTAAATTCCCGCATTTAGAAAGATCAAGTGTTTCAAGTTTCGAAAGCTCCCCTATCTGTGCCGGGAGTTCGAGCAGCGCATCGCAATTTGAAATATTCAGCTCTTTCAGATTTTTCAGAGCACCGATAGTGGGCGAGATAGCTGCGATAGGATTGTTTTCAAAATTCAGGACTTCAAGGGCAGAATATTTTGTGATCAGTTCCGGAAATTGCTGAAAATTATTTTTTCCCAGATTCAGGATTTTCATATTCTTCAGATTTTCCATTTCGTTGGGAAGTGCGGTGAGTTTATTCAGGCTTGCGCTCAGGGAGGTTAATTTGCTGAGTTTGCCCAGTTCAGGTGACAAACCGGTGAGGAGGTTTATATCCAGCGAAAGAGATTCGAGATTTGTAAACTCTCCGATCTTTGAACTTAATTTTTTATAGTCCGCCCCTATGACCAGGCTTTTTTCAGCAACATTGTATTGCAGGCTGTTCAGGTTCAGAGTGAAAACATTTTCTTTGTTCTCAAGCGCGTCTTTGATATTTGTGTAATTGCTCTCTGTGCAAACCAAACTGCCGTCATCGATCTTGAAATGCTGGTTTCGTTTTGCGGGGTTCAATGCATTGATGCTGATCACATCGGCAATTGTATTGTCCACCTCGGCTACGTTTACTCCAATGGAGTAATTCCCATAAGGGAACTTTTCAAACTTAAAACTTCCTGTGCTGTCTGCACTTGTTGAATCAACTGCCGTTTTCAGCTCCGGCCATTGCAGGTAAACCCTTCCTGCCTTAAGCGGAGTGCCATCACTTTTATTGATCTGCCCATGCAGGCAAGTGTTATTTTGTGAGAATGCCGGATTATATTTGGCATAGAATGCTATCAGGGGGATTGCTAATAAATATTTTCCTGAAAACATTTTTTTAATTTGAGTCATAGTCGTATATTTACAACAAACTTATGGGTTTTATCGTTTGGGACAATTGTTGACAACGTGTTAAGTGCTGTTGATAATAGACCCATTACTAAGCAATGGATTTTAGGCCCACACCGGAAATATTGATGACACTTGCGACCCGAAAATAAATAAAGACATACACATCAGATTTTTTAGATAATGGACGAAAGAAAAGATACCCGCGACACTCGTAAAAGAAATAAGTCTACGATAACTCCACAACAACTTATTGAACTCGGTAAGCTTCCTCCTCAGGCAGTGGATCTTGAATCAGCGGTATTGGGTGCTTTGATGCTGGATAAAGATGCACTCTCCAACGCGATTGATATTTTAAAGCCGGAAGCATTTTATAAAGAATCGCATCAGCGCATATTTGCCGCTATACAAAGCCTGTTCACAAAAGCAGAACCTGTAGATATTCTCACCGTTGTTCAGGAGCTTAAAAGATCAGGCGAACTCGAAATAGCGGGCGGAGCCTTTTACGTTACCCAGCTTACAAACCGTATTGCTTCTTCTGCCAACGTAGAGATGCACGCGCGCATTGTACTTGAAAAATATCTGCAGCGAGAACTTATCCGCATTTCTACGGATACACTTCAGCATTCTTATGAAGACACTTCGGATGTGTTTGAACTCTTGAATAAAGCTGAACAGAATTTATTTTCTATCAGCCAGACCAATATCCGCAAAGACTTTGAGCACATTCAGCAGATCATGGGCCGTACGATCAATGAGATCGAAGCAGCCCGTAATCATGAACTGAGCGGAGTGCAAAGCGGTTTCACAAGCCTGGATAGAATTACCGGTGGATGGCAGCGCTCTGATCTTATCATTCTGGCAGCACGTCCGGGTACCGGTAAAACTGCATTCGTGGTCACGATGGCCAGAAATGCAGCTGTTGAATTTAAAAAGCCCGTTGCGATCTTCTCTCTTGAAATGACCTCCAACCAATTGGTAAGCCGTTTTATTTCGGGTGAGACAGAACTGCCTGCTGATAAACTCCGCAAAGGCGAACTTCGTGAGCATGAATACCAGCAGCTCAACAGCAAAATATCCCGCCTGGTTGATGCACCTATATTTATTGATGATACTCCGGCTCTTTCCATTTTTGAATTTCGTGCAAAGGCAAGAAGATTGAAAGCTCAGCACAATATTTCCATGATCATTGTGGATTATCTGCAGCTCATGGTTTCGGGGCAAGAAGGAAAATTTTCGCGCGAACAGGAAGTGAGCATGATCTCGCGCTCACTCAAAGCAATTGCCAAAGAACTGGATGTGCCGATCATTGCACTTTCACAGCTCAGCCGTGCAGTTGAACAGCGAGGAGGTAGTAAGCGCCCTCAACTTTCAGATCTGCGCGAGTCTGGTGCTATTGAGCAGGATGCAGATATTGTTATGTTCATTTACCGCCCTGATATGGCCGGCATTACGCAGGATGAAAATGGAAATTCCACCGAAGGCATGGCTGAGATCATTATCGCCAAGCACCGTAACGGAAGGATCGATTCGGCCAACCTGATGTTCATAGCACACCTGGCAAAATTTGTAGAACCCAGTTCTTCTATTGCACCGCTTGCAGATACCCGTGCCGATGAGTTCAATGCAGATAATACCATTATTCGCGGCTCAAAGATGAATGATATCGAGGAGGATCTGTAAATTTAATTCTCGGTTTTATCATTCGGTTCTTCTTCAAGATTGAAGATGTGGAACATCTTTTTACTTTTCTTTCTTTGAAAATACCCACCGTCGGGCACCAAATAATTTTGACAAATATGTATTCCAGTACTTGGAATTGCAAAGCCTGCATTATACCTTCGGGCATATAAATGGTGAAATCTTGCAGGTATGTGCCTATTTATGTAAAAATGAAGAGTTTTCATAGTTCAGTAGGGTATAAATATTGGATATAATTATTGACTTTGGGATTTCAATACTATACCTTCGGTCATTGTTTATATAGATTTTTTTGTTACAAAATAGTATGCTCCTAAGAATCAACACCAAACAATATATATAGAATGAAAACAAAAACTTTACTCTCCTTATTTTGCATCTTGTTTTCTTTTTCCTCATTTGCCCAATCATGGACACTAAAATCCCCTTTGGGTAAGTCGCGCGGATCGTCCGCTTTCTCCATTGGTACTAAAGGGTATATCGGAACCGGTGACCGTGGAGGAGCTTTTGCCACATCTGATTTCTGGGAATGGGACCAGGCCACGAACGTGTGGACACAAAAAGCAAATGTAGGCTCTCCCTATTGGCTGGGAGTTGGTTTTTCCATTGGCACTAAAGGGTATATTGGTGCCGGAGATGGTGGCGGTTTTCAAGGTACGAACACGTTATGGGAATGGGATCAGGCAACTAATGTATGGACTCAAAAGGCAAACATGGGTGGTCCTGCGCTTAGAGAACAAGCAGCCGCTTTTTCTTTAGGAGGTTTTGGATATATTGGAACAGGAACGGATAAATATGTTTGTCCGGGAAGCACCAACACTTCTTATAAAGATCTGTGGCAATTTAACCCGGGAACAAATGCCTGGACACAAATGGCAAACCTGCCCGGAAGCGCACGCTACGGCGCTACGGGTTTTTCTATCGGCACTAAAGGCTATATTACAAACGGACAAGATCAAACTTTAAATTTCTTTTCAGACCTGTGGGAATGGGACCAACCTTCAAACACCTGGTCGCAAAAAGCAAATTGCCCCGGAACTGCCCGCAGCGGCTTGGTCAGTTTTTCAATTGCAACTAAAGGCTACATGGGAACCGGGGTAGATAAGGCCGGCAACAATATGAATGATTTCTGGCGATGGGATCAAGCCGTAAATACCTGGAAACAAATGCCCAACTTTGGAGGTAAAGGAAGATACTGGGCTGTTGGTTTTTCTATTGGCAACAAAGGATATGTTGGTACAGGTGACAGCGGACCTGTTTGTAATGATGCTCAAAAAGTGGAGGAAACCGATTTCTGGGAATTCTCAGATACCACTTGCTTGGTTACCGCAGCCACATCCTCCGACCCTTCAATTACAGTTTGCAAAGGCTCTACTGTTTATGTAAGTGCCTCCGGAGGCGGAACCTATTCCTGGAATACAGGGCAAACAACCTCTTCTATCATTGTATATCCTGTGGTCACTACTACTTATTCGGTAACAGTAACAAACACAAGCGGATGCAGTGGAGTTGTAACAATAACAATTCCTGTAGATACCAGTTGCTGGGTAACTACAGGTATAGCTCAGCTTAATACCGAGCACCATGTAGACATTATGCCGAACCCGATGAGCGAATCATCTCTGTTGATTGTTTCAGGGGTAGAAGCTTCAGAACCCTACGAGGTGAAAATTTTGGATATGCTCGGTAAAGAAGTGAGAAGCATCAATCTTTCCGGCAGACAAAATACGATCGAGAGAGGCGGGCTCAATGAGGGTGTGTATTTTTATAAGATCATCTTCAGGAACAAGAGCAGCTCTTCGGGAAAAATTATTATAAGCAGGCAATAAGCACCTGTAAATTTTTCAGGGAACCTCTCCGGTGTTAACATGGGAGAGGTTCTTTTTTTATTTGGTACCTTTACACATAGATGAAAAAAAATATTTTCCTTTTTTTTCTTTTGATGATTTCTGTGCTGTCAGGGGCGCAGAGTTTTTACGATTCAACCTATACTCACATTCCCGACACGAACAAAGTTTGTATTCTTATAAACATTTCAGGGCTACCTACTAAGATCGATACTGACTTTGGACTTGATTCTGTTTGCCTGAACATTACACACACCTTCGATCAGGACCTTGTCATTCATTTGATATCGCCCGATGGAAGTGTGATCACTCTTGCCGGAGGAGTAGGCAATCATGGCCATGATTTTATTAACACCTGTTTTGCTGAAAATGGGGCGAGTGGTTTAATTGCCTCCGGATCCGCTCCCTTCACCGGGACATTTATTCCGCAGCAGTCGTTGAATTTGCTCAACAACGGACAAAACCCCAACGGCACCTGGAAACTGTGCATCAGCGATACATATTTTGCCGACACCGGTTCGTATCACAATTCTAAAATTACTTTCTCTGCTAATCCTCCGCCCACGCCACCACCACCACCGGTTATTTGTACTTACTGCACCTGCCCGAATGCAAAAGATACCTGTGATCTGCTTCCCGATATTATCACCTCCGCATTGTGCATTCAAAATCATCACACAGAATATCATGACTCTATTAAGATCGCCAACTCAACAGCCAATATCGGTAGGGGACCGATGGAGATCCATGGCATTGACACTTGTTTTTGCGATACTGTTCCTGTTCCTTGTTCTACTATCTGTCCTCCCGGAAAAGAGTTGAATCACCTCGTGACACAGCGTATTTATCAAAGGCATGGAACAGACTCACTTTCCTATTATGACCGCGTGGCAGGTAAAATGTCCTTTCATCCTACACACCATCATATTCATCTTGATTATTGGGGCGATTATTCTCTTCGCCTTCAAACACCCGATCCTAATCCTACCACCTGGCCCGTTGTAGGTTTTTCTACCAAACAAAGTTTTTGCCTGATGAATTACAGTAATTGTACCGACTCGTTAGGCTTCTGTCAGGATTCAGCCGGCAACACCATCACGATGAACGATATTCCAAATGCAGGATTTGGTTTATACTCGGGATGCGGATTGGATCAGGGAATTTATCCTGGATATCTCGACATATACATTGAGTATCTCAACGATCCCATCATCCTCAATAATATTTGTGACGGCACATACTACATTGTTTCAATTGTGGACCCCAAAAATAATTTCCTGGAATCAAATGAAACCAATAACTGGGCTTCCGTACCGATCACGCTTACGAAACAAGGCACTCCTTCGGGAGTTTCTTCTTTCAATTATGCCCTGAATGGACTGCAGGCATCATTTACCAACACTTCCCCTGCAGGATCTTACCTCTGGAATTTTGGAGACGGAAGCTGGGATACTCTTTACAACCCGATTCATACCTACACCGCTGCCGGAACTTATACTATATCACTTGTTTCACGCAACCAATGCTATGGTATGGGAACGCAGGTAATAACGATCACCGGCATCAACGAATACAATCACCAGGACCTGAATCTACATACCTATCAAAATCCAATAACTGAAAATTCATTCATTACCTATTTTCTTCCCCAAAGAACAAATGTGAAAATCGAGATAATTGATATGCTTGGAAAAGAAGTTACCCTTCTAGTTTCAGAGAAACAACAACCTGGTTTACAAAAATACCCCCTTAGTGATTTAGCCCTGTCGCCCGGAGCTTACCTCTTAAAACTAACCGCTGAAGGGCTTGGAATTAATGCAGTTAAGTTGATCCGTACAAAATAATTTCAGAACAATTTTAAGCCTTGCCCTCGCCTCGCTTTTACTTGGTTTATTTATATTTGAAAATATAATTTACATCTAACATTTATTAATTTAATCCATTAATATTGACTTATTTCAGTCAAAATATCCATTTTGGATATGTAATATAAAAAAAATTTGAACCCTGTTATTCTTGCGAATGATGGTAAGCCGGAGTAAATTTGTATAATAAATCATTATAAACAAAAACCCTTCGCATGAAAACAAAACTCTTCTTTTTCATCACCGTCTTCAGTTTTATCAGCATGATTGTTGGCGCAACCGCAACATGGACCCAGCAGGCAAGTTTCCCCGGCCCCGGCAGAACGTATCCTATTGGTTTTTCTATCGGCACTAAAGGGTATATAGGCACAGGAACTATTGGAACCAGTACGTATACCGATGATTTTTGGGAATGGGATCAGCCTACCAATGTCTGGACCCAAAGAGCCAATGTTCCTGGCGGGCCGAGAACAGAGGCAATTTCTTTTTCCATCGGCAATAAAGGGTATGTAGCTCTCGGTGCTACTTCAGCGGGAGGGCTTGTGCAGGATTTATGGGAATGGGACCAGGCAACAAATGTATGGTCGGCAAAAGCAAATTTTACCGGCGCATCAAGGTTGTGGTCTGTAGGATTTTCAATAGGCACGCATGGATATATTTCAACAGGAAACAGTGGCCTCGCCTGGTACAACGATCTATGGGAATGGAATCAGACAAACAATGTATGGACACAAAAAGCCAACCTTGCCGGACCTGCAAGAATGGGAGCCGTAAGCTTTGCCATTGGCACGAAAGGATATATTGGAACAGGATGCGTCATGGGAAGCAATACTTTTAAAGATTTCTGGGAGTGGGATCAAACAACAAACATATGGACCCAAAGGGCAGATCTCCCGGGAACCGCAAGAACTTTTGCTGCTGGATTTTCTATTGGCAATAAAGGCTTTATAGGTACAGGAGCTGATAAAACCGGAGCACCCCTTAAGGATTTCTGGAAATGGGATCAGGCAACAAACACATGGATACAAGGCCCTGATTATGGGGGTGGACCCATACGCGATGGAGTGGGTTTTGCCATTGGCAATTCTGGCTATATCGGAGCAGGAAGTCCAAATGCAAATAAGAGCAATCCTGTAAGCACATTCTGGCAATATGCGGATTCTACTTGTAAAATCTCGCCTGTTATATCTTCAGACCCGGGTTCAGGAACAACTCTTTGTGTTGGCCAAACTGTTTATGTGAATGCTTCAGGTGGAATTACTTATTCATGGAGCAACGGTGCTTCGGGTGCCAATATCACGCTGCATCCTACAACTACTACGGTGTATTCAGTATTTGTAACAAATGCCAATGGGTGTACAGGTACCAGCAGTATTACTCTTATTGTAGATACGAGTTGTACGGCAACAGGAGTGTCTTCCATTTATCCGGATCCTGTGCAAGCGACTATTTTTCCAAGCCCTTTTAATCAATCAGCAACACTTATTATGACAGGTACTGGAAATTTAGAGCAAGAGATGAAAATTTTTGATATGTTGGGAAAAGAGGTGAGAAACGTTAAATTCTCCGGACAGGAACTAAAACTCGATAGAGGAAGCATGATGGATGGAATTTATTTATACAAAATAATTTCGAAGGATCAAGTCATTGCCGCTGGCAAATTCATCATTGGTAAGTTATAGCTTAATGCAAAGTAGTATACTAAACCTCCCTGGATTCGAAAATCAGGGAGGTTTTTTTATTTGTTATTTGTCCGCAAAGAAAATTCCCCCTATATTTGTTCAACAATTTTATTGTCTTTGCATCGTTTTTGATGTGTAAAATAACATGAAGAAGATATTCTTGATATTCCTTTTGACTTTTAACTTTTGTCTTTTGACCTGGGCTTCCTCCATTTTAATTCCTATGGATGAATCCCAAAAAAATCATCTCAAAGCCTATGGTATTACCTATTGGATATTACAACAAGGAGGAACTGCACAGTGGCTTTTGAATTACAGGGGCGGAAGTTTTATGTTTGACTATAATAAGGAGGTTGAAAAAGAATGCACCATCCGTGGAATATCTTATGAAGTGATAGCCGATGCAAAAGCAAATTCAATTCTTACTGAGATCGGCAGCCCTGAAGCAAACATGGATGCAGTGAAATTGGAGAAATGCCCGAAGATCGCAGTATACTCACCTAAGACAAAACAGCCCTGGGATGATGCAGTAACGCTCGTGCTCAAATATGCAGAGATCCCGTATGAAGTTGTGTTTGATGATGAAGTGATGGGTGATAAATTAGTTACGTATGATTGGCTTCACCTGCATCACGAAGATTTTACCGGGCAGTATGGACGGTTTTGGTTCCAATACCGAACTGCGGCCTGGTATCAGAATGAAGTAAAAGAAGCCGAAGCCACAGCACAAAGATTTGGATTTACAAAAGTATCGCAGCTGAAACTGGCGGTCGCAAAAAAGATCCGTGATTTTGTAACAGGCGGTGGGTTTTTGTTTGCCATGTGTTCAGCGACTGATTCGTACGACATCGCCCTGGCCGCTGAAGGCGTTGACATCTGTGAAAGTATGTTCGACGGTGACGGTGCTGATCCTAACATGAATAAGAAAATTGATTACTCAAAAGGATTTGCATTCCGTAATTATACACTCAATGCAAATCCTATAGAATACGAGTTTGCCAACATTGATACCTATCATACGCGTGTTCCGAAGTATGGGGTCGCTGAACCTACTGATCTTTTTACTTTGTTCGAGTTCTCAGCAAAGTGGGATCCTGTTCCAACCATGCTCTGTCAGAATCATACAAATGTTATTAAAGGTTTTTGGGGACAAACAGTCGCCTTCGATAAAACATTTGTAAAGCCCGATGTGCTGGTGATGGGCGAGGCAAAACAGTTGAACGAGGTACGATACTGCCATGGAGATTTTGGAAAAGGTTTCTGGACCTTTTACGGTGGCCACGACCCCGAAGATTATCAGCACCAGGTTTCAGATCCCCCAACAGATCTTTCCCTTCATCCGAATTCTCCCGGCTATCGCCTGATATTGAATAATATTCTTTTCCCTGCAGCAAAAAAGAAAAAGCAGAAAACGTAACTGGCTGTTTCTCCCTCTCCTTGAGGAGAGGGTTGGGGAGAGGCTAATCAAAAAACATCCACCTGAACCCGAAATTAAAGGTCATATCCGGCCCGGGCATATGGGGGGCGAGGTAGTAGTTTGATCCTGAGAATCCGGCATTCGCATGATCGAACTTGATGAGGAACACCGCATGCCTCACTTTCATGTTGAAGAAAAAATCTATAAACGGATAATTGCCTATCATTTTTTTGTCCTGAAGATAATATTGTCCAAGTGCAGGCATGTATGCATCACCGTAGTAAGAAGTACAATAGGCAATGTCAATGCCTAATTGTATGTCAGTTACTTTTCTGAACCACCTTCCCTGATAATAAAGAGAATGGTTCGTTACAAATTGCGGAAGGTGGATCACATCGGACTTTGTATTTTGCCACACAACCTTCGTGTTGAAATGAAAATGTCCCAGCCTGAAATTTTTCTGAATAAATGCAGAGTAAATATTGATCGTGCTGTCGAACTGCCTTGGAGTAAATGTGCTGTCAAAATAAACATAGCCGTTTACCTGATCCATCTCTGCACCGAAAGAGAATTTATGCATTGGGTCGAAGTAATATAATTTACCCCTCAGATCCGAAATTTTATCGAATGTATTCCTCCACCAAAAATGATTGGAAGTATAATTCGAATAAATAAATGGCACACACCGATAGTCGTTTAATAATTCAAAAAATATTTTTTTATCATTTTTAAGAGAAGCAATAAGGCCAAGGTTCATGGAGTAATCCCCTTTGTTGCTTCCACTTGTAATGTAGTTGTAGTTCACATTCCAATAAAACCCGGTTGCATGATAGCTGTCCATTCTTTTTCTCAATTCAAAATGAATGATCTCATCCTTCATCAGGCTGTCTGTTGCCAGGAAAGAATCTCGTTTGGTCTGGGCGATACGCATCGCTTTTTGCGAGAAAGAAATTTCGGCAGTTATTTTTTGCAGAAAAGTACTTTTCCAGGATACAGCATGCTCAAACGTAGAAAGGTGTGTGGAGTCGAGTGTTTTCTTTTTGCTGAAAAAAGTATTTTCATAATAGTTGGTGTCCGGGGTGGTTTCGGTGTATGCAAACATATCCTCCACCGCATAAAAAGAGTAAGAAAGAGAGTGGGTTGGATGTATAAAAGAAGAAACAACAGAATCCCCTTTCATAATATTTTCTTTTCCGCCAGAGGACGGATCTTCGCCGTGGCGGGATTTTCCGAAGTGCAATGATTGTTTAACATAAACCCCGCGATGCAGTCTTTTTGATCTTGTATTTAATAAGTTCACCGGCAAAAGCATTTTATCTGCAAAAAGATTATTCTCAAAACTCGAATCGTTCCGAATCCCGCCATTCTCATCTGCTTTGACAGAGCAGGCAAAACCATTTGCCAAAAGAGAGTATCGTTTATTCTTTGATAGGTAGTTGGTCGATGCTGAAATATTGTTGTCTGTACATACCTGGCCATGATAAAATCCTTCGCTCCGTATCCGCATCATGTTCAGAGCTATGTTCCATTGTTGGGTAATATTTTGTGTGTGAAATAATTTTACCTGCTGCTCTTTTTTTCCTCCAAACATCGGGAACACCTCTGTGAAAGGAGTTCGTGTGTGATAATATCGCATCTCTTCTTTATTATAACCGAACAGATCAAGAGGGTCAAAACCGGTTCTGAACCCGATCTCCGGGTCAGATTGAAAAATTAATTTTCTATTTGCTAATCCCAGTTGAAAAGGAAAATTGTTCGGAAAATATCTTTGTACACCGTCCATCGAAGTGTCAACAGGTGTATGCAAAGACCCGTTAGGTGAAAAATCCTTTTCCAGGCAATATTCTGCAAACGGATATTTTATTTTTGATTTGGACGAATCCACTACTTGTGCCTCCAGGGCGCAGCAGCAAAAGCAGAGCATTGATATGGACAGATACTTCTTCAATTTCAGGCAAATATAGCATAGAAATAATAATTGATTTAAATACTTGTATTTCAATTACTTATATAGTTAACCCTGATATGGTTTTAGGATTGGGGCAAACTATTGGCAGTGCATACAGATCCGTTTGGATTTACCCCAAACAATCCTTTAAAAATAAATGAAAATAAATTTTGTCGTATCGAAAACTTATTACCTTTGCGTCCCTTTTGAAGGGTAGTTCTTATTAAAATATTGATTATAGAATCCGGTTTTCACAGGGAAAATCTTGAAAGCCGGACTAAAAAATATTGTGTCTGCGAGGCATATTTTGCAGGCACGTTCGTTCTTTGAAAATATTGAAGGCTAAATTGAAGCAGCAAACGGCCCTTAAAGTCATGAACTTTTAGTTCAAGTCAATTAAGTGGAAGAAACAAATCTCAATTTTTTATATAGCAGCCCTCTCTTAGTCCTAGGGTTGTCTTAGCAATAAGGCAGCCTCTCTGTGAAAGCAGAGATTAGGAGATGAGGCACTAAAGATTAAACTTACTACGGAGAGTTTGATCCTGGCTCAGGATGAACGCTAGCGGCAGGCTTAATACATGCAAGTCGAACGGCAGCACAGTGTAGCAATACAT
>JAHEYK010000014.1 GCA_023251625.1 Bacteroidota bacterium
ATAGAAATTCACGAAGAGCTTATGACCTCTGCTACAGCACTCAATGCCTGCGGCATTGCATTTTTTCTGAGAGCGATACGGGCGGCATCGCAAGGAGGAGTTGAAATTGGTTTTCATGCTGAAGATGCGCTTCGCATGGCGGCACAAACTGCAAAAGGCGCTGCCTCCCTTCTTCTTGTAAATAATTCGCACCCTGAAAATGAAATTGACAAAGTAACTTCTCCAAAGGGCTGCACCATTGCCGGATTGAACGAGATGGAACATGCAGGGTTCAGCTCGGCTCTTATAAAAGGAATTCGTACTTCCCAGCAGAAAGCCGGAGCACTTTACGAGAAAGATTAAAAATGGATGTAATTGTGATCGGAGGAGGTGCGGCAGGGGTTTTTGCAGCACTATCATGCAAGCAACATCATCCGGAATATTCCGTAACCATTCTCGAAAAATCCGACAGGCTATTAGCAAAAGTAAAAGTATCAGGCGGAGGAAGATGCAATGTTACACACGCCTGTTTTGAAAATTCGCAGCTTGCAAAATTTTACCCACGGGGAGGAAAGCATCTAAAAAAAGCATTCTTTCAATTCAATACAAAAGATACGGTACAGTGGTTCGAAAGCAGAGGTGTGAAATTAAAAACCGAAGCAGACAACCGTATGTTCCCCATTTCAGATAATTCTCAAACCATCATTGATTGTTTAATGCGTGAAGCGGATAAACTGGGAGTTGTGATTAAAAAAGGAGTTCCCATTTCTTCCATCTCAAAAAGAGGCAAGCAATTTGTCCTCTCAGCCGAAGGGAACGAAATCATTACTGATAAAATAATAATAGCATCGGGAGGCGGTCCGAAGATCGAAGGATTTAATTGGTTGAAGCAATTAGGGCACACTATCGTTGCTCCGGTTCCATCGCTGTTCACCTTTAATATGCCGAGCGAACCAATCAAAAAACTGATGGGCGTTGTTGCCAATCCTGTCTCGGTAAAAATAAAAGGAACAAAACTTTCAAGCGAAGGCGCATTACTTATTACTCACTGGGGAATGAGCGGTCCTGCTGTTTTAAAACTTTCATCCTGGGGAGCGCGTGAATTAAATGCCATGAACTACAAATTTGAAGTACTCATCAACTGGCTGGGAGGAAGAAGCGAACAGGAGGCAAGAGATTTTTTAGATTCTGAGATCAAAGTAATAGGGAAAAGAAAAATAGAAAATAAAAATCCATTTCAGTTGCCGAATCGTTTATGGGCATTTTTTCTGGAGAAAAATGGAATTGATCCGGAGACAGTCTGGAACCAGCTCCCTAAAAAAAGCCTGAATAAACTACTGAACACTTTAGTGAACGATTCGTACAAAGCCGAAGGCAAAACAACTTTCAAAGAAGAATTCGTAACCTGCGGGGGTGTTTCTTTGGACGATGTCGACTTCGAGACCATGGAAAGCAAAAAATGCCCGGATATATATTTTGCAGGAGAAGTGCTAGACATTGATGCTGTTACGGGCGGTTTTAATTTCCAGGCTGCCTGGACCACCGGATTTATTGCGGGGAAGTTGGCAGGTAAATCCTAAATTATTTCAATAAAGCATTCTCGATCATTGTCTTCAGCTTCTCATACGAATTGTTTTTTGCAAAAGCGTCTATAATTCTCCCTTGCTTGTCAATTAACATATATCGTGGAATTCCTCCACCCTTCCAGGCTTTATAGTAAAGATACTCCACCTCTGTTCGAGCCCTGAGGTGTACACCGGTAAAATCCGGATGTTCTGCTAAATATTTTTCCCATGGTTCTTCTTTGTTATTGGCAATAAAAATAAAAACAACATCCTTATCACTTTCGAATTTCTTCTTTAACTCCAACACATGCGGCAATCCTTCTATGCATGGTGAACACCAGGTTGCCCAGATGTCTACAAAAATTACTTTGCCTTTAAAATCATTTAGCGAATATACTTTGCCCTCAGGCGAAATTCCTTGAAGTGGCGGTGCCATCTTGCCAGGCATAAGGCCTGCAAACTCCTTCTTCCTAACCAAAAATAGCTTTTGGTATTCGGAGGGTACGCGATGTTGCTTCTTTAACCTATCCATTATGCTATCCGTAAATGGCTTAGGGCCATTGACGGTCACATCCATGAATAGAATACTAAATAACAAATACTCCTTTACCCCCGCACTATACTGTTTTGCACTTTCAATTCCATGAATCCATAATGTAAGACCCGAATCTTGAACCATATAACCGAATGAGTTAATAAGAAACTTATCTCTGTTTCCTTCCAGGTACATGTAAAATTTAAGAGAAGGGTGTTGAATTAAAAGAGTGTCTTGCAAAAGAGAATTGTCCGCAAGGCCTAATCTACTTTCAAGCTGCAAACTGTCTATTTGTTTTTTTTCGAAATAGCTAAGGAAATCTTCCTTTGCTCGCAAAAGAGATGCCTTCACATTTGCATTGAGCAGATACTTCATTTCTTTGCTCGGAGAAATACTGTCACAATACACCTTATATATTCTTGCGTGCTCCGATTCAACCTGATTGGAAAAATGAATGACTTTTTCAATGCCAGAAATCGGCTCCTTAATGTCGTATACTGAATCATCAAATTGCGCCAACAAAGAATTAGTTTTCAATAAATAATTATTCAATGCTGATCCCTTCCCTTTATAGTAATAGCTCTCCTTTTCTATATGCAGATCAAGATTGTTACATCCGGGCTCAAAATAAAATGGAAAATCTGTTTTATTGCCTTCTACGATCAATCTGAAAAATTGCCTTTTCACTATAGAAATGGATGCCATCCCATCCCCATTTGAACTAAGCTTGATTGTATCAATGGGTAACCCCATCGCGTTAAAAATTTTCACCGTTTTGTTTTTATACTCTTTAGCGTCTATTCGTACTACCGCGATGGAATCTTTAGCAGCCATGCCATAACTCAATTTTGTAATAAAAAATAGTAGTAGCAGGATGATTTGCCTTGAATACCTTTTCATAAAAATTATTTTTGGTTTAAATAAATCCCCTTCTCTTCGATCCTTATCTTTCTCTGCTTAAATAATGATCCAATCGCTTTCTTAAAAGTTTTCTTGCTCATTTCCAATGCTGCTGTAATTTCTTCGGGTGAGCTGTAATCATTTAATTTTAAAAACCCTTTGTTCTCTTTCAGCTTAACAAGGATTTTTTCTTCGTTGGATTGCACTTTTGCATACCCTGGTTTTTCAAGGCTTACGTCTATTTTTTTGTCTTCACGTATCTTTTTAATGTAGCCTTTCATCCGATCCCCATAGGTCAGGGTTTGAAATATTTCATTCTGATATAAAATTCCTTTATGTCTATCGTTGATAATGGCATTGATGCCAATATCTGTTTTTTCTGCTATTAGCAATTCCACCTCTTCATTCTCTTTGAGTTCAATGTTTTCGGTTTCCAAAAATTTATTGAGCTTGCAGGATGCTGCTAAACGGTTCGTCAACTTATCAAGGTAAAGAAATACGATCGGGTGTTGCCCTACTTCCAGTTTTTTGCTCTGCTCATTAAAAGGAACAAAAATATCTTTGGCAAGTCCCCAATCCAAAAATGCTCCGTTATTGGTAACGGTCACAACTTCGAGGCAGGCAAATTTGTTAAGGGTAACTTTAGGT
Organism: Bacteroidota bacterium; assembly: GCA_023251625.1. Classification (GTDB taxonomy): domain Bacteria; phylum Bacteroidota; class Bacteroidia; order Palsa-948; family Palsa-948; genus Palsa-948. Next base: position 3,628 of record JAHEYK010000014.1, read on the forward strand.
ACAAGCGTGGTGGCTATGATCCTATCCTCTGAGTCATTATAGATAAAAACATCCAGTGTATCCCCTATCTGTGCATCTTGGGGAATATATTTATTGGGCAATAGGACCGATTCGCCCGAGTCATCGCCCAGGTAAAAGCCTTGTTCCGCGCGCCTCAAAACTGCCAGCGAATTATATACTCCGAGATTGATCATAATGCAAAGGTAAGGCAAAACTGCGCCATAAATGCTTCTGCATATTGTTCCCTGTATTATTCGTAAATTCGTAGAATATGAAAAAAGCAGAAATACACACCGCAAAAGGAGTTATGAAAGTGGAATTCTTTCATGAAGATGCTCCCAACACCGTTGACAATTTTATCAAGCTCAGCGAAAAAGGGTATTACAATGGCCTTAATTTTCACCGCGTGATACCTGATTTTGTGATTCAGGGTGGCTGCCCTACCGGGACAGGCTCAGGCGGGCCCGGCTACAAAATAAAATGTGAAACATCGGGCGGCAACCAGTACCACGATCGTGGAGTGCTGAGCATGGCGCATGCAGGAAAAGATACCGGTGGCTCGCAATTTTTTGTTTGCCATAGCAGAAACAATACTGGCCATTTAGATCGCGTTCACACCTGTTTCGGGAAAGTAACGGATGGATTGGATGTGATCGACAAAATTAAAGCAGGGGATAAGATTGAGAAGATTGTAATTATTGATACAAAATGAATCTCGACCTAAAAAATAAAAACGCCCTCGTCTGCGGAAGCACACAGGGAATCGGCAAAGCAATTGCTGTTGAGCTGGCCCTCCTCGGAGCCAATGTCACGCTGCTTGCAAGAGATGAAAGCAAACTGAAAAATGTTTCCGCTTTGCTCGATTCTTCAAAAGGACAAAAGCACAATTACCTGGTTGCTGATTTTACAAAACCGGAGGAGCTGAAAAAGAAAGTGGAGGACTATACAAAAAATAATTCCGTACATATTCTCATTAACAATACGGGCGGTCCCGCTGGCGGTCCCATTATTGAAGCAAAGACGGAAGAATTCACTCAGGCTTTTTCAAATCATCTGCTCTGCAATCATATTTTAGTTCAAGCCGTTGTTGCGGGGATGAAAAAAGAAAAATACGGGCGCATCATAAATATTATTTCAACTTCGGTAAAACAACCTATAAAAGGATTGGGGGTTTCGAATACCATTCGCGCAGCCGTTGCCAATTGGTCAAAAACATTGGCGGGAGAATTGGGTTCATTCGGAATTACAGTAAATAATATTCTTCCCGGTGCTACAAACACTGAGCGTTTGAATACGCTGATCGAAGCACGTGCAAAAAAAGCAGGAGTCACTTCAAAAGAAGAATCGAACGAATGGCTGAAAGAAATCCCGGCAGGGCGATTTGCCGATGCCTCTGAAATTGCTGCTGCTGCTGCATTTCTTGCTTCGCCTGCCGCATCTTACATAAACGGCATCAATGTTCCGGTGGATGGGGGAAGAACAGGAAGTTTGTAACTATTACGGAATTATATTTCCCTCTCATGATAACCCCGACAGCAGAAAAAATGGAGCTCGGAAAATTCCATACCTGGATGGAAAGTGACGGAATTGCCCGAACGGTAGTTAAGCCGGGTGCTGAAATATTCCTGCAGGATGCCAAAGAAAATACTGCAATGATTGAAACCTTTCACAATGAAAAAAAATTCCCCCTGCTTGTAGACATGCGTAACATCAAATCAATAAGCAGTGAGGCACGCGAACATTTCACCCTTAAAGGCAGAGAATCAGTGGTAAATGCTTATGCGATGGTTCTTTCTTCGTCTTTAAGCCGGATGATCGGCAACTTCTTTTTGTCTTTTCATAAGCCCATAGTACCTGTTAAATTGTTCGATCATGAAGATAAGGCACTTATCTGGCTGAAAGGGTTTATTAATAATTAAGCAACCGGAATTACCTAAAATAATATTGTATGGCTGTTACCCCTTCTGTCATGGCTCCTCTCGGCAACAAAGCTGCGGATTTCTCTCTGCCTGATACCATTTCAGGCAAAATATTATCTCTTACTGATTTAAAATCCGACAAGGCAACAGTGATCATGTTTATCTGTAATCATTGTCCGTTTGTAAAACATGTAAATACAGGCCTTGTTAGTCTCGCGAATGAGTACAGGCCCAAAGGTGTTTCATTCATTGCCATCAGCTCAAACGATGTGGTAAATTTTCCGGATGATTCTCCGGAGAAAATGAAAATGAATGCAAAGGAGCAAGGGTTCTCTTTCCCCTATTTATATGATGAATCGCAGGAAGTCGCCAAAGTGTATGATGCAGCCTGTACGCCCGATTTTTTCATCTATGATAAAGATCTGGAGCTTGCCTATCGCGGGCAGCTGGATGATTCCCGTCCTTCAAATGGCTTGCCCGTAACCGGAAAGGATATTCGTGCTGCACTTGATCTGCTTCTCAGCGGAAAAACTGTTCCGGCTGAGCAAAAACCAAGTATTGGGTGTAATATCAAGTGGAAGCCGTAAGAAGTCCCAAGTCCAAAGTATCAAATTTCAAGTCCCATGAAATACAATGGGGGGCCCCTGGAATTTGGGGCTTGGGACTTGGAGTTTTGGACTTGGCGCAATTCCATCCCAATCTTTTCGTAAATTCGCAGTCCATATTTCACTATGAGCGACAACAAAAAAATATCCATCGGCTTGTTTGGGTTCGGATGCGTTGGACAGGGCCTGTATGATGTATTAAATATGTCCCAAGGGCTCGAAGCAACCATTGAAAAGATCTGCGTACGCGATAAAAGCAAAAAGCGCAGACTGGACCAAGACCGGTTCACTTTTGACAAGAATGATATCTTGAAAAGAAAAGACCTGGATGTAGTGGTGGAGCTTATCAGCGATACAGCAGCAGCATTTGAAATTGTAAGTACTGCATTGAAGAATAAAGTGAATGTGGTGAGCGCAAGCAAGGAAATGCTTGCAAAAAACTTTCCCGAACTATTCAAACTCCAGCAGGAAAATGCTGTTTCTCTTATTTACGAAGGATCTGTAGGAGGAAGTATTCCGATTCTGAGAAATTTGGAAGAGTACTACGACAATGAGCTTTTACAAAGCGTACGGGCAATCCTGAACGGCACCTGTAATTACATCCTTACCCGCATGGAGCTCGAAGGAAAAGATTATGGCGATATTCTGAAAGATGCCCAGGCCAGCGGTTTTGCTGAAGCAGATCCCTGGCTGGATGTAGCAGGCTTTGATGCTAAGTATAAGATACTCCTCATTGCTGTTCATGCTTTCGGCCTGATCCTTAAGCCTGAACAAATTTTAAATCTAGGAATTCAAAACATTCGATACGAAGACATTTTATATGCGAAAGAAAAAGGATTGCGCATTAAATTGATCACCCGTGCAGAAAAGATCGGGGATAAATACAGAGTATATGTAATGCCTCATTTCATCAGCAACACCGATGAGCTTTTCAATGTATTATATGAATATAATGCGGTGGAAGTAGAAGGTGCATTCTCCTGCAAACAGTTGCTCACCGGTAAAGGGGCCGGAAGCCACCCTACGGGCAGCGCAGTGCTCTCTGATATTTCAGCGCTTACCTATAACTACCATTATGGCTATAAAAAACTGAAAAAATTCTTGCAAATGAATGGATCCGGTGCAGATGCCTCTAAACTGCTGGATACAAATTTCAATATCAAAGTATACGTTCGATTTTCAAATAAAAGTGAAATTGAAAAATTAGAGATCGTTTCCATTGAAGAAGAATATAAATCGGCAAAAAATAACTACATCATTGCAACGGTAAACTTTAAATCGCTCTTCTATTTCTGCGGAAATAAAGAAAGCAAAGTGTTCATCTGTGCAGTATAAAATCAGTTACTGGTTAATAGTTTATTGGTTTGGGTTCGCTTGTTGTTTGTTAAAGTTTAAACCCATAACCAAAAACTAAATAGACCATAACCAAAAACTAATAAACTAAAAACTAAATATGCTTTTAGAGATCATTACCCCCGACAAAAAACTTTTCAGCGGAGAAATTAAATCCGTGAAGCTGCCCGGTTCAGCAGGCTCATTCGGAGTTCTGAAAAATCATGCTCCGCTTATTTCTTCTCTTAAAAAAGGAACGGTAAAAGTGGTGGATGAACAGAAACAAAATCATTCCTTCGCAATTAAAGGCGGAGTGGTTGAAGTTTTGAAAAACAAGATCATTGTATTGGCTGAATGAAGGCCTCGCCCCGGCCCTCTCCAAAGGAGAGGGGGAAAAAACCCCAGAGTAAATTCCCCAAGTCTTCTCCACCAAAGAACGACCGTTTAATTTCATTTTTAATTTTCGCCTTTGCATTTCTTCTCTACGCTAATACGCTCGACAATGGCTATGTGCTTGACGATGATGTGGTGTATTTAAAGAACAAAGACGTTCAGGCTGGCATCAGCGGCATATCAAGCATACTTCATCACAGCTTTATTTTTGGTTTTACGGGGCATAACGATCAGTCCTACCGACCGGTTGTTTCTATTCTTTTCGCCATTGAAAAAGAATTTTTCGGCAACAATCCGCATATCGGCCACTTTATCAATGTTTTGCTGTTTGCATTCTCATGTATTTTACTTTACAAATTCCTTCAAATGTTATTTCCGGTTGCTTCTCCCCTCTCCCTGAGGAGAGGGGTCGGGGGTGAGGCGATCCCACTGGCTGTTGCTTTACTCTTCGCCTCTCACCCCATTCATACCGAAGCTGTTTCCAACATCAAGGGTCGGGACGATATTCTGAATTTTGCATTTTTTGTCTTGTCCCTCATCTACATTCTTCGTCATGTCGATGAAGGAAAGAAAAAATATTTCTTTCTCTCTGTGCTGTTCTTTTTTCTTTCACTGATGTGTAAAGAGATGGCGGTTACGTTTCTCGCCATTATTCCGCTCACCGTTTTTTTCTTTCGAGATGTTTCATTAAAAAAAATTGGCATCGGATTTATTTCCTTTGCGGGAGCCTTTGGGTTATATATGCTCATACGGCATTCCGTTCTTGAAACAGTAACCTTTGCCGAGAAGATGAAAGTGGTGAACAACGCGCTGGCCGCTGCTACGAATAACTCGGACAGGATCGCCACCGCCATTTTGATCCTCGGAAAATATATCCAGCTGCTTTTCTTTCCTCATCCACTTTCGTGGGATTATTCCTTCAATCAGATCCCTATTGTTGGATTTACAGACTGGAAAGTGCTTGCAACACTTTTTGTTTTTGCTACCATGGGAATTTATTCATTACTCATACTTGTAAAGAGACTTAGACAGCCAATAGCCAATAGCCAGAAGCCAGAAGCGGCTGTTTACGCTTACTGCATTTTATTTTTCTTCATCAGCATGTCGGTTGTTTCCAATATTTTCATCATGATAGGTGCAACGCTGGGCGAACGGTTTTTGTTTGTTCCCTCCATGGCATTTTGCATTGCTCTTGCATATTTTTTAGTCCCTCGGTCCTCCCCCTTGGGGGGAGTTAGAGGGGGTGTGGTGTTGGTTATTCTTGCATTGTTTTCCTTCAAAACTTATACCCGTAACAAAGACTGGAAAGACAATATTTCTCTGTTCGCATCAGGAGTGGAAGCAACTCCCAACAGCTCAAGGGCCGAAAGCGCGTTAGGCTCTTCCTATCGCGACATGGCTGAAAAAGAGGCAGCCCCCGCGAAGCGCCTCGAGCTTTTTCAACGATCACTCATCTATTATAGAAAAGCCATTGAGATACTTCCTGACAATATCGAAGCACTTTACAATGCCGGAGTCTCATATTACAACATCGGGGAAAAAGACAGCGCACTAAAAGTGTACGCGCAAACCTTAAAAGTCTCTCCCGATTATACCAATGCAGCCAATAATGCCGGAGTCATTTATTTTGAAAGGAAAAATTATGAAAGCGCTAAAAAATATTTTCTGCAGGCAGTTCAATATTCTCCCAATAATTCTGATGCGCTCGGAAACATTGGAGCTATCAACCATAATACGGGAAACCTGAAGGAAGCGATCGAGTATTACAAAAAAGCGTTACAGCTGAATCCTGGCAATCAAAATGTGCGGGGTAACCTCGCTAAGGCCGAGCAGTCTCTGTCCGAGAAAAAATAATTTTCTCAAAAATCGAAAAGGCCTTATTCTTCCCGGCAAGCGTTTGCTTATTACTCCGGAATTTTCTAGAGCAACATTTCAATCGAAAGGGGTTTCTTCAGAACACGTATGTTCGAAAAATCGTTTGCGAAATTCCGCGTATCTGAAAACGAGGAGAACGCAGTAAGCGCAACAACCTTTGTAGATACATTTTGTTCAGCCACAAGGGTCTTAAATTCCTTTAAGAAATCTTTCCCCTGCTTCTCTTGCCTGTCAAAATGCAGATCCAGCAACACCAGGTCGGGCATTTCCTCTTTCTTGAAAGATCGCAGCATTTTTAACGCTCCATCTACATTCATAGCATAAAAAAGTGAGATCGAAGGCTTGTGCCGCTTTAACAAACTATGAGCGATGAAAAAATCCACCTCGCTGTCATCTACAATGAGAATCTTGTTGAATGGAATTTCTTTTTTGCTCATGGCGGTTTACATACTACTGCGTAATGATCAGCGTGATCTAACTGATGTTGTTGCGGGGACAAGATTCGAACTTGTGACCTTTGGATTATGAGCCCAACGAGCTACCCCTGCTCTACCCCGCAATGCATGAAATTTTGTTTTTATTTTCCTATTTATTCGATTTTAGTATGCGCTTCTCTCTCCGGTTGTCCGAAGCGGGCTCCGTATTAATATTTCCTGATGCCATCTCGATAATTATATCATGGCTCTTGAAACACGAATTATTTTTATCAATATGGATGACCTTGTAATGCCCTGCGCCAGCGCATGGATGCTTATCGATAAAATAATACCCGGTGTAATTCTTTTGAGGAACTGTTCCACTTGGCTTCACTCCAATGATCTCATAGTTCTCTCCATCCTTGGAGCGGCAAATAATAAAGCTCCCCTCACTGTTCAGGTTCGACACCACCCAAATCAGATACGTTTGGCTGCCCAGATTCCGCCCCATGAACATTTTTAGATTTACAGATGTATCATCGTGCAGGTAGGTCTCTTTCCCGTTAATAAAAATGTTTTCATCCATTTGTGCGCTGGCGTTGTTAAGCCACAGGCACATCGTGCTGATCAAAATAAAACTGGAAGAGAATGAACTCACGGTGAATAATTTTAGCAACCTTGTTGCTCATTAATAGAACAAAGTAACAGACAAGTGCCTGCCCGGGAAATAGTCGGAACTCTGTTTATCTTGTAGGAATTCGCGGTTAAGAATGTAGTAGGATCTACTACAGATCAGACTAAATTATTCCGGATCGCATAACTGGTAAGCTCAGCACTGGTTTTCATGCCTGTTTTTTCCAGTATCCTGGCGCGATAGGTACTTATGGTGGCAACACTCAAGGAAAGCTCTTCTGCTATTTGCGATACAGTTTTACCTTTTGCTATCAAAAGCATAGTTTGGTATTCGCGGTCTGATAAAAATTCGTGCGGGGCCTTATCCTGCGGATTTTCCAATTGTTCAGCAAGTTGCTCTGCCAGCAGAGGAGTAATGTATTTTCTGCCGCTAAGAATAAGGTGAATTGCTTTTACCAATTCTGTATCAGCCGTATCTTTTGAAAGATAGCCTGCCGCGCCTGCTTTCAGCGCCCGAACGGCAATTTGTCCTTCGGGATGCATGCTGAACATCAGTACAGGAATATTTGCCTTGTCTTCCTTCAGTTGTTTTATAACCTCCAATCCGTTTCGTCCCGGCATGTCCATGTCCAGGATGATAATATCCCATTTTTTTCCTTTTACTTCTTTGAATACCTCCGCAGCATTCACCGCTTCTCCAAATTCGACTTCGCTAAATTCATTGGACAAGATTAGTTTAACCCCATTTCGGATCGCTGAGTGATCATCTGCAATTAGAATTTTTTTCATACTTAGTTGATGTGTATCAAAAGTTGAATGCTTGTACCTTTCCCTTTTTTACTCGTGATCTTAATATCCCCGCCAATGACATTAGCGCGTTCCCGCATGCCAAGTAATCCCATAGAAAAAGGATTCTCCAGCTTTTCACCTGCAATTCCCTTCCCATTGTCCGTTATTGTCATGGATAATTTGTTTTTACTAAAATTCATCTGGATGCTGACCTCTGTTGCGTGTGAGTGTTTGGTAATGTTCGTAAGAGCTTCCTGACAAATGCGGAAAAAGCAAATGGAAATGTTCTTTTCAAATTTTTGTTCTCTTACTTTAAGCTCTGTTTTACATTTAATTTTTGTCTTCTCCTGAAATTCTGTGGCGAGCCATTTGATGGAAGGGATGAGGCCAAGCGAATCCAGAATTCCGGGGCGGAGCTCAGTGGCTATCTTTCTTAACGACTGGATGGTATTATCTACATCCTTTACCATGTTTTTTACCATCTCTGTCCCGCGGATATTCCCCTCCGGCCTTTTGGCAAACGATGAAATTCCGATCTTAATGCCTATCAGTTGTTGGCCCAATTCATCGTGTATTTCTCTTGCCAAATGAGCTCTTTCTTCTTCCTGTATATGATTAAGGTGCTGCGCGAAATTTCTGATCTGTATCTCTGACCTTATCAATTTTTCCTCCGAAAATTTTTCTTTGGTAATATCGCGTGCAAAACAGGACAAGCCTATCACATTTTTATTTTCCCATATTGGATTGATAGAAAAACTTGAAAAGCTGTGATTATCGTTGATCCTGAATTCCTTTACAAACTGAAGTTTTTCTCCCTTTAAGGCCTTCGAATAAATTCCTTTCCACCATTTAGCTTCCTCCAGGTCTAGTTTTTCAAGAAAGTCAAACACTTTGTCGCCAGGTTTTATTTCCATACCATAAAGTTCTTTCATGGTATTATATAAAAATTGATTGAAGGTGATATAACAAAAGTCGGTGTCAAGAGAATAAATAGAGGCATCTGTGTTTTCAATGATCGATTTTAAGTTAGACTGATGAATCTTTAACACATGTTCCGCCTTTTTTCGTTCTGTAATATCTTTAATATACGCGATAAAAAATTTCTTGTCTCCTTGTTTTACCGGAGTAATGCTCATCTCCACCGGAAATTCCTCTTCACGCTGGTTCAGTGCCGTAATTTCTATCGGCCTCCGTAAAATGGGGCCGGCCCCTGTTTTAAGGTAATGTTTCATACCCTCACTATGTCTCTCGCGGTATTGTTTGGGGATAATCGTATCCTTAAGCTTCTTTCCCATAATTTCCCGTTCCTTCCATCCGAATATTTTTTCAGCCTGCTGCGTCCAGATAATGATTTCGCCATTGGTATCCATTCCAATGATAGCATCCAACGATGACTCCATGATAAGCTGTTGAATTTCTGCTGCCTCCCTGATTTGCTTCTCTGCTTTTTTGCTTTCTGTGAGGTCGAGAAAAAAGGTGACGACCTCTTCTCGCTGTCCCGGAAGTGACGTGTTAGTGATGAAAACCGGAACGCGAGATCCGTCCCGCTTAACATACTCCTTCTCGTATGGCGTAATGGTGCCCCGTTCTCGTAGCTCTGCAATAGCCCTCTCGTCTGTGTAAAGCCACTCTGGTGGAGTGATCTCCCTCCAGTTAACTTTTCCTTGATCAAATTCCTTTCTCGTATAGCCAATCATGTTAAGATAATAATCGTTGGTCAAGGATATGTCACCCATGGCGTTGGTGATAATGATTCCTACACCGGCAATATTCGTCTCGACAAAATGCTGGAGCCGTTTTTCACTTTGAGTTAGGTATTCTTCAGTTTTTTTTCGTTCGGTGGCAGTACTTATAATATCTGCCAGCGAGTTTATAAGAAAGCGTTCCTCTTTCAGAAAAGGGCCCTCCTGTTCCTGAGGTCTTTTCTCACTATAAAACACTTCTATTTTACCAACAGATGTTTCGCTATTAATAAGTTCTGCTTCCTGAGTCCAAATGGACTCTTTAAAACCATTTGATTCGAATTTTTTGTTGTTAAATATAATTCTCGCAGAGGTTATTTCCGGATACTGGTAAGAGGGTGGTATAATATTTACACATTCCTGTAAAATATCATCAATTGATTTTCCGGATCTGTTTACTATTTCAGAAGTGCCATACAAAGCGTTTAATTCTTTCACTCTTTCGGCGATATCATAGGTTTGTTTGAGAAGAGCGTTTTCTGTTTGTTTTCTTTGAGTGATATCGATCAGGCTGCCAATAATGGCCGGCTTATCCTGATAGTAAGTGAAATTGCCAAATATTTCTACCTCAACAATTTCTCCATCCTTTTTTGTGCCTCGAACCTCGTAATGCGTTCTGTCCAGTTTACGCTCCAGCCTTAAGCGGATATTTTCAAGAACAATGGGAGCATCATCAGGATAGGCAAGCACTTCTACCGGCTGACCAATAAGTTCAGCAGGGGTATAGCCGAATATTTCAGCCAGACGTGGATTTACGTAAACAAATTTTCCTTCAGAATGTACATATACTCCTACAAACGAATGCTCCACGAGGTTTTTGAAAATTGTTTCTGTATTTTGAAGTGCCCTTTCTGCCATTTTGTGTTCCGTAACATCGCGAACATTACAAACTATAGCTTTTAAATTTTTATCGTTCAGGTAATTGGTAAAAGTGCCTTCTAAAAAAATGTAATGTCCCTTTTTATGAAGTGTGCGAAAGCTTACAAATAGGGGTTGGGCCGGATTTGCTATTGCATCTTTAAATGCCTGTTTTAATTTTTCCAGGTCCTCTGGGTGTGCCTGATCCATTCCGTTGTCTTTTCGCCTTTCTTCCAAAGTATACCCTGTCATTCGATAAGCCGCCGGGTTTCGGTAAATGGGGAATAATTTTTCGTCTAACAGGGAAACAGCATCGGGGCTGTTTTCAATTAAGGCGAGAAGCTGCGTTTCATTTAAGCTTGTACTCATTGCCATGCAGTTAAGCAAAGAAAGGCAATTTACGGCTTTAAAGCGTAGTTTAAACTTTGGGGGCTTTGTAGTGTTTTGGACTACAAGCGAAATTTTTCAAAAGTATGCCTGTGTGGGAAAATGGCGAGAACTATTTGCACCGCCAGGCGAAATCAAAGAATAATAATCTTCTTCTTGTATATCTTATTGTTGCTGCTACCCATAATCGTATAAACTCCGGGGCTAAGTTTTTCTGCAGGAGAAAAAGCTATGACCTCCGCCCGAGTGGAAAGTAAAATAACTTTAGAAAAATATTCTCTTCCCAAAATATCATACACAACAATTAGCACTTCGCTCCCCTTGCTGCCCTCGATCGATATATTTACCTTATCAACAGCAGGATTGGGGTATACAGAAAAGTTTACAATGCCACCGACCTCGATATTTACCTCTGCGATGTTGCTATACGCAAACTCCCCGTTAAGGTCGACTTGTTTAAGGCGGTAATAAGATACTCCTTCGTATGGCTCTTGGTCAACAGAGGAGTAGTTTTTTGTTATAGTGGAATTCCCCTCGGCATTTATTTTTTTAACGTCTTCGAAATCGATACCCTCCTTTGAACGTTGCAGCATAAAATAGTCGCTGTTCATTTCAGACGCTGTAGACCAAATAGCATCTACCAGATTACCATTGGGATATGCATCAAAAGAAAGCAGCTCTACCGGAAGAGGATTGGTGCCACTGCCTTTTGACGCAAGGGTAAAAGGGCTAAACGAAGTAACAAGCGCACTTGAAATCACAGTTCCCGTGGCCGGGTCAATGGCTCCGGTAGTGCCTCCATTTCCATGATCTTTCCAAGTAGCGCCATTCCATCTTGCTACTGCTATGTCAGTTAAATTATCCACTCCGCAGCTGTAACCGTCCCAGCTTAAAGTGACAAAGGCGTTAACTGCCGCGGCTCTGTTCAATATCCAGTATTCACATCTTCCTATATGGTTTAGGATCGCATCTTTACTGGTCACATCGTATGGAACCGAATTGGGATCAGCATGGAAATATTCTGCGGTAAATGTTTCAGATCCTGAAAGAGAAGTTACATCAATAGGGCGGTATTTTGCATCTTTTCCTACCGGGAAAGTAAAATTAGTGCTTCCGATCTTTGCTACGGGCCCGGAGACAAAACTATTATTTGATACGTCTCCAATGCTGGATCCGGCATTCATGGTAAGGAGATTTGCTGCTGTTGAATAAAGCAATCCATCCGTTAAAGTTAGAATAGCAGCCATGGTGATTTTACTGCTCATCGTAACTCCGGTGGCGCTTGCGTTATTGATGGTAAGATTATTGAATGTTTCGCCTGCCGCTAATGCAGTGGTAATGGCTTGCGCTGCTGTACCGTTAAAAATTACAGTACCGCTGCGTTCAACAAACGGATTTGCATCGGTACTGGTAACATTCCAGTTGCCGGCAAGCGTAACATCGTAGTTGGTGGCGCTTACGTCCAATTTCGCACTGCCTGATATTGTTAAATTATTTTGTGCAGTAATTGGCCCTGATAACGTTTTAGTACCTCCATTGGCAAAATCAACATTGTAATAAGCCACAGCAGATGGGCCGTTTAAACTTCTTATATTCTGGTTTCCGGCTCTGTTAAATGTAATAGTGCCACCGCTGAGATTGTAGGTGCCTGTTAATTCCGGTAGCCCCGGAAAAGATGCGATAGCAGATGCCAGTATCAGCCCCGATGTTCCCGACATGTTTAACCCGCCAACGCCGGTCAGATTATTTGAACCCACATCCAGAATGGCCGCATCCTGAATCGTGAGTAGATCGGTTACAGCGATATCTGCTGCAAGTGACTTAGTTCCTGCATTGGAACAAGAAAGATCATAATAGGAAGCTGTTGGTTTCTTGACCGTCTGTGCGCCTGCGCCATTGTAGTTAATAGTGTTGGGGGTGAACGATCCGTTGAGAGAGCCGGTTGCAAATACGGTGCCCGACACATTCAACACTGAGCCGCCTGCATTTGCCCAGGTTGAGCTCGCCACAGATCCGGTCATGTTGCCACTGATAGTCGCGGTGCCGTTGTTTGTTACTGTTATCGCTCCTGTAATGGCGAATGTTGGTGCCAGCGTAAGATTAGTTCCAGATGAAATTGTTTTGTTGCCCGTTGTAATATTTATGGTCGCTCCGCCACCTGTAATATTTGCCGATCCTGCCGATCCTTCGATGGTGGTGCCACTCACACCATTTAATGTAAGCGTGCTGGTACCGAGAGCGAGAGTTCCATCCACGATCAGATTCCCCGAAACCGTAAGCCCGACTCCGCTGTTCATTGTCAGGATCGTTCCGGCACCGATGTTCAAAATACCTGCGATAGAAGTAGCCGCAGGTAAACTGGCGCTGCCCGTGCCGACCAAAGTGGCGTTCCGGCTTATCGTCCAACTACCTGAAGTTGGGGAGAACTTGCCGCTGCCTGCTGTTGAAATATCTTTCGTTACGGTGAATGTGGCCGTGCCGTTCAACGTTGAAGTGGTGTTGATATCTACATACTCTATACTGCTCGCTACATTTATCGAAACAGTCTGCCCAGTACTGATAATCGCATAACCGTACGCAACCGGAATGCAATCACAACTGGTACCCGACCCGCCCGAGGTGTAAGACCAGGTGCCGTTGCCTGCCGTAACATCGTTCCAATTTCCGTTTTTCCGTGAATAATAATATGGCCTGATTGGCGTAACGAGCGGAGATTTATTTTTTGTGCCAATCACAAAATCATTACTTAGGTTTGCAACTGATAATCCACTTCTCTTGACGATCGGAGAACTTGCTGTACCGGCTGTAGCTACTGTGACCCCAACCGATCCCATAACAGCACCCGTGTAGGTCTCAAGTTTCAGATCAGTCAGGACTCCGGTGGTGGCTAGGTCCGTATACGTGATATATAAATTGTAGGTGCCGCCCGCTAGGCCTGAGGTAGACAAGGCATCAATAATGTTTGCAATGCGCTGTATTGCATGCCCCTCGTTGTCTGTGTACGCAACATCGGTCACAAAGTTTGTAGGCAAAGGGTCCGTGTGAATGTTTTGCACATAACCGGCTGTAGTAGGGTTCACGGTTGAATTTATTTCTATGGGCCTGTACTGCAAAGAGGTGCCGATCGGAAACAAACCATAAAGCGGAGCAACTGTGCTGCTGATGGCCGCAACAGGAAGCCAACGTTTAAAAGTACCTCCATAAATTATTCCGGCAGTACGTACGAGTGTTGCTGCTGCACTGTTACCAAGTGTTAGCGTACGGCCGCTCAAATTATAATTGCCTGCTGTCATGGTAAGTATGCTGGTGATCATGAGGTCAGTTGTCGGAGCTAAAGCTAAAGGGCCCGTTGTATTGGAAGTAAGCCCGTAAAATGTTTCTGTACTTCCTGCTTTGGTTATGGTCTGGTCGGCACCACCACTGAAAACAACCGTATTTGTTCCGGGAACAAAAGTGCCTCCGAGGTTGGTCCAATCATCTGTAAGAGAAATATTTCCGGCCAGCGTTACTGTTTTAGCCGCGTTGATCTGCAGATAACCGAAAGTTATTGCAGCGGTAGGTGTGATGGTTCCGTTCTCCGTGAATACTGAAAAACTTCCGTCCGCGATGGTCAGTGCTGCATTTGCATTCGTTATCCCCGCTGCAAAATTGAGTGTAGATCCCCAGAGCGTTGTAAAGGCTGCGTTCGTGGTATTGCCGGCTACAGTAGCATTCAAGCTGAAAGATGGCGCAGATCCATTGAAATTGATCATACCTGTTCCCGTTGCCTGCAGTGTGCCTGAGCCCTGATCCATCGCAACAGAACTGTTGAATGTGATTGTTCCGCTGCTGACTGTAATTATTTCAGTAGCCACTTCCTGCGGAGCCGACTGTCCGCTCATCCAGGTAACGGTGCCCGCTAAAGTAAATGATCCGCTTGTTACGTTGACCTTCCCTATTCGGCTTGCTATATTACTGCTTCCGGCAAAAATAAGATTACCCGCAATCGTGGCGCTCCCGCCATTTATATCCCAAAGGTCACTCTTTGAATTGTTTGTTGGCTGGCTTATTGTAACATTCCCGGTAACAGTGAGGCTGGGATCTGAACCATCGTGCGTAAAGGTTCGTGAGCTGTTATCTGCATCCATAATAAAATTGGCGCAGGTGATGTTCTGACTGAGGGTGATGGCTACATTATTCAAAGTATTTCCAAGCCGCAGGTCAGGAAAAGTGGTGGATGAGCTTCCACCAATGGTGTTGCCGATACTTTCAAATGTGACCATGTTTGCTCCACCGCTTAACGTGCCTCCGTTATTGGTCCAATCACCAGCGATCTGAATGTTTCCGGCAAGTGAAACGGTTACGCCTGAATTAATTTGAAAATTACCGAAGAAAATCGTAGCGGTGGGAGTAATAGTGGGGGCGCCTCCGGCAAATATTACATTGCTCGAAATATTCCAGGTCATTGAGTTATTTTGCTGGGTATAGGAACCGCCAAACTGAACGGTACAACCGCCCACGGTAACAAACTGTGCTGCGCCACGGTTGTTGATAAGACCACCGTTGAAGTTAATTATTCCCGAACTAGAAAAGGTGATATCCACTTTGGTAGAATTGGGCACAGTAACTGCGGGGGTAAAAATGATCGTACCTGTAGATACCCTGATGCTATTCGTTCCGTTGGTATTCCATACGGAGAAAGTTCCGTTAACATTGAGGTTTCCTGTTGCTGCGTCCAGAATATAGGTGCGAGCGCTATTCGAATTGTTGATCTTCAGGTCTCCGTTTATATTTAAACTATTTGATCCGCTGATGGTTACCGTAATATCATGAGCGCTGTTCCCCAAGGTGAGGTTATTACAAGTATAGTTTCCATCAACGGTTATGCCTGTATAATTAGCACCGCTAAATTCAATATTATCCGTTGACAAAGGCACTCCATTAGGATTCCAGTTATTGGCTGAACTCCAGTTAACGCCATCACCGCCACCATCCCAGGTTACTTGTGAAAAAGAAAAATATGGAATCAGCGCCAAAAGCAAAAACGCGCATATCCTATATTCTCCTTTGTAAAAAAGAGCAAATAGATTATGGCTGTGCGTCTCTGTCATCTAAAATCACACATAAAATCCATTTTTTATCAAAAATCATGTGTTCCTCATTTTACGATAATTCTGTGAAATTGTTTCAATATTTGCATCTAAACTGCTGATTCCTAGGCAATGGGGTTAATTGCACAGGGCAATCGGGGCAGGAAATAACTGCAATACGCTGAAAAAATGCAGGTAGCACGGGTTATTCAGGCGGTTATTCGCACATAACTCAGGTTTGAAACGACTTTTATGAGATAAAGGCAGAAATTATCGGCACTGCTGTGCTGGGTCAACGAATAACAATCTTCTTCCTGTAAATGTCGCCCTTGCTGGTAGCTACGATGGTATAAACTCCCGTTGCCAACTTTGTAGCAGGCGAAAACGCAATAACCTCTTGACCCACTGAGAGTAAAACTACTTTTGAATAATATTCTCTTCCAAAAATATCGCGGAGCACCAACAACACCTCATCGCCCGGTGTGCCTTGAAGAGCAACATTGATCTGATCAACAACAGGGTTGGGATAGACAGAAATAAATTCTGCTTTCCCGGGAACAAATTCAACCTGAATAATCTTGCTGTAGAAGATCTGTCCACCCAGATCGGCTTGCTTCAGCCGGTAGTAGGAGATGCCGGAATAAGGGTCCGGGTCGCTTGTCGAATAATTTATTACCTGATGTGAATTTCCTGCTGCCTTTAGTCTTTTTACGTCCTCAAAATCATTTCCGTCCAACGACCGTTGCACGATAAACTGATCACTGTTATTTTCCGATGCGGTGGTCCAGAACAAGTTCACAAAATTATTGTCTGCCTGTGCGGAGAAATCGATCAACTCTACGGGCAAAGGATTTACGCTTGAGCCGCTGGTCTTACTTCCAAAAGTAAAAGGACTGAAAGAAGTAACGAGCTGACTCGTAACAGTTCCTGCCGATGCACTTCCGGTGGTGCCTCCATTCTGTGTTTCGTTGATCCAATTAGTACCATTATAATGTGCAACTACAATATCAGAAAGATCATTGATGCCACTTCTGGTGCCGTCTTCCCAAAATAAAGTTACGGCCACATTGTCTGCACTCACGTTTCTTCCCAGTATCCAGTGTTCGCCTTTGCTTACGTGATCAAGAGGAGCAATCATTCCCGTAGTGATGGAGTAAGAAGACGCGTTATACTCCGCCTGAAATTCTGCAGTGGAGGAGGCCGGTGCAGAAATTCCAAGTCTTGCCCACACTGCCCCTTTTCCCAGGGGAAAAACAAAAGCATCATCGCCAATTTTTTTCATAGGCCCGGAAATGTAGCTGGTAGATGTTCCGGCCGTTGAAGTTGCATTATCGTTCAAGGTAAGTATGTTGGTGGCTGTTGTGTTTATAATTCCATCAGTCAAGGTCAGGTCGCCGGTGAGCGTAACCGGAACGGATAAAGTAGTAGCAGCTCCGGATTTATTTTGTTCCATATCATCGAGCGTAATTGGAGAAGATCCGCTAATCGTGGATGCTCCGATGCCGGTAAAATTAACGGACCTGCCAATAGTGGTAAATGTTCCGTTGTTAACCAGGTTTCCATTTATGCCGATCGATTTATTAAGCGTTACGTCTGCTCCGGCTCCGATTGTAAGATTATTAAAGTTAGTACTTCCGGTTCCATTCATGGAAGCGGGAGTGCCGGTAAATGTAATGGTTGAAGTTCCTCCAGACAAAGTTCCGTTATTGGTGATGTCGCCAACAAAAGTGTGGCTCAAGCCCGCTCCGCCTTTAAAAGTGGCACCCGGACCAATGAGCAGATCTCCTCCAATCGTCCATGATGCAGGAGGAGTAATGCCTGCTGCGTTAACACTAGTGACAGTAATATTATTTAATGTAGGTGCGCTGGAAACAACTGTTATAGGGGCTGATCCGGCAAACTCAACTTCGCCTGTGCTGGTAAATCCTCCTCCTGCTGCATCAAGGGTAATGGTGGCAGAAGCAGGAAATGGCGGACCGGCAAGAATAGGAGTGAACTTCAACTTTCCGCTGCTCAGCACTGTTCCGTTATTTGTGAAGTCGCCATAAAATGTATGCGTTATTGCTCCAAAATCCACTACGACTCCCGCAGCAATGTTGCAGGCTTTTACAACTGTCCATGGCTGGACAGGAGCCCACACTCCGCCGGTATTATTTACGTTAACGGTATAAAATGACGGGGGGCTTGTTGAATTTGAAATAGGTAAAACGGTACCATTAAAATTTACAACGCCTGTTGAAGCAGAAATAAGTGCTCCAATCAATGAAAGTGTTTGCAGCCTTGTTCCGCTGATGTTCAAGGTGCCGGAACTTGTCAATGATCCCTTATTAGTAAGGTCGCCATCCAATGTTATAATGCCTGTTCCGAAGCTGACAGAACTTGGTGGTACGTCAACAAAAATATTTCCCACTATGGAAATAGTTGTATTGCTTACAGTATACGTTCCTGCCACGGCACTTAAATTATTTACGGTGAGCGCGCTACTTCCTGAAATAGTTTTAGAACTTCCGATCAAGATCAATGTGCTGGAAGAAGGAGTGAAAGTTCCGTTATGTGTAAAGTTTCCGTTGAGCGTAAGATTATAAGTCGCAGGATCGAGCGTTGCTCCTGAATTGACCAGCAGATCTCCGTTCACCTGAATATCGCCTACCAATGTTTTTGGAGTTGCCCCTCCCCCGGTAAAAGTAAGGTTCCCGTAATCAACATCCGCAACATTTTGCGCCACCGTGCCATTGTATTCTACCGTGCTCGCGCTGTTGATCGTGTTTGTGATGTAGTTGCCGGGAAAATTCGCTGCCCCTGCAATTTTCAAGGAAGAACCTGCCGCGAGCGCAAGAATTCCACCGGGGCCACTTCTGTCCATCGTAAAAGTTGACAGATCCAGGGTTCCGGAGGTAAGCGTTAAATTATTATTAAGAACAAGGTCGCCTGTCAGAGATAAAGTGCCGGCCGATTTATTTATTGTAATGGTGCTGAATATATTTGCATTGACCGATTGACTTCCACTGCCGTTAAAATTTACGGTGCCGCTACCAACGGTAAAAGTTCCGTTGTTTGTCCAGTTGCCTCCTACATTTATAGTTACTCCTGATTCTAAAAAATTTGTGCTAGCTCCAATTGTTATGTTCCCTGCTACAGTTAACGTGCTCAGTGCTTCTAATTCTCCCCCTGTTGCGGTGGTAAGATTTCCATTCACGCTGAGTGCAGAGCTTATGGTTGCTCGTTCCGATGATTTTGTGAAAGACAAATTATTGTAAGTAACAGGAGCAACTGTTTGCGCTTCCGATCCGGTGTACACCACTGTTCCCGATCCTCCTGTAAAACTTCCAGCCGTGTAATTATAGTGTTTGCCTATGGTAAGTGTTCCAGTCCCCGTAAAATTAACGCCACCGGTAGCAGATTGAGTGACATCATAATTCACGGTAGCCGAACCGCTTCCTATCTGAAGTAAAATATCGTGGCCGCTCGTCCCATCGCTTAGTTCAAGATTCGTTCCAACAGTTAGCGTTCCCGAAGACGCATCCAGGGTGTGCGAAGCAGACGCTGACCACTGACCGACAATACTTCCAATTGTTGTTAACGAACCGGAAGTTATTGTCAGCGTGCTGCTTTGTACACTTCCGTAACGCAGCACGTTTACCGTTTGAGCAGATGTGATCGTTGGGTTGTTGGTGAAAGCCGCCTGTCCAATTTGAGCAGCATCAGTCGAAGTGGGAACCCTGTTGCTCATGTTCGACCCGGAGATCGTTGTCCAGTTTCCAGCTGTCCCCCAAGCGGAACTTATGGATCCATTCCAACGCACTACATTTCTTAAGCCGGATAAAGTCCACCTGCCGGCAAGGGCTGTCAAACCTGTTTTTTCTACGTAGTTCGTTGCACTACTTTTTGTAGTAAATCCAATGCTGTCCCAGGTTACGCCTGAATTAAATTTAAACTGACTTAAACTCGGCTCATCAAAGGCATTGAGTTCGTTATCCTGATAGTGCATCCTCCAGGTTGCATTCGTATAAGTTCCCGCAGGGATCGTGACCTCGTACTCTCGAAGTATCGCTTCTCTTGTGGCATCAAAGTCTGCTATTTGCCCTAAGGTAATTTTTACCGTCACGGAAGTCAGGCCGGCACTTGGCGAAGTAAAAATGATCTTGTTATCGGGGCCCTCAAAATAATAAGTTGTTCCATTTGTAAATGCGTGGTTTTGAACGATCGTTCCAACGATCACTCCCGTGCCTGCCCCTGAGCGAGTGCCGGTTATTGTAATGCTGTTGGTGCCGGTACTCATATTGCCCTGAGTCATGGTGAGATTGGTGGTACTTACATTACTGAGCAGTGTTATATAGAGCAGTGCGCTGCTCTTGTTGAAGGTGAGATTATTGAAAGTAGTTGCTCCGGTAATATTAGCGGCCCCCGCGCCACGAAACTGAATATCGGATGTAGAAGCCGTAAAAGATCCGTTATTGGTGAAATGACGGAAGAGAGAAAAAACATATGAGGAAGCATCAAATGTAACTCCGGAATTTATTGTGAAATCATTGTTCACAGTAATAACACCCGCTGCTGTTTTTGTTCCGCTATTTGCAAGAATGAGATTATTATAGGAGGTGCCAACCACACTTTGTGCCCCTGAAGAATTGTATTCTACTGTGTTAGGAACGCTAGTGGTGACATTGAGCGTTCCTGTTTTAGTAAACACTCCTGCAATACCAAGCGCGGAATTTGTATTGAGCCGAAGTGTTTTTGCTGCGTTGATGGTAACATTGAACAGATCGGCATTGCCAGATAACACGCAGCCGGCTCCGTTGATCGTTACTGTTCCGGCAGTTTCGGTAAACGTTCCTGCTGCCGCAACAGAAATATTGCTCAACGAGGTGAAACTGTTAGCGGTAGAAATGGTACCCGTAACGCTGATGGCGAAAAAAGTGACCGAGCCGCTTCCCGAAATTGTTTTCGATGTTCCTGATAAGGTGATGGTGCCTGCACTTGCGGCCAGCGAGCCGTTCACTGTCAGATCTCCCGATATCGAAATATTCGCTGCAGTGGTAATCGTTCCGCCAATGATGCAATTCGCCAACCTCAGACCAGTGCCCGTAAATGTTTTTGCAGCACCTGTCATGCTCAGCGTTCCGCCAGCTGAATGTGTGAAATTGCTCGCCCCGGTTGTAGAGAGGTTGCCGGCAATTGTTAAAGTGGTGGTTGCAGCAGCTGTGATCCCGGTGGCAGAGAAAGTAAGATTGTTAAAATTATTTGTCCCCGTTCCGCTCAGCACTCCGCTCGTTCCGCTGAAGATTACAGTTGAAGTTGATCCTGTAAAAGTTCCGCTGTTGCTCCAGCTCCCTTTGAAAGTATGCGTGTTGGAGTTCCCGTCAAATGTAGTGCTTGCGTCCAGTGTAACATCGCGGTTCACAGTAATATTATTTCCTGCCGTAAATGTGACCCCTGTTCCTGCTCCTGCAGAGCTCGTAAAATTTCCGGCAACCGTCATAGCAGTGGCAGGCATTGTTTTAACTGCGACTCCGCTGCTGCTGGAAAATGAAAGATTGCCATACGTTGTTGCGACCACCGTTTGGCTGGTTCCGTTGTATTCAACTGTGCTGGTGGCAGCAATTGATTTAGTATTGAAGTTTGCAGGGAAAGTATTTGTGCCACCAATTTTCAGTGTGGTGGCTGCGGCCATTGTAAATGCTCCGCCGGCAACGGGCGTTCCACGGTTCGCCGTGTAAATCCCAAGATCAAGCGTTCCGTTGTCAACATAAATTCTTCCCGCATTTGCGTTTGCAGAGCTTAAAGCCGGTAAATTTCCGCTGAGAGATTTTGTCATTCCTCCGCTTGCGCGCAGGTATCCATAACTATACGCGTTGCTTATTGTCTGGTCAATAACCGCTGATGCGTAGTTAACTGTGCTTGTCGGACTTAAAG
Source organism: Bacteroidota bacterium (assembly GCA_023251625.1). Classification (GTDB taxonomy): domain Bacteria; phylum Bacteroidota; class Bacteroidia; order Palsa-948; family Palsa-948; genus Palsa-948. Next base: position 25,559 of record JAHEYK010000014.1, read on the forward strand.
TGATCGCGCCTGAAATACTGAAATTTCCGGCAAATGTGCTTGCTTTAATTTTTATGATGCCGGTAGCGTTTACCGTCATTGTTCCTGTACCGGAAACAATATAAGAAGCAGTTGGATCGAGCGTGCCGCTTACGGATAGACTTGTGTTTACGGTAATGTTACTTGCTAAAGTGAGTGTGCTTCCGTTATTAATAACTACTGTTTTAAATGTTGTGGCACCTGTCACCGTTTGCGCAGCGCCCGAAAAAGTTACCTGAGCCGAGGCAACAGACGCGTTGTAGGTTCCGGAATTTGTCCAGCTGCCGCTCAAGGTGATCACGCGGCTGGCAGTATTTGCAAGAATCGTTCCGTTACTGCCGATGGTAATGCTTCCTGATACAGTAAGATTTCTTGCGATAGTGATAGTAGAAACAGTGCTGCCTGATCCTATGGTAAGTGATTTGCAGGCGGAGTTGGCGGTAAGTGTTGGTTGAAATCCTCCAGTAAAACTGGCATCACCAATGATCGCATCAATGGTGGCGGTGGGCACTCCGGCGGTCCAGTTCGAACCTGTGCTCCAGTTGGTGCTCGTTGTTCCTTTCCACGAGGTTTGCGCAAGCAAAAAAGTGCTCGAAAAAATAAGGACTACCCCTAAAGGGGATTTGCTTCTCATGGTAAGTATTATTTTCCCGTTCCATCATCACACTTTGCAAAATTTATTCTGCTCTGTTCAACTGTCACCAGATCTGTCTGTAAGAATTTATTATTTGCTTCTACCAAAATGATCCGATAAAAAGATTTTTCCGAAACAGGGGCTTCGTCAATAAAATAGTAAGCCATTTCCTTAGAGATGGGCACTCCTATGCCGGGTTTGGTGCCTACGATTTGATACCTTATCCCATCCTCCGAACGATAAACAAGGTAAAGACCATCGTTGCGTTCATTCACCACCGTCCATTTCAGATACGTTTTTCCGGCTACAAACTTTCCGGAAAAGGAGGTCAGCGAAGCCACCGTGTCTTTTGCGAGATCCTTCCCGTTCGAACGAACCTGCAAATTCTGCGCAGCCAACTGTTCCAGCATCCCTGAAAACAAAAATAGCAAGATGAAAAAAGATCCGCGCTTCATATTCGTTTATGTTAACGATCAAGTATTATTTTAAAATTACTTTCTTGCCCTTGCATTGTTATTTTTAAGAGGTAGATGCCATTGGGCGATGGTGGCAATACGATCCGGCTCGATTCGCCCACTGCGGATCCTTGCAAAAGATCTGAATGCACCTGCTGGCCGGTCAGTGAATAAATTTTGGCTTCAGCGTTTTTTAGATCGCCCGAAACGAAAAATGTACCGTCAGATACAGCCGGGTAAACTGTTATCTCATGGGCCGATGATCCTAACTGAACCGCGATAGGCCCGAAGTACGTGTGGTTGCCGTTATTGTCTGTCTGTTTCAGTCTGTAGTAAACTACTTCTGACGAACTCATTGATTCGTTGTGATCCACAAACTGATAGCGTTTTTCGGTGCTGCTGTTCCCCGCTCCCGGTAAATTTCCGACAGAAATAAACTGAAGATCCATGCCCGCTTTTTCGACCGAGAACGATTCGTTATTTTCTTCAGAAGCGGTAACCCATTCAATGATGGCATCACTCTTTTCGGCACGGCCATTGAACATGATAAGCTGAACCGGCAGAATACTGGGGGGTGTTACACGAACCGAAAACCGCGAAGGATCACTTAGTGCAATCACCGGCAGACTGATGGCTTGCGGATTCATAGATCTGAGATCGTAAGATGTTCCGGTTACGTTGTCGATCAAGTTAATAAGCGTAAATGAAGAAAAGGAATCAATTTTAGTGGCCACTATGGAATAAGTTGCCGCCACGCCAATGCGTAAAAAAAACTCTACGTCCAGATTGCCGCTGTTGCTCATCGGAGGTAATGAGTTGATCGCTAACTCGTCTCCAACGGCATCGCGCGTGAAAATATTAGGAACCGCAGAATTGCCAGAGAACATTTTCCAGGCATCGCAGCATCCATCAAATCCGGAAGTAGCGCCTTCCATAAAACGTACGGCTATCTCATCCGAATAACCTGCGCCTGAAATTTTTATTTTTAGAAGTTTTGTGCCCGCAAGAGAAGACAACGAGCAAAGAATGCAGGCTGCAAAAAGAAAATAAAATTTATATTTATCGTGCGTTCTCATTTTTTCTTAATCAGGTCGTTAAGTCAAAAGTATCACTACCGGGCTTTTAAAAAAAGCCGAAATGCCGTTCTAACTGGCACGTGTAAGATTTGTACACATTTTGTCATTTCCCTCTTTTCATAGTTACAGTTAGGGAAAATGGCAGAATTTGAAAGAAGAAGAGAAATAGTCAGGGTATTTTTTCAGATAATTCGTATTTTTAACATGAATATTGCAGCATGCTTCACCTCAGACAAATCATCCAAAAAATTTCTGAAAAAGATTCGGACGAGTTTCGTTTCTGGCTCGAGGAGAACGATGCAGAAAAATTTGCACAACTATTCCGCCTCCTTCGTGAAGGGAAACTCAGTGAACCTGCAATCGCCAACGAGCTGGATACAAATCCTTCTGCCTTCTACGCGCTCAAGTCCAGGTTGAATGGGAAGATCCAGACATTTTTGGCGCACCGGGTTCCCGACCACAGCATTGACCTGCTGAGAAATGTTGCCAACATCCCCAACTTGCTCTATAATACCCCCAGGGAAATTGCGATCACACAATTACTAAAACTGGAAAAAGAACTGATCGAACACGATATGCCCGGGGCGATCACCAGTGTGTACAGCGCGCTTAAAAAGCTTCACCGTTACTCACAAAAGTATTTTCATTATGCACAACTATACAATAAGCACGTAGCCTACACGATGGCCATCGGCAAAGCAAAAGAATTGCTCTCCGATTTTAATAAGCTGCTGGGCGAATATTGTATGTCGTGCGATAAGCAACTGGTCGAGGTGCTGGGAATGGTAAGAGAAGAGATGCACAACTACTCGAATCTTTATACCTCACACCATCTCTGCGTCTATAAAAATATACTCGATATTGAGTTTGCACTTTTCGTGGCGCATCGCAAAGATGTTGAAGGAAAACCCATTGACGAGATCCTGTTAAACACCGAGAAGATAATCAGATCGTATAAAAATGATCTTCACTACAGCTTTCTCATCTACATTGTTAATTTTTTATGGTTCGAATATTTTCAACGGCAGGAGCTAGGCAAGAAATCTGAAGAATATTTTTTGCTGACGAATAATAACTTATCCATTTTCCTATTGAACAACTTCTGCTGCTTCCCTTCCATTTTTCTTCTCTCAAAGGTCAGGCAGGCACTCGAAAACAACGAAGAACAGAAATTGCACGAAGAAGCCCGATCTCTTGCCGAATCCTTCAGTCCGGATAAAGACGATGCCCCGAATTATATTAATTATGTAAAATATCAGTCAGCCTCGGCCTTTTGTTCGGGCAAATACAGCGAAGCTGTGCTGCTGCTCAACAACCTGCTTAACGATATCAGTTTCAGAAATTTTTTTCATGCCGAATTAGAGGTGAAGTTATTTTTAGCCCTGTGCTACCTGCTGAACCGTAAAGCGGAGCTGGCCGATGCGCTGATAAAAAATGTTCAGCGTAAATTGCGCGATGCGGAATCAGAGGCTTTTCCTAACGCACAGAGTTTTGCCAAAATGCTTTCTGTTGCCATGGATCCGAGCGATAAAAAGGGAGCGGAAAAATGTCAAAAACTGCTGGAGAAATTCCAATCCGAAAATTCAGGCAGCGCGAAGATGCTCGATTACCTCCGCATCGATGCCGCGCTTCTCAAAAGTATTTCGAAAGCAATGTGAGTATTTCTAGATGAGCTCGAGAACAGATTGCAGAAGAGGTTTGTTCACGTATTTAATTATTTGAGGATATTTTTTTGAGCGCTCAATGTCGCGGGCGTTCAAAGAAGTGGTGAGCACCACGATCTTTGTTCTAGCCTTAAAAAACTCAGGCATTTTGTCAAATTCATCGGCAAACTGAAATCCATCCATAATAGGCATATTCAGGTCCAGAAAAATGACCTCTGGAAAAAGAGAAATGTCCTTTTCGCCGGTGCGTTCGATATTCCGCAGGAATTCTATGGCGCTTTTCCCATTGGTGTGCACATAAACCCGGTCGGCAAAATTGCAGCCTTCCAACATTTTCATGTTGATGAAGTTATCGATCTCGCTGTCATCGATAAGCATCGCGGTAGAATATCTCTGTTTTGGTTTTTTAACTGCCATGGAATAGTCTTACCTGTGTTGTACGCTTCTCATCCTGAATTTGTTACGGATTCCCTTCCAAGAATGTTGCAATATTAGAATAAGAAAGGCTTTTCTGCTTACATTTACTTAATAAAATGAGGGCTCTAAGCAATTTCATGTATGAGGCATACCCTATTCGACTTTTCCTTTGAGCATTGGCCTGCCATTCTTCTTTCATTCATTCCGGCTCTTTTTAACTTATCTATTTTCTTTTACGTCCTTTTTTACGTTAAGAGAACACGGATAAGCACGGTTTTTTTGTTCATGGTATTCTTTCTTTTCATGTGGCAGATGGAAGAAACAATGCTTAGAGTATCCGCCACCGAGCAATGCGCGCGCCTATGGAACCGGATGTTCTCTGTATCTACCGGTTTCATCACCGCCTCCGGATTGCATTTTATATTAATGCTCATCGACAAGGATAAGTGGGGAAAGTCTTTACCTATCCTGGCAGCGGTTTACATTCCTAATTTGCTCTTGTGCATGACGTTTGCGGCCGATGTGGCTTATTCTGATTTTGTTCAAACTCCCAATTGGGGTTGGATCTATGAACCAAAAAATTTACCGGCTAAGGCAGGGATCGTATGGGTGTTCCTGCAGGCACTCGCCATGGTAGTGCTGTTACTATTCCATGCGTTCAAATTAAAACACGAGCAGTCGGTTCGTTACAAGCAGATCGTGTTCATACTAATTGGCCTTGCCATCCCGGCTCTGATAGGCGGGGTTTTTCAGGCCCTGCTTCCTATTTTCTTTGGCTTTGAGCCGATCCCTGTGGGTTCGGGTCTGGTGGTATTTTTTTCCCTTTTCTCCCTCATCGGGATCACCCGATATAATTTGTTCGAATACTCCCCCATGCACCAATGGGGAAATATAGTGGAGAGCATGAACGAAGGGATCCTGATCGTTAACAATGAAGACATTATAAAATACGTAAACAATAAATTCTGCGAAATGCTCGGGTATTCAAGAATAGAATTAATGAATACCCGTGCCTCGGACCTGTTGCTAATACCCGAACGAAAACCCATTATCAACAAAATGATCGACCGCCGAAAAAAATTATTTCTCGACAATTATGAAATGGCCGTTCGAAAAAAAGACGGAAGCCATATTATTTGCCAGATAAATGCCCAGCCCTATCTTGACGAAAATCGCAAGGTGGTAGGCTCGGTGGGGATCCATACGGACATTAGCTACCGGAAAAAAGCCGAAGAGACATTAAAATACAGTGAATCCAGATTAAAAGAAGCTCAATCAGTGGCGGCTATTGGGAGCTGGGAACTGGATATTAGAACACAGCAAACAAAATGGTCGGACGAGCATTATAAGATATTCGGGTTAGCCCCTCATCGGCATACGCCATCTTTGCAATTTCTATTGTCCTTTATTCATCCCGAAGACCTCGAAAATTATAAAAAATATATTGAAGAATTATTTATTTCATTCCGTCATTCCTCTTTCAGTTATCGGATTATTCGGCAAGATGGTGAGGTGCGGCACTTGTTTTCAAATAGCAGGTTCATGCGCGACAACCAGGGAAAGGTGCTTCAGCTCTTTGGAATTACCCAGGATATAACAGAAAGAGTAAAGAAAGAGGAAGAATTAAAAGAGAAAATAAAAGAAATGGATGCATTCATTTACCGTGCTTCGCACGATCTAAGAGGCCCGCTTGCTTCTATAGCGGGGCTGACCAATTTAGGGAAAACAGAAATAAAAGACAAGCAGGCGGGATTTTATTTTGATAAAATATCCGACAGCGTTATCCGGCTTGACGACATACTCGTTGAACTCAGCAAGATCGCCCGTGTTGCCCAGGCTAAGATCGATTTTTCAGAGATCGATCTGGAAAAGGAGATCAACGATATACTCGAAAGTTTGAGTCATTTGCCCGCATTTGGCCGCATCGATTTCATACGTGAAATAGATACCGCCGGTTTTTTGTGCGATCGGATATTGCTTGTAATTATTCTTCAGAATCTTATTATCAATTCCATCACATATTACGATGAGCAAAAAGAAAAACCTTTCATTCGCATCAAGGCATCCAAAACTTCGAGCGGAGTAAAAATAATTGTATCGGATAATGGGATTGGAATTCCGGAAGAGATCCAGGAAAAGGTCTTTGAAATGTTCTTTCGCGGAACAAACACTTCAAAAGGATCAGGCCTGGGCTTGTTCATTGTAAAAAATGCGATGAAAAAACTAAACGGCTCCGTATACTTGTCAAGCACAGCCGGCGAAGGCACTACTTTCACGGTGATCCTGCCTGCGCACTCTAAGTAAGATCAGAAACAGGATTAGCCGCTGATGAGCTTTTCGACCGAAAAAGGTTTTTCCATTATTGCAGTATGCGAAAAATCCCTGGCAATTACTTTTGCCTCCTGAAACCCCTTAAAAGCGGTGAGCACCGTTATTTTTGTTTGTGTGTCGAGCCCAGCATACAGCTTTTCGAACTCTTTAAGAAAATCCAATCCCTGCTTAGACTGCCTTTCAAAATTCAGATCGAGTAAGATAAGATCCGGCACCTCCGAAGTTTTAAACGACCTTAGCATGTTAAGGGCGCTGTCTACATCCATGGCATAATAAAGCGAAACGGAAGGCTTGTGCTTCTTTAAGATTGAATTGGCTATAAAAAAATCCACTTCACTGTCGTCAATGATCAGTATCCTGTTAAAAGGAATTTCCTTTTCTTTCATAAAAAAATTTACAATTACGCCCGCTTTTTCTACTCCGTTTCCGGCACCTTCAGTTGGTGCAAATGATATGAAAGCATGCCGCTACCGTGCAGCGATACTTATCAACAAAAAAAATGTTTCTTTCATGTGCAAAATATTTGGCCCTCCTTTTCTTTACAGCTATATTTCCTCTTCGAAAAGAAAAGCCTAGCGGCTGATCTATCTTTAATTCCGCATAGGCTTGTTTTCGCCTAAGTGTACTTTTTCTATTCCCTGCATTTATCCTCATGTATTATCTCTTCAATGGTTCGATAATAAATGCCACAAAGGTTTGATCATATACTCGCACAGCATGAACGAAAGAAAGATGGCTGTTGCTGCCGTTATAATAACTTTTGCAATTTTATTTTGTGCCTGCCCGGAACGCCTGGAATAATTTTGTTCAAAATTTAAACGAAACATGGTTATTTAATTGGTTAGGAACGCTGATAATTCTTCTTTCTGCAGCTTCTGTAATGCATACTCTTTAACAATATGATAAAACTGCCCCTTAGGTATTTCGTGCTTGCGCATGATGCGGTTCCGCAAAACACCTGCATTATAATCGCTCATGATCTCGCTTATGGTCTCATAAGAAATAGGCTTCCAGCCGGCTTTATTTTTCATCTGCATTGATGAGGTTTATAAAGTACAGAGGGAGGTATATGCCCTTCCCCCTGTACCTTTTGTTATT
>JAHEYK010000015.1 GCA_023251625.1 Bacteroidota bacterium
ACATGGAGAATTTCTCGCCTAGTGCAATTTTTTATAATGCTTTAAAGGGTGTTGTTTCGCATTTTTTACGGAGTATACAACCACGCTGTCTCCTTCTATTTCGTAAGTAACAAGGTAGGGAAAACGCTTTAAGATGGCCTGCCGGAACTCCTTATATTTTTTCTGGCAGTTCTCGGGATGTTCTACTATATAAGTGGCTGTGTTTTCCCATTCTTCCAGAAATTCCATGCCCAGATTTTCACGCTGTTGTTCGTACCATAAAAAAGCTGCAGCAAGGTCGCTAAGAGCCTGTTCAACTACCTCTAATTTTCGGCTCATCTTTTTCCGCTCAATATAATTTTTCTTACCTCGCTTAATGAGTAGGATTTGGATTTACCTGCTTTGCGCAGCTTTTTTCTGTGATCTAATTCGGCTTTGTCTTCAGCAGTTAACCGGTAATCGCTGTCATAGCCAATAGTATATTCTCTGAACATGGCATATACTGCTTTCAAAAATCCGGAGTCGGATATTTCATCAATGGCATGATGCAGTTCTTTTTTTAAGGTGGTGGTTGTCATCTTTTTTTGTATTTAATTATATCTAAGAAAACCTTACTGACAAAGATAGGAAATTAAAAGCAAATATTTTTATGTTTGCCCTCGGTATTTATCGATCTTATTCATTTATATAAAGCTCACTCCCTTTATCCGCAAACTCCTTTGCTTTTTCTTCCATTCCTTTTTTCAATGCTTCTTCACCGTCCATTCCTAATTTCTCCGCATATTCCCTCACATCCTGGGTAATTTTCATAGAACAGAAGTGCGGCCCGCACATAGAGCAGAAGTGCGCGGTTTTGGCTCCCTCCTGGGGCAAGGTTTCATCGTGAAATTCGCGCGCGGTGTCGGGGTCGAGCGAAAGATTGAACTGATCTTCCCAACGGAACTCGAAGCGGGCTTTGCTAAGCAGGTTATCGCGGAGTTGCGCGCCCGGATGACCTTTGGCGAGGTCGGCAGCGTGTGCGGCAATTTTATAAGCGATCACGCCATCTTTCACATCTTTTTTATTGGGCAAACCCAAATGTTCTTTGGGCGTAACATAACACAACATCGCGGTTCCGTACCAGCCGATCATGGCAGCGCCAATGGCGGAAGTGATGTGGTCATAACCGGGAGCAATATCAGTTGTCAATGGGCCCAGTGTGTAGAATGGTGCTTCGTGGCATTCTTTCAATTGCTTGTCCATATTTTCTTTTATCAAATGCATCGGCACATGTCCCGGCCCTTCGATCATGGTTTGTATGTCGTGCTTCCAGGCAATTTTGGTGAGCTCGCCTAAAGTTTTTAATTCTCCGAACTGGGCTTCATCGTTTGCATCGGCAATACTTCCCGGACGCAATCCATCTCCAAGAGAAAATGCAACATCATATTGTTTCATTATTTCACAGATGTCTTCAAAGTGCGTATACAGGAAATTTTCTTTGTGATGTGAGAGACACCATTTTGCCATGATGCTTCCTCCGCGTGAAACAATTCCGGTTACGCGTTTTGCTGTGAGAGGAATGTAGCGCAGCAGCACTCCGGCATGAATGGTGAAGTAATCTACGCCTTGCTCTGCTTGTTCAATTAAAGTATCGCGATAAATTTCCCAGGTAAGGTCCTCAGCTTTCCCGTTTACTTTTTCCAATGCCTGGTAAATTGGAACAGTTCCTACCGGTACCGGGCAGTTTCGGATGATCCACTCCCGTGTTTCATGAATATTTTTTCCGGTGGAAAGATCCATCAGCGTATCTCCTCCCCAACGACAGGACCAAACCGCTTTCTCTACTTCTTCTTCAATAGAAGAGCTCACGGCCGAGTTGCCGATATTGGTATTTATCTTCACCAGGAAATTCCGGCCGATGATCATCGGCTCGCTTTCGGGGTGATTGATGTTGTTGGGGATGATTGCGCGGCCGCGGGCGACTTCATCTCGAACGAATTCAGGAGTGATAGGACCCCCTCTCTCATCTCCCCCGAAGGGGGAGAAGCCAGTGCGTGTGATCCCTTCGCCTTGGCTCTCTCCCCTTTGGGGAGAGCGGGGAGCGGGGTGTGGCTGTTTTTGATTCTCACGGATGGCGATGTATTCCATTTCCGCAGTGATAATTCCCTTTTTTGCGTAGTGCATTTGGGATACATTCATGCCATTTTTTGCCTTGAGGGGCTTGCGAAGGTGTTCAAAGCGAAGTGCATCCAGTGATGAGTCGTTCATTCTCTGGCGTCCATACACGGAAGAAAAATCTTCTAGTTGTGTCACATCTTCACGCTCCATGATCCATTTTTCACGAATAGGAGCAATTCCCCTTTTTACATCAATAACAATATTGGGATCGGTGTAGGGGCCGCTTGTATCGTAGACAGAAATTTTTTCTGTAGAGCTGTTGCCGAGCTTGGTGGCCACACCTTTTGAAACTTCGATCTCCCGCATGGCTACTTTTATCTCCGGATGGATCTTTCCATTCACAAAGATCTTTTGTGATTTAGGGAATGGAGTAGTGGTGATGGATTTTTCTGAAGGGAGTTTTTCGGTTTTACTCATAATTATGCTGTTGTGTTTTTGTTTTTTGCTCCGTAGGAGCATAATATTGGTAGAAAAATAATACAAACGAGAATGCGTGCCGTAGGTACGCAACAGGAATTTTGCCGGTTTAAGGTTGTGTTGGTCATTGTGTCCGTTCCGTCCCTACGGGACGGGAATTTAAATTCTAAATTTTTCTACCAATAGGTTGTCCCTAACGGGACAAAGATTCCGTGATCAAATTTTTATACCGATGATTAATACATCGTCCGTCTGTTCATTGTTGCCTTTCCAGTTCTCAAATGTTTCTTCTAGTATTTTTTTCTGCCCTTCTAATGGCTGATCGCTAATCGCTAATAGCTTTTCATGCAGTTGCTTGTATTTGAATTTTTTTCCTTTCGGCCCGCCAAATTGGTCGGCATAACCGTCTGTATAGAGGTAAAGGATCGCAGGCCCCCTCCCTGCCTCCCCCTTCAGGGGAGGTGTTTGCGCGATGGTGCAATGGGTAAAAGAATCCTTTTTGCTTCCGAGTCCGATAGGCATTTTATCTGCAGGCAATTCAATAATCTTTCCATCCTGAATTAAAAGCGGTGCATTGTTTGCGGCAGCATATTGAATGCTAACTCCCCTCTCTGAAGGAGAGGGGTTGGGGGTGAGGCAGAGTAAGATTCCATCCATGCCGTCCTGCCCTCCGTCATTGGAAATACTTTCAATGAGTCTTTTTCTGACATGATTAAAAACTTCATTCGGGTGAGAAATATTTTTTTCGCTGATGGCCTCGTTCAGAAACGAGATGTTGAGCAGGCTCATGAACGCTCCCGGTACTCCGTGGCCGGTAGAATCGCAAATGGCGAGATAAAAACTTCCGTTCTTTTCAACGGACCAATAAAAATCTCCGCTTACAATATCTTTAGGTTGATAGAAAACAAAATACTCGTTCAGGTTTTTTTTCAACATATCAGCACTTGATAAAAGCGTTTGCTGAATCCTTTTTGCATAGTTAATGCTGTCGGTAATGTCTTTATTTTTCTCTTCTATCTCAGTATATGCTTTTTTTAGTTCCACATTTTTCAGGCGGTTTATTTCTGCTTCTTTCTGGGCATTTTCAATTTTGCTGATGAGCTGGGCGCTTTTTGCTTTCATGGCAGCATCCACGTTCATCATTTCTTCCCTCACTTTGTGATATTGCTGATAGTGATAAAGCGCTTTTTCATAATCCTTTTTTGATTTGTAAAGTTCAGAGATAGCAAGATGGGCCGGGACTAATGCCATGCGCAAATTAATTTTCTCAGCTATTTCCTTGGCTTCGAGAAGCATGCGTTCTGCTTCTTCCACTTTATCTTGCCTGAAATAAATTTTTCCGAGGTCAAGCATGAAACGGGAGATGCCCATTTTATCGCTGAGCTCTGTTGCCAGTTTGATCCCTTGCAAAGAAACTTGTTCTGCTTCTTCAAATTTTCCGGTTTCAAGGCACAGGGTCATATAGGCATTCAGCGATGCGGCATAACCTCGCCAGTCTTTTATTTCTTTCCGTATCGCCAGGCTTTCCAGAAGGTATTCCCGACTTTTTTCATACTTTTTTTCTTGAAGATTGCCCTGTCCCAAGCCCATAAGGGCAGCGGCTTCACCTGCCTTATTTTTGAGTGCTCGGTTCAGTTCCAGGCATTGGATCATGTATTCGATCGCGCTTGTATTGTCGTTCAATGAGTGGTACAAAAAACCCATTTGAAAATAGCATCGAGCTATTTCGGCAGGTTCATTTATTTTCTGATAGTAACTTAAAGCTTTGGTGATGTGATCAAGTCCGCTGTTGAAATCACTGAAACGGAAATAAACGAGCGCCAGGTTGTAATGAACCTGGGCAATTCCCCTTTCATTCTCCAGTTCTTTGAAAACCCTCAAAGCTTCGAAAAGTTTTTCAAGCGCAAGTTCGTAATTGGTGATCTGAACATAACAGAAACCTTCGTTGGTCAGCGCAGTGGCATTTCCGTTGGGGTAATTTATTTTCAGAGAAATTTTCTGCGCATCTTTACTTAAGGTGATCGCCTGTTGTGTGTCCGAATTGCGGATTTCAAAGGCAAGCTGATTCATCGCATCCACCTTTTGAATGTCGGTAGCAGTTGAGACTTTAGCTTCCAGTTCTGATATTTTTTCAGACATCATTTTTTGCCACAGATTACACCCTATCCTCCCTGCGTTGCTTTGATGATCAATACGTTGTCGTTCTCCTTTAATTCAAACTTTTCCCATTCTGTTTTAGGCACTACTTTTTCATTCACAGCAAAAGCGGTTCCGTTGGTGCTTGCCATATTTAATGACTGCACCAGCTCGGAAATATTTTTTCCGGAGAAATCTTTTTGTTCGGAGTTGATGAGTAGCTTCATTCTTAATAGGCCCTTCGACTACGCTCAGGGTGACAGCCAAGAAAACTTAAAGAGGAGAGATGAACTCCGACTTATTCCCTGCGTCAGTATTACCTGCATCAGGTTCCAAGGGTTTTTTCTCAGTCGTTATTATCCTCCCGACACCCCTATAAGTTTCTTCTTCAAATATTAGGAAAAATAAGGCACTGAGAAAATTAATTTTTGAACATTTTAACGAGAGTGGCTGTTCGAGTCCCTCTCCTTTGGGAGAGGGATTTAGGGTGAGGTGGGTGAGGTCACCCCCCAGTCACACAATGGCAGCTGGGGGAAAAATGAATAATAACCCTGGGCAACATTTCCTGAATATGTTTTTGTGTGTTATCATCAATTTCTATAACACGCAGGTCCATCGACCGGAGTTTTTTCAGCTTGTTGAGCTCATCCGGAAAACTTCCGATCTGGTTGTTCCACAGGTCCAGCACTTGCAGATTCGTCAGTTCGCCAATGGTATGAGGGATTGCGAGCAGCTCGTTTCTGCCGGCCGATATTCTCTTCAGGTTCTTCAGTTTGCCGAGTGAATCAGGAAAATATTCGATCTTATTGGAAGCAATATCCAGCATTTCCAAATTTTTTAGTTAGCACATTGCGTTTGGGAGAGAATCGAGCTTGTTGTGGCTTATATCAAGTTCCTGCAGGTATTTGAACTGAATGATCTCCATGGGGAATTTTTTCAGTTTTTTTCCCTTCAAGCTGAGACGATAGATCGAGTTAGGATTTTTAAGGGCCTCTTCGAGGTTGTCATAGACCGGCGCAGCCAGCAGTTGGGCTGAGTCGAGAAGCTGGGCGAACAGAAAGGATGGCAGAAGGCAAAAGGCAGAAGGCAGAAGTATTTTTAAAAGTAATTTCATTATGCCAATATCTTTAATGACTTTTCCTTGTCTCCGTCAATTGCTTTTTTAAGTGCATCCATGTTTTCAAACTTTTTCTCATCGCGTATCTTCTGCCTGAAAAAGATACGAATGTTCTCGTTATAAATGTCCTTTTCAAAATCAAAAATATTCACTTCAATAGTTCGTTTTTCTCCATTCACAGTAGGATTAAAGCCAATGCTCATCATTCCTCCATACATTTTATTTTCTACTTCTACTTCAACCGCATAAATTCCATCGGCAGGGATCAGTTTGTATTTATCTTCAATCACCGTATTTGCAGTAGGATACCCCAGCCCTTTGCCTAATCCTTTTCCCTTAACTACCTTCCCACTTATCGAGTACGTATAGCCTAAAAATTTATTCGCTGTTATAATATCGCCTCCATCCAACGCCTTGCGTATTTTGGTGGAACTGATCTCTACTTTATTGATATCCTGCGCAGGGATTTTTTCCAGTTCAAAACCATACGTAGGAGCGAGTTTTTTCAGCTCCTTGAAAGACCCTTCCCGGTTTCTGCCGAAATGATGGTTGTAGCCGATGATGAGCTTTTTCACCTTCAGCTTGTTAACGAGTATATCCCGCACATATTCTGTGTAGGTTGTGCGTGAAAATTCTTTGGTGAAAGGGTGAATGATAAGATGCTCCACGCCAAATTTCTCCAATAGTTCTCTTTTTTCTTCTTCTGTGGAAAGTAGTTTTAAACTGTCATCATCCGGAAAAAGCACCATGCGTGGATGGGGGTAAAAAGTAAAAATGACTGACTCTCCTTTGATGGATGCAGCGGCTTCTTTCAGCTGCTGAATGATCTTTTGATGCCCCAGATGAACTCCGTCAAAAGTGCCGATAGTGACAGCCGCGTTTTTGGCGCCTTTGAATTTATCTATGCCTTCGTAGATCCTCATATTTCAGGTTTGAAGTTTCAGGTTTGCATGTTTAGAGCCCGGCTGTTAACCTGGAACTTTGAACCTGAAACCTGAAACCCAAAGTGTTATCAAATGTATAAAATAAGCCCATAACTTTCCCTTTGTGGTTTGACAAATACTATTATTTTCGCAACACATAAAAATGGTTCAGATAACAGATATTTTTCAGATAGCAGCCATCTGTAAATCTGTATTGATCCGATATCTGTACAACAAAAAATAATAACAAAAAACGTTATATGCTCAAAGGAAAAATTTCTCAGATCATTGGTGCCGTAGTGGATGTTTCGTTTCAAGGCGAAAAAGTAAAACTCCCAAACATACTGGATGCGATGGAAGTAACCCGCCCGGATGGAGTGAACGTAGTGTTGGAATGCCAAACGCATATCGGCGAGGATACAGTCCGTGCCATTGCCATGGACTCTACAGACGGATTGAGCCGCGGAACGGAAGTTCGTTCCTCTGGCGCTGCGATCAAAATGCCGATTGGCGATAAGATCAATGGTCGTCTTTTTAACGTGGTTGGAGAAGCTATTGATGGACTTCCACAGGTAGAAAAACAGAATGGGTATGCAATTCACCGCAATCCTCCTAAATACGAGGACCTTTCAACCTCATCTGAAATCCTTTTCACCGGAATTAAAGTAATTGACCTTCTGGAGCCTTATGTAAAAGGAGGCAAGATCGGTCTGTTCGGTGGTGCAGGAGTAGGGAAAACGGTTTTGATCCAGGAGCTGATCAACAATATTGCAAAAGGATACGGAGGACTTTCGGTTTTCGCAGGAGTGGGAGAGCGTACCCGCGAAGGGAATGATCTTCTTCGTGAGATGATCGAAGCTGGAATTATGAATTATGGAGATGAATTCAAACACTCCATGGAAAAAGGCGGATGGGACCTTTCTAAAGTGAATATGGAGAAGCTGAAAGAATCAAAAGCAACTTTCGTGTTCGGACAGATGAACGAACCACCGGGAGCCCGTGCACGTGTGGCGCTTTCAGGTTTAACCATGGCGGAATATTTCCGTGATGGTGATGAAAAATCAGGCGGACGGGATATCCTTTTCTTCATTGATAATATTTTCCGTTTCACTCAGGCAGGTTCAGAAGTGTCGGCACTTCTCGGACGTATGCCTTCTGCGGTAGGATACCAGCCCACACTCGCATCTGAAATGGGTGTGATGCAGGAGCGTATCACTTCAACTAAACGCGGTTCCATCACTTCCGTACAGGCGGTTTACGTGCCTGCGGATGACTTGACAGATCCGGCTCCGGCAACCACCTTTGCTCACTTAGATGCAACAACAGTATTGAGCCGTAAGATCGCGGAGCTTGGAATTTATCCTGCGGTAGATCCTCTCGATTCTACCTCAAGAATTTTAACTCCTGCCATTGTAGGTAAAGAACATTATGAGTGCGCACAGCGTGTTAAAATGATCCTGCAGCGTTATAAAGAATTGCTAGACATTATTGCCATCCTCGGTATGGATGAGCTTTCTGACGATGATAAACTTGTAGTAAGCCGTGCAAGACGTGTTCAACGTTTCCTTTCTCAGCCCTTCCACGTGGCGGAAGCATTCACCGGACTTAAAGGTGTACTTGTTTCTATCGAAGACACGATCAAAGGCTTCAATATGATCTTAAATGGTGAAGTGGATGACCTACCCGAAGCAGCATTCAACCTGGTAGGGTCTATTGAAGAAGCCAAAGAAAAAGGAAAGAAGATATTGGCGGGAGCGAAATAACATAGCCCCCTCTAAATCTCCCCCTTCAGGGGAGACTTGAAGTACTAAAGCCCAGCATCACTGTTGGGCTTTTTTGTTTTTTGGCTGCTAGTTCCCCCTTTCAAGGGGGAAGTTTCGGCTTTGCGAAACGGGGGATGTTTGTTAAATCACCTCTTCCAAGTCTTCTCATAAAACTCAATCCATTTTTCCGGACTGATCTTTTTTGCCAATTCTCCTATGAGTTTGTAGGGGATCTCATCCATTTTTGTAAAACGGGTACAGCTTTTACCCATATCTATTTTCTTTTTAGTGATCTTGGCATATTCGGTTGCGTACCATTTTAAAAGTTTTTTATCTGCATACATCCCCATATGATAAACCGAAACAAAATTCTTTTGCGAAGCTACATTCATGAATGGCAGGGGCAATTTCGGGTTGCAATGATAACCAGCAGGGTAAAGGGAATGTGGCACCACGTACCCGATCATTCCATAGCTCATCTCTTCTTTAAATCCCTTGGGTAGATTTTTTTTGATCACTTTCCGCAGTTCAGAAATCGCGGCTTTTCGGTCAGCCGGAAGGCTTTTAACATAGGCTTCGGGGGTAGTGGCTTTTGATTGCATTTGATCATGGGTTTTGTCCAAAATTAGAAAAATCCTCTACCTCAAAATAATCCCAAATTGATACAATCATCCGACCCGGCACCCTTCGTGTCACAGGCATCATTTAAAGCCCTTAAAACAGGGTATTTTGGACGGTATTTAACTCAGCTTTTCGGCACCAATTTATCATCAAAAAAGTGTTGATAAGTACCCACTTTTTCGGGTGTAAAATGGAATATAAACAGGGTGAAATCGTTACATTTGGAGCATCAGATTTCATAGACAAAAAACAGGATTTTGCTCTATACAAATCCTGAAAATAAATCGATGTAATCTCAGTTGGTCGGTATAATCATTTTATAAAAAAAAGTATGTCAGAAGATACAACAGAAGTAAAGAAAAAAGCGTATTCCGGGGACAGTATTCAGGTACTGGAAGGGTTAGAGGCTGTACGCAAACGGCCCGCGATGTATATTGGCGATGTGGGTGCCAAAGGGTTTCACCATTTGGTTTACGAAGTGGTGGATAATTCGATTGACGAAGCTCTGGCAGGCTATTGCAAGAATATAGATGTGTTCATTCACGAAGATAATTCCATCACTGTAAAAGATGACGGACGCGGAATTCCTACAGGCATGCATTCGAAAATGAAAAAATCCGCGCTGGAAGTGGTGATGACTGTTCTTCATGCCGGAGGAAAGTTCGATAAAGATTCTTATAAAGTGTCAGGAGGATTGCATGGTGTGGGTGTATCCTGCGTGAATGCGCTTTCCAAACATCTGAAAGTGGAAGTTCACAACGAAGGGAAAATCTTTCAGCAGGAATATGAGCGAGGAGTTCCGATGTATGATGTGAAAGAAACAGGGATCTCGGATAAAACCGGAACAATCGTTACGTTTAAACCGGATGATACAATTTTCATAGTAAGCGAATACAATTACAGCACACTGGCATCACGCATTCGTGAACTTTCATTTTTGAATAAAGGAATTAAACTCACGATCACAGATCTTCGCGAAAAAGATGAAGCAGGAAATCATATCACTGAAACATTTTTTTCTGAAGGCGGACTGAGAGAGTTCGTCCGTTATATTGATGCAACACGCGAACGCTTGCTGGACGATGTCATTTACATGGAAGGAGAACGCAATGGCATTCCAATTGAGATCGCCATGCAGTATAATACTTCGTACGCAGAGAATGTGCACTCGTATGTAAATAATATCAATACGCATGAAGGCGGAACGCACCTGATGGGCTTTCGTAAAGCATTGACACGTACGCTGAAAAAATATGCGGATAAATCCGGTTTGTTGGATAAAATGAAAATCGAGCTTGATGGAGATGATTTCCGCGAAGGACTGACAGCCGTTATTTCTGTAAAAGTGCAGGAGCCTCAGTTTGAAGGACAGACAAAAACAAAACTGGGAAACAGCGAAGTTTCGGGTGCGGTAGAATCCATGCTCAACGATACACTTCAGAATTTCCTGGAGGAAAATCCTAAAGCAGCAAAAACGCTTGTCAGCAAGGTCATGCTGGCAGCTGAAGCAAGAAATGCGGCCCGTAAAGCGCGCGAGCTCGTGCAGCGCAAAGGGGCCTTAACAGGAAGCGGACTTCCCGGCAAGCTGGCTGATTGCTCCGACAGTGATCCGATGAAATGTGAAATATACCTTGTAGAGGGAGATTCAGCAGGAGGAACTGCGAAACAGGGACGTAACCGTGCATTTCAAGCCATACTTCCGCTACGCGGAAAGATACTGAACGTTGAAAAGGCGATGGAACACCGGATATATGATAACGAAGAAATCCGCAATATTTTTACAGCTCTCGGAGTCTCCCGGGAGGAAAATGCAGAAAAAGAAACAGTACTTAATATTATAAAACTCCGTTACCATAAGATCATTATCATGACCGATGCCGATGTGGACGGAAGTCATATCACTACGCTTATCCTTACTTTCTTTTTCCGTTACATGAAAGAACTTATAGAGAACGGATATATTTTCATCGCAACTCCTCCGCTTTATCTTGTGAAAAAAGGAAAAGAAGAAAGATACTGTTGGACCGAAGATCAAAGAGCCCAGTACATCCGTGAATTAGCAGGGGGTGAAGGTAAAGAACATACCGTAGGCATCCAGCGCTACAAAGGCCTGGGAGAGATGAACGCAGAGCAATTATGGCAAACCACTATGAATCCTGACAAGCGTACCCTGAAACGAGTAACCATTGAAAGCGCTGCAGAATCAGACCGTATCTTCTCTATGCTCATGGGTGATGATGTTCCACCCCGCAGAGAATTCATCGAACGCAACGCGAAATATGCTAAAATAGATGTGTAATAGAATTCATCGAACGCAATGCGAATCCCGATAGCTATCGGGAGCCAAGATCGATGTGTAATACATAAAAAGACGATTGTAAAACAAAAGGCCGGGGATACGTCTCCGGTTTTTTTATGGTTCAATGAATGGGTGCTTTAAAGGCCTATTCCAATTCCTATTCTGAGCTGAGGATTGCCAAAGAATGCTCTTGAGTAGGGAGTCTCCGTCAGGTTCCAAAGTGCCATAATATTAACGGATGAATTCCCGGAATGTTGGCGAAGTCCACCACCCACCCATACGTTTTCCATTAGAAATCTGTTCGAGCTGTAGTACGGATCCCAATTGCCTTCGAGCACTTCATACTCGGCGTGTGCAAAAAAGAATTGGGTAATGAGATATCTCGTAAATACGCTTCCACCAAAGATATTCAGGGAATAGGGCGAAGTATTCCGGTTGTCTTTGATATAAATATAGGTGATACCGATCCCTGCAGAATACTTAGGCGTGATCTTGTATCCGATGATCGGGGATAGGTTGATGAACGTAATTGTACCGAAACTTAAACCCAATCCCCCTCCGGTATAAATCTTATCCTTGCTCCAGAATGGAGTGGGGCCCTTCGTTTTATTCGTATCTGCCGGATGCTGAGGAGCAGGTGTTGGAGCGCCAAAATCCTGTGTAAAGCAGTAGGCCGAAGAGAACAAAAAGCAAAAAGCGATAAAATACTTTTTCATCCGTCTAAGTTATTCAAAAACAAGTTTGCAGTTGATCCATTCATTATCAAAGACCGTGCGGTACTTTTTATAAAAGCCGATGGCAGGTTTGTTCCAGTCCAATACCTGCCATTCAAGTTTTCTGACTTTCATTTTTTCAGCAACGCCCACCACAGCGTCAAATAATTTTTTGCCGATACCTGCCCTACGCATGGATTTGGTGACAATAATATCATCCAGGTATATGCATTTTCCTTTCCAGGTGGAATATTTGATATAATACAACGCAATGCCCACGATTTTATTCTCCGAGGACTGGGCTACAAAACACGCATATACTTTCTTCTTTCCAAAACCATCGCGCTCCAGTTCTTTCAAAGTCACCTTCACTTCTTTAGGGGCTTTTTCGTAGGCTGCCAGCTCTTTAATAAGCCCTAAAACAGCAGGTAGATCCTCTTTTCGTGCTTTGCGAATGATGCTGTTTTTCATAGTAACTTAAGCCCGCCTTCCGTCATAAATCACTAGGAAGGAGGGCAGGCAAAAATAATTTTTTATATTTGCCACTAGCAAATAAAACCTTTGAAATATGAGAATAAAAACACTTGGGCAGTTCATTATTGAAAAGCAGGCTGATTTTCCGTATTCAAAAGGCGAGCTTTCCCGTTTGCTCAGAGACCTTGGCATTGCTGCTAAAATAGTTCACCGTGAAGTCAATAAAGCAGGGCTTGCCGATATTTTAGGCATGACCGGTGAAACCAATATCCAGGGAGAGCAGGTAAAAAAACTGGATGTGTTTGCTAATGAACAATTCATTGCTGCGCTGAAAGCAGGAGGGGAGTGTTGTGCAGTTGCCTCGGAAGAGAATGACGAGATAATCCCTTTTGAGAATGAAGTTTCCAAAAATGCAAAATATGTAGTGGCTATTGATCCGCTTGACGGCTCTTCCAACATAGATGTGAACGTTTCAGTAGGTACTATTTTTTCGGTATTCAGAAGAACTTCTCTTTCAGGCCCCGGAACTACAGAAGATTTTTTACAACGCGGCACAGAACAGGTGGCTGCGGGATATATTATTTACGGCTCTTCCACTATGCTGGTGTATTCAACCGGCAAAGGAGTGAATGGCTTTACGCTGGATCCCAGCATCGGGGAATTTTGTCTTTCCCATCCTGCCATGAAAATACCTAAAACCGGAAAAACATACTCTATCAACGAAGGATATTATGTGCATTTTCCGGATGGTGTGAAAAAATTCATCAAGTACTGCCAGGAAGAAGACCCCAAAACAAATCGCCCCTATTCATCCCGCTACATTGGTTCTGCGGTGGCTGACATTCATCGAAATCTTATCACCGGAGGTATTTTTATATATCCCATCACTTCGCAAAATCCGAAAGGGAAACTTCGCTTGATCTATGAAAGCAATCCTCTTGCCTTCATTATTGAACAAGCCGGTGGAAAAGCAACGGATGGCCTGAAAAGAATTCTCGATATAGATCCTACCACCATTCATCAGCGCACCCCATTCTTTATAGGGTCTCCTGACCTGGTAGACATGGCCGGTGAATTTATGGCTAAATATTCAGCAGTGAATGCGTAGATAATATTCTTCTATTATTAAATTTTAAGCATACGTATTTGCATGAAATTTTCATTTTTTTCATAGCAGAATTATATTTTTATAGGCTTTGGTTCTTACGGGTCATATAAGCCCATTTTTATCAGTATCCACAAGAAATGCAACATCGATATACAATACCTTCGCCATGTTAGATTTTTGTAATTCTTAGATATGCGAAGATCTTTTTTATTTTTCATCTTTTTCCTTCTTCTCTTTTCACCTTTTGTGTCTTTTTCTCAAAAAGAGACTTGGAAGTGGTATATGAGCGGGTCTCCGTCTCCTGCACTTGATTTTTCAAGCGGGGCACCTGTAGCGCTTTTCAATAGCGGAATAACTTTTTCCTGGGAAGGTTGCGGCAGTATTTCAGACGCAAGTGGAAACATACTTTTTTATGCTGACGGGCATCGAAGCGTTTTCGGTAAGAACCATGTCGCCCTTCCGAATGGCAACGGAAACGTGTTTATGCAGAATTCGGTTACGCAGGGTGGATTATTCATTTCAAAGCCGGGTAATCCAAACACTATCTACTTTTTTTACATCGGGCTCCCTATTTTTACAAACTCCCCGCCCTGGGACCTGTATTATTCAGAAATAGACCTTACACTCAATGGAGGCATAGGTGACATCAATGCGAACAAGAATATCTCACTGCCGGCCAATTTTGGAAATTGTTCTGAAAAAATGGCTGCAGTTAAAAACTGTAACGGTGCAGATTACTGGCTGGTTGTTCATAGCTATACCGGAAATAGTTTTTATTCTTACCCTGTCACTGCAGCGGGCATTGGTGCCCCGGTTGTAAGCACCATTGGCACTCCGCTTGTTTCCGGAGCCGGTGATGATGCCATTGGGCAGATGAAAATATCCCCCAATGGAGCAAAAATTGCACTGGTTGCTAACCTCAGCAGCTTTGCCGAAGTATTTGATTTTAATAAGAGCACCGGAATAGTTTCAAATCCTATCTCATTAGGCAGTACGGGGGCAAATCCTTATGGGCTTGAATTCTCTCCTGACAATTCAAAGATTTATACTTCCAATTCAGCATCGCCTGCATTTATTAAGCAGTGGGACCTTTGTGCGGGTTCACCTGCAGCGATTGCTGCATCCGGAACCGGAATTGTAAATGCAAATGTTTATTCTTTACAACTGGCTTCCGATGGAAAAATTTATGGCTCCAGGTTTACCACCAGTATCGCGGTAATTGATAATCCCAATGTGGCAGGTGTAGGGTGTAATTATATTTCGAATGGTGTTTCTGTTGCACCCGGTACCAGTTCGCTGGGATTGCCCGGTTTTATGGCCAGTTATTTCGATTCCCCGGCAACTTCCCCTCAGGCAACCGGTACGCAGGTGAATTCGGGCAGCTGTGGTTGCATTGGCTCGGCCACGGCATCTATTTGTGCTGTTTTCGGATCTGCACCGTATACTTATTCCTGGAGCAATGCAACAACCCTTGGCCCAACAACAGCATTATCGAGCACCATTTCAAATTTATGTCCGGGTACTTACAGCGTTATCGTACATGATGCGGCCTGCAAATCGGATACGCTTTCTTTCACGATCACCGGAGGGGGAAATAGTTTTTCCGTGACACCCACTGCCACATCTTCTTCCTGCGGAAGCAGCAACGGATCTGCATCGGTAAACATTTCAGGTGGAACATTGCCTTATACCTATTTATGGAGCCCCACATCACAAACAACTTCTGCCGCTACAGGTTTGAGCGCAGGAAATTATACGGTGCTTATTACAGACAATACGGGTTGCACGCAAACATCGGTGATCAATGTGGGCAGTACCGGAGGAGGCAGTGTGTCCATCACTTCGCAAAATATTTCCTGCAATGGTGCCAATAATGGTACTGCTCAGGCAAATCCGACTAGTGGAACTCCCCCTTATACCTACCTATGGAACAACGCACAAAGTACACAAACTGCCACCGGACTTGCTGTAGGGAGTTATACGTGTACTGTTACGGATGTAACGGGTTGCTCCTCTTCGCAAACTGTTTCTATCACCCAGCCGGGTGCAATTACGTCAAGCGTGACAGTCACACCCAGTAATTGTGGACAAAGCACCGGATTGGCCGCAGTGGCAGTAGCAGGAGGAACTTCGCCCTATACGTATAGCTGGACCGGAGGACAAACCACTCAAATTGCCACCGGACTTTCTTCCGGAAATTATACCTGTACGATCACCGATGCAAACGGGTGCACGAATTCCGTATCAGCAGCTATTGCAAATGCAAATGGCCCGAACGCAACTATATCCTCTCAATCGCAGCCGGGCTGTAACGGAGGAGCCGATGGAACGGCTTTAGCATCCGCAAGCGGTGGAAATGCTCCTTATACATTTGTGTGGAACAACGGACAAACTTCTCAAACTGCCACGGGACTGGCATCCGCTGTGTATACAGTAACAGTTACTGATGCAGGCGGATGTTCAAATACACAAACTGTTTCGATTGCACAGCCAACAGCTGTCACAGCAAGTGCTGTAAATACTTCTGCTTCCTGCGGTTTAAGTGATGGCACTGCAACAGCAACAGGAGGAGGAGGTACTCCTTTTTATACGTACAGTTGGAGCAACGGACAAACTTTCCCAACTGCAACGGGCCTGTCTGCGGGAATGTATTCTGTAACCATCACTGACTCACACGGGTGTACACAAATTGCAACAACAAATATTGCAAGTGGTAACGGGCCCACTGCCAATGCGGGACCGGATGTAACCATCCAGTCAGGAAGTGCAACGGTACTTGCTTCAAGCGGAGGAGTAACATACAGTTGGTCTCCAACAACAGCATTAAATAATCCTTCTGTCTCCAACCCGGTTGCTTCGCCTTCTGTAACTACCACGTATTGTGTGCTGGTTTCAAATGCAGGAGGGTGTTCGGATTCAGCTTGTGTTACGGTTTATGTAGAATTACCTTGCGGAGAATTTTATTTACCCAGTGCATTTTCACCAAACAATGATAGTGAGAACGATGTGTTCAAAGCCTATATCAATCCCGATTGTGTGAAGGAATTCAAATTAATTATTTACAACCGCTGGGGCGAAAATGTTTTTGAGACCGAAGATGTAACACACGCCTGGGATGGAATGTTCCACGGCAGTATGTCCAATTCCGCTGTTTACGCCTGGTACTGCAGAGCTGAATTTACAAACGGCAATAAAATTGACAGAAAGGGGAATGTGAGCCTCGTTAGGTAGTTACAGCCTTGTGCTCACCTGCTTCACCATTTTTTCTTTCCAGTCTATAAAGGAGCCCTCAATAATTTTTTTTCTTGCTTCGCGCATGAGCCAGGTGTAAAATGCCAAGTTGTGGATGCTTGCGATCATGGAGGCCAGCATTTCATCGGCAAAGTTCAGGTGTCGTAAATAGGCTTTTGAATAAGCCTTGTCAACATACGATGTGCCGTCCGGATCAATGGGGGAGAAGTCATCTTTCCATTTTTCATTGCGAATGGCAATGGTTCCATTCCTGGTAAATAACATTCCGTTGCGTGCGTTGCGCGTGGGCATCACGCAGTCGAACATATCAATGCCCAGTGAGATACATTCCAAAAGCTGTTCCGGCTTTCCAACACCCATTAAGTAACGGGGTTTTTCTTTCGGAAGAATAGAACACACCACTTCTGTCATACTGAACATATCTTCCTGCGCTTCTCCCACCGATAAACCTCCGATCGCATTGCCTTCGCAATTTTGTGATGCAATAAATTCTGCGGATTGTATCCTCAGGTCTTTGTAAACGCTTCCCTGCACAATAGGAAACAAAGTTTGCTCATATCCGTATTTCCCTTTTGTTTTGTTGAACTGCGTAATGCATCGCTGAAGCCAGCGGTGTGTCATATCCATCGATCTTTTTGCGTAATCGTATTCGCAGGGATAGGGAGTGCACTCGTCAAAAGCCATGATGATGTCCGCCCCGATGGTGCGCTGAATATCGATCGCATTCTCCGGAGAAAAAAAATGGGTAGACCCGTCTGTCTCGGATTGAAATTTCACACCTTCTTCCGTAATTTTTGGTTTCATGATGCCCGGCAAACCTGCTTCCTTTCTTTTATCGCTGCCAAGCGAAAAAACCTGAAAGCCTCCGCTGTCAGTTAATAAAGGCAGATCCCAATTAATGAATTTGTGAAGGCCTCCGGCTTTTTCGATCACTTCAATTCCGGGTCTGAGGTAAAGATGATATGTGTTACCTAAGATAATTTGTGCTTGGATATCATCTTTCAGTTCATGCTGGTGCACCGCTTTCACCGTTCCACGGGTTCCAACGGGCATGAAGATGGGAGTTTGGATCTTTCCATGAGCAGTGGTTACCTCTCCGGCACGGGCTTTTGTTCCTTTATCGGTATGTTCAATTCTGAAAGTCATTTTTTTGGTTATCAATAACGAATGGATACGAATATTACATATCTGTATGTATTCATACGTGTCATTTGTAGTGATTCGTTATTAGTAACCTGTTGTTTAAAACTGTCAAAGATAATGTATATATGAAGAATAGCTCCCGTTAACTTTGGCGACAATGAGTGCATATTTAAACCCTGATGCAAGTATTCAGTTCGTACTGTTTTGTCTTTTCTGTTTGACGATAGTCATTCTGCTTTGGTACTATCTATATTATTTCGCTCGGGTTTCATTTTATAAAGAAAAAAAGCCGGATGCCGGTACCCGATACCCGGTTTCCGTTGTCATTTGTGCCAAGAACGAAGATCATAACCTGCCCGAATATTTACCCCTGATCCTGTCTCAGGATTATCCTGACTATGAAGTGGTGGTAGTGGATGACTGTTCCTCCGATAATACACCCGATGTGCTCCGTGAGTTTGAAAAAAAACACAAACATTTAAAGGTCATAACAGTTAAAGAAGATAAAAAACATCATCACGGAAAAAAGTTTGCGGTCATGGTGGGCATCAAAGGGGCTAAGAACGAACATTTGCTTTTTACCGATGGAGACTGTGTGCCGACAGATAATCAGTGGATCAAAAAAATGATGCGGCAATTTTCTGCGAATACAGAAATAGTCCTTGGCTACAGCCAGTATGAGAAGAAGCCCGGCTTTCTGAACAAACTCATCCGCTTTGATACGTTTCATATTGCCATGCAATATCTTTCATTCGCGAAAGCAGGATCTCCCTATATGGGAGTCGGTCGGAATCTGGCCTATAAAAAATCTCTCTTCTTTAAGCACAAAGGATTTGCTACACATTATCACATCGAATCGGGCGATGATGACCTGTTCATCAACCAGGCAGCGACACGAACCAATACGAAGGTAGAACTGAACCCGGAAAGTTTCACAGTATCCCGAGTAAAGAATACCTGGCGTGGATGGGTGGAGCAAAAGCGCAGGCACCTTACTACCTGGACAGAATACAAATTGTCCGATAAAATACTCCTGGGTATTTACCCATTTGCTCAGATCTTCTTCTGGATCTTATTCTTTGGTTTATTGCTTATGAGTTATTTGAAAGGATTCCCCCGGCCGGACATCTACATACTCCTTTCGTTGTTTGCCTTTCGCATCCTCGTTCATCTGGTCGTTTTCAAGTTCGCTATGGATAAATTGAAAGAGAAGGATTTATTATTAATTTCGCTGGCAGCGGAATTGTACTTATTGGTATTCTATCCCGCTCTTACAATTTCAAACAGGCTGTTTCGCAGACAAAAATGGAAAAGGATCTGAATTCGAATCTCTCAGCCAAAGGTACTCACGACTGGAAACTGATCCAACTCGCACTTAAAAAAGGAGATCAGAAGGCGTATGCCGAATTGATGGGTCGGTACAAGGACACCATTTTTTTCATGCTCCTAAAAATGGTGAAAGACAAAGACGATGCAGATGACCTGACCATTGAAGCATTCGGCAAAGCCTTCCGGAATCTCGGACAATACACGCCTGACTTTGCGTTCAGTACCTGGCTTTTTAAAATTGCAACAAACAACTGCATCGACTTTATCCGCAGAAAAAAAGAAGCGGTATCCCTCGACCGCACGTATGAAAATGCGGATGGAGATGAAATGTCTTTCGAACCAAGATCAGATTCTCTGAACCCCGAGGAGAAAGCCATTAAAAAGCAAAAGATACAAATGATGCAATCGGTAGTTGAAAAGCTTCAGCCCCGTTACCGAATGCTGGTAGAGTTACGTTACTTTCAGGAAAAATCATACGAAGAGATTGCTAAAGAACTCGACCTGCCTATCGGCACGGTAAAGGCCCAACTGTTTCGCGCCAGAGAACTTTTGTACCACACGCTCCGCCATATGCACGGGACTTTATAATCTGTTTTACTTTTTTTTCCGTATCCACGCCAGCATGGTCTCACCTAAGAGGTGGTCAATGTTATTCTTTTTTACCCCATCCACTATAAAAGATTCAAGTTCCTGGAGATTTTTGCGTACATGTTCTGTATTGTTCTTATCCTGATAGATACGTGCAACCAGGTGTATAAGTTTGCTGTGAATGGAATGATGTTTGTCTTGTTGGTAGTGCCGCAGGTATGAACGTTCACGGCTTTGAAAAAGATTTACAGAATCTATTTCATAGATACATACCAGTGAAAGCACGTGCGCATCCTGTAGAATATCCACGCGCATGCCCTGGTGTTCATGTATGATCTTTTCGAGCCATCGGAATGCATTTTTGAAATCATTCACAAGCAAAAGCCGGAGCGAGAGGTTGAAATACAAGATCATCTTCGATTCCCCGTCAAATATTTTATCAAAAAATTCTATCTCTTCGTTCACTTTTGACTGCGTGATGTCAAGCCCGTCTGTTCGGCTGTCAATAAGCATCAGCCGGGTCTCTGCTTCGATCTGCCCTAAGAAAACAAGCGATCGTTCAAAAATATTTTTCGAAATGGATTTATCGCGGTACAATAATTTTAACTGTTGCAGGGCCGCCTTTGCTTTCGGCAACTGACGTGTTTCCGCAGCAAAAATACAAATGTGCTTCAGGCAGGTGATGTGTGAGGGAGAGTTGGTTTTCTGATAAGATTCCAGGTTTTTGATGAGTTCCATTTGTTTTTCCGTATGAAGCAGTGCTCGGTTATAATCATGGTCTACGCGTTCGCTATAAATGGCATTTACTTCATGAAATACAATACGCGCTTTTTGAGTAAGTGCATTTTTTTCATCTCTGAACAGGGCGGATGAAGCCGTACTTTTTAGGATCTCCATCGTATCTGTATCCAGCCTGCTTCCGGAATTTTTATTCAACGCTACAGAAAGATGGTTAAGATAATTATTGTAACTGTTCAGGTTAATTATTTTTTCATGTACATTGTTTTCCTGCAGCTCGATCTTTTGCATCTCCTTGAAAAAGTCCCCATGACTGGCGGAACTGCGGGTGGCGATCACTTTACGCAACGTACATAAGATCCCCAGGCGGTACAAGTCTTCGTATTTCTCTGCCAGTTTTTGAGCCTTGCTTAGCGGGTATTGTGTGTATTCGTGCAATCCCTTTAGAATGAAAGTTTTTATGATACGTATATGATTTCCGATCGCGATCTCCACTTCTTTCGAATGATTGTAATCGATCAGACATCGTAAAATGAAATCGAAAAGATATTTACTCCGTATAATAAGTTTGAGCGTGCTGTTGAATTCCGGGTAAGAAACTATTTTATCTTCATTGATCGTATCCTGTTTTTTTAAAAGATCAAATAGTTTGAGGTCTATTTCACCTTTTTTTGATTTTTGTTTTGATAGCTCGATCGAAATATACCGCTTCTCTGTTTTAGAGAGGGACTGGATCAGGTGATGAAGTTTTTTAATACCTCTCATATGTGTTACTTAAAAGGCTTTATTAACACAGTACAAACATACAAATAAATTAAAAATATAATTATTTTTTCTTAAGTGGTTGATTATTAATACATTAAATAAAAAAGTATTTCGATAGAAAGTATAATATTAAAAGGTTTTGGTTTCATTATTACATACCTAGTTTCATACATTTGACAACGTTTTTCAAAACACCATTTACATTCATTAAAAACACCAGAAATGAAAAAGATCTTACTCTCAGTTTCAGCTCTCACAATAGCTGGCGCAATGTTCGCCCAGGTTCCAAAGTTCTGTTTGCTGGAAGAATTCACTCAGGCAAGCTGTCCTCCATGTGCGGCCCAGAACCCAGGTTTTGAAAGCAGTATTTTGACCCCCAATCCTGTCAAAGTACACCACATCTCAGTGCATACTTCATGGCCGGGCACAGATCCTATGTATAACACAAATACAGGCGGAAGTGCAGCGCGTGTTACATTTTACGGTGTGAGTGGTGTACCTGATGTACTTGTTAATGGGAATCAGAAACACACCTCGCCGAGCGGAGTTACACAAAGCGATGTAGATAATTCATGGGCAGCAGGCAGTGCTGTAAAGATCGTTGTTACAGAAGTAGACAATGGTAATAACCGTGATGTGACGGTAAAAGTTACTTCAGTAGGTACTCCACCAGCAGGAACTTACCAATTATATGTAGCGGCAATTCACCGCTTAGCTACTTATACTACTGCTCCCGGTACAAACGGAGAGAAAACTTTCCCCAATGTATTTCGCCAGATGATCAGTGGCAATCCTCAAACACTTCCCAACGGAAATGCGAATGGGGTTGCGATCACACTTCCTGCGGTTGGAAATACAGTAACACTGGGACCTTATAACTATCTTGAAACTGTAGCGGTCAATGGGGTAACAGCTCAGCTTGCTTCGTTGGCTTGGATACAAAATACTTCTACAAAAGAGGTTATACAATCAGGCGCTTCATTCGATCCTCCTATGAATGGCTTGATGTCATCTCCTCCTGCTGCGGTGGTAAATGCTCCTGCATCTGCCGCACAAACATTCAGCTTCACTACAACAAACAGCGGAAGTTCAGCGGAATCGTTCTCTTATACGCTCACTAACAATGCTCCCGGTAACTGGACCGGTGGTTTTACTGTAAACGGAACTCCTTATACAACTACAACTACGATGAGCGTCCCTGCCAATACAACCTACCCTGTAACGATCAATGTTACTCCGGGTGCAACTCCTGCAGTAGGAAAATATACTCTTACCATGCAATCAACTACCAATCCATCTTCTCCATCTAACATCACAAGTGTGTATGTTATTTCAGGAGTTACAGATCTGGTTGTTTCAAATTCATCAGGACAAGGCGACAATACCGGAACAGGATTACAATATGAGCCTGATTACATTGCCGGATTACAATTTGCAAATTGTGCAACTTACGGAGCTACAGATGATGTGACTTTACTCCGTGCCTTTGCTGACAATGCCATGGGACAGATAAAATACATTTACTGGAATGTGGGCTGGACCTTCCCTGCATTTGTGAATGATAATTTGGCGGCATCGCTCACTACTTTCTTGAATGGTGGCGGATGCTTGTTCGTTGCAGGCCAGGATTTTGGTTGGGATGTTTGGACAGCCTCTTCGGGAGGCGGACATGGAACTCCTGCTCAGCAAACGTTCTACACCAATTTCTTAGGAGCGTCTTTTGTGGATGACGGAGTGGCAACTACCACTGCCATAGGTGCAAACGCATCCGATGCCATCTTCGGTACTGCACCGGCCAGTATCCCTCTTTCAACAACAGTATATACCGGTACCAGCTTTTTCCCGGACGATATCAATACAACAGGTACTGGGCAAGTGATCTTCAAGTACAGCGCAAATTCAAAAACAGCGGGCGTTCGTAACACGAATGGTACATTTAAAACAGTGTATCTCGCTCCCGGAATCGAGCAGATGACTACAGCAGCAAATAAAAATGCGGTGCTGAAGATCTCTTATGACTGGTTCCACGCGGCAGTAAGCACGCAAGACCTTGACAATGCGATGCTGGCTATGAGTATGGGACAGAATTTTCCGAACCCAGCGAATGATTTCACATACATTCCTTTTTCTGAACTGAACAAGGATGCAACGCTTCAGGTGCTGGATATGACCGGAAGAGTTCTTTCTGAGAACAAAATAGAAAAAGGTTCAGTGATCTTCAAACTGAATACTTCCAAACTTGTATCCGGAATGTATATGTATAGATTGACTGACGGAACCAATGCAGGAAGCGCTAAGCCTCTGCAAGTGATTCGTTAATAGAAGGTCTTTTTGAATCAGCAGTTTGGTGCAATTATTGTATTAAACTGCTGATTTCATTTTAACACAAGCAACTATGAGAAAACTTATTTTATCCCTGTTTATTGGCTTTATTTTAGTTTCCTTTCAATCAGGTCCGCATAAGGTACCTGCCGTGCAGATACAGACTCTGGAGGGAAAGAACGTGAACACTTCCACTTTTTCAAATGGAGGTAAACCTATTCTCATCTCTTTTTGGGCAACCTGGTGCAGTCCGTGTAAAAAAGAACTGAACGCTATCGCTGAAGTGTATGATGAATGGCAAAAAGAAACCGGTGTTAAACTCATTGCTATTTCCATTGATGACTCCAAAAGTTCAAGCAAAGTAGCCCCTTACGTAAATGGCAAAGGATGGGAGTATGAAGAATACCTGGACATTAATTCCGATTTTAAACGTGCGATTGGTGTAAATGACCCTCCTCAGACTTTTTTAGTGGATGGTAAAGGGGATATCGTGTGGCAGCATGTGGGCTTTAAAGATGGGGACGAGCAGCAGTATATTGAAGCACTCCGCAAACTTGCAAAGGGAGAGAAGTTGGAACATTAGGCTCCTGCTAAATTACTAGAGGATTTAGTTTTGATTCGTACATTCGTACAGATTCGTAATTTAGTAGGTAATAATTTATGAAAAAACTCTTTTTACTTTTTATCTCATTATTTTTCGGAGGGATCATTTTTTCTCAGAACACTCCTTCGGCAGGCGAGATCCATGGCAACTTTCAGGCAAACGGGCAGTATTACAACCCCGATGCTTCTATTGGCGCGCCTCCTGTTCCTGAAAAAACTTTGATACAGGGGTTTTCAAACCTGATGTATTCCACCGGAAATTTTACTGCGGGCATTCGTTATGAAACGTATCAGAACCCGATGCAAGGCTACGATCCCCGTTACAAGGGAAGCGGAATTCCGTATCGGTTTGCTACGTATAAGCTAAATGAGCTGGAAGTTACCATTGGAAATTATTACGAGCAGTTCGGAAGCGGGATAGTTCTCCGTGCTTACGAAGAAAAAGGGCTTGGCATTGATAATGTGCTGGATGGCATGCGTGTTAAATTTTCTTCGCATGGATTTTACCTGAAAGGCCTTGTAGGGAAGCAACGCTCTTACTGGGGCCAGGGAGCAGGCCTTGTGCGTGGTTTTGATGGTGAAGTCAACTTGAACGAACTTTTTGCGCGTCCGAATGATTCTACTTATCAGGCTCCTAAAACAAAAATTACACTGGGCGGCAGTTTTGTGAGCAAATACCAGGATGGCGACCAGGTTACATACCAGTCAAGTACATTGAAAGTTCCGCAGAATGTGGGCGCATCGGCAGGGCGCATCGGCATCAGCAGAGGGAAAGTGAATATTACGGGAGAATATGTTTACAAGATAAATGACCCCACTGCGTTTAACAGTTACATCTACAAACCCGGAGATGCCATGCTCATCAACGCAAATTATTCTCAAAAAGGATTTGGAGTTTATTTGGGCATGAAGAGAATTGATAATATGTCGTATAAATCCGACCGTAATGCTACAGCGAACGATCTCAATATGAATTTTATTCCTTCGTTCACCAAGCAACATACCTATTCTCTTCTTGCTTTTTATCCCTATGCTACACAGCCCAACGGGGAGATAAATTACCAGACGGAGATACTCAAGAAGTTTAAAAAAGGTTCCGCCTTGGGAGGAAAATACGGAACAGATATCACCCTTAATTTTTCTCAGGTATATGCACTTGATACAACGCGTTATTCTTCGCTGGATAGTACCCGTCAAGGGTATAAATCAAATTATTTCGGCATGGGCAAACGGAAATATTACAGCGACTTTAATGTTGAAATATCCAAAAAATTAAGCCCGAAGATGAAGATGCTGGTCATCTATGCGAACCAGGATTATAACAAGGATGTGATACAAGGAGAGAGCGGTTTCGGGACTTTTATTGCTAATACCGGTCTGGTGGAGCTTACCTATCATATGAACGGGGCAAAGTCCCTGAGAATGGAGTTACAGCATCTCTATACCAAAGAAGATTTTAAGAATTGGGCCATGGTGCTGCTCGAATACGGTGCCGGCGAGCATTTCCTGATCAGTGCCTTTGACCAGTATAACTACGGAAACGACATAGAGGCAGACAGGATCCACTACTACACGGCAGCAGTAACCTATCTGAAAGACGCCACACGTATTTCTATAGGTTATGGAAAACAACGTGCAGGTATTTTTTGTGTAGGGGGCGTATGCCGGTATGTTCCTGCATCCAATGGACTATCCATTGCAATAACCACAACTTTTTAGTACCTTAGCACTATGAAAAAGTACTTTCTCTTCTTTGCATTGGCCGGCACAGTTATCTTTTCTTCCTGCGATAAAGTGAAGGACCCTTATGCAACTACAGGAACTCCGGTGGTGCCACCTCCCGCAGGTATGGTGCGTAAAGTATTAATTGAAGAGTTCACCGGGCATAAATGCCCTAATTGCCCGCTTGGAGCATTAGCGATGCATGCTTGTCAACATGATTTTCCCGGACAAGTTATCGGGGTGGTAATACATAATGCAATTCCATTTTCTAATCCGCAAACTGCTCCTTATGTTGAGAATTTCCAAACAACTGTTGGAAATGGTTATTACAATACAACTTTTCAACCCGGTTCATATCCTACAGGAATGGTGAACAGAATAGGTTTCCCTGCACATCTGCAGGTGTTATCCCAAACGGTGTGGCATGACAGCGTTAGCTCCCTTCTCACTAAAGCTCCGGATGCATATTTGACTATCACCAACAATTACAATGCAGGTTCAAGGTTGTTGACATCCACTGTAAAATGTAAATTTTTGCATCCGCTTGGAAGTACGTATAAACTTGTTTTGCTTTTAACGGAAGACAGCATCGTAGCACCTCAAACTAATCTTTTAAACAGCCAAGCAGCTGATCCGGCATATCCGTCCCCCGATGCCCTACAGTATGTTCACATGCATATGCTGAGAGCTATTATCGATGGGTCTACCGGGTCGGGCATTGCGATCGCTCCGGTTTATACGGCAGATTCTACTGTAACACCGACTGCCTTTACTTATACATTGCCGGCAACTTATCCGGTTACCCCCCCTGCCTCACAACAAACAGTTCCCAACCCTGCGAATTGCCATGTAGTGGCTTTTATTTATGATGATGTAACCATGGAGGTCGTACAGGCAGAAGAATCATCACCCATACAATAACTGAGCAAGGAGTAGCTATTACTTAACAACTGAAAACTTTCCGGAATTGACCCGCGTATTACCCGAGAGCAGGCTATAAGAATAAATTCCAGCGGCAAGGTTAAGTGATAGGTTATTGTTTCCTTCTTTCAGGTCGCCAATTGTTTTTATAACACTTCCATAGACATCATAAAGTACAAACAAAATATCCGTGCTTTTGATATTTGCAAGGTTCATACTGAGGGCATTTCCTGAAATTACAGGAGAGGGATAGATGGACACTTGTGTTGACTTCCCGGACTCATTTACTCCGGCACCAAACTCACTCACTCCGTGAAAACGCTGTATGTAGAATTCAGAAGGGTCTGACGCATTTTTTATTTTCATAATAACTGTGCCGCTGTCGGGGTTTGCAGTGATGATGAGGTGAACCGCCATGTTCACAGAATCATTCTTGGGCATTGTGTACCGGAAGCTGTCGATCGTTGGCATCTGGCAGAAATAAAAACAAAATGAGCTGGTCCATCCCGGAGTAGAGGTGTCATCCATTACGCGTATCACATCTACAGTTAACGGAGCTCCTGAAATATTTTTAACCCAATTTCCAACCCAGCAGCTTAGGTTAGATCCTGCAACAGGTTCACCATAGACCAGCGTATCCGGAAAAGTCAAACTAAGGGACTGGCAGGATGATCTTTCGCCCTGAATAAGGAACAGACAAATGAAGCCAAGAGAGTAAAATATTCTCATGGATTTTTCTGTATTATCTGATGACAGGAATTCTGCCGGAATGTAACCGGTCATTGTCGGAAATAAGGCTGTAAGAATATATTCCGGGAGACAGGTCAAGGTTTAAAGTATTGTTGCCTTCTTTTACATCCAGGGTTCTTACCACGCTTCCGTAGATGCTGAAAACCACCAGGGATATATTTCTGCTTTTGCTTATTACGTTGGTAATGTTCATGCTGAAATTACTTCCTGCAGTTACCGGAGAAGGATACATATTCACATCTGCACTATACAGCGACAATTCATTAACCCCTGTACATGTATTACAAGCATGATATGTTTGGTACGCAACAGTTGCAGGATTATTTGCATCCCTCACCGAATATCTGACAATACCACAGCCAGGCGTAACAGTATCGGGGTAGAAGTGGATAATAATTCCAACGGTAGAATCTCCCGGAATAGTTGTACGAACGCTGTCCTTAAAAGGGGCATAGCAGTTGCCATTCAGGCAGAAAGCGCTTGTCCAGCCTGCCGTTGCTGTATCATTCAGCACACGAACCACATCAACTGTAATAGGGTTTGATGTATTATTCTTAATGTAATCACCATTATAACATTCGAGATCTATATTATTATATGCTCCACACACTGTAGTATCTGTATTGGCAAATGTAAATGATTGGGAAAATGATCTTCCGCCCATACAAATCAACGAGCAAACAACTGCAAGAGAGTATATTTTTTTCATAAAAATGATTTAATTTTATAGTTGAGATTTTGACAGTGATAAAGGTAGGAAAAAAATAGCAAACTGCAAAATATTTCAGATCACTTGCCAGCCACGGCAATTTTTCCGTTTGCAACGAGTTTACCGGAAGAAAGTAAGGAATAGAAGAAAATTCCAGGTTCAAAATTGATTGTGAGGTTGTTATTGCCCGATCGAAGCCCACATATTTCTTCTATTTTCTTTCCGGTCAGATCATATAGGATCAGCGAAAGATCTTTTTCCTCATAAAGTTTGCCAACTTCCAGGGTAAATGGCATGCCCGATCGAATGGGGGAAGGATAAATATTTACATATTCATTTTTCGATGGGATATCGGCAACACCCAAGCCCTTTGACGTAATTCCCCAAAGTTTAAGATAAGCCGTATTAGATGGGTTGGTAACATTTTTGAATTTCATGAGCACCATACTTGTATCGGGTGTCGTGTCGGAATAAAAATCAAGTAAAATATTTTGATAGGAACTTGGAAGCAGATAAAATCGGGCACTGTCAGCAGAAGGAGGATAGCATACATCGAGGCAGTATGAGGTTTGCCAGTTGGGAGCGGTGTCGTTAATAACGCGGATAACATCCACGTAAAACCCCGTTGCCGAATTATTCTTAATACTATCGGAACAGAAGATGACATCACCCGGATTTCCGTAGGCTATGGTATCAGCAGCTACTACAGAAAAGCTCTGCGCGAAGTTGATGGTAGCATACGAAAGAAAAACAAATGTGATATATATGTTCTTCAGCATAGGATTTATTCCAGAATAATTTTCCCGGTGTGCATAAGAAAAGCGGCATTGCTTAGCTTGTAAAAGTATATTCCTGCTACAAGGCTTCCCGTTTCAATTTTAAAACTTTTAGTTCCGGGTGGAAGATTTTTTTTCATTACCTCTTGGCCAAACACATCGAATAGTTTTATTTCAAGAGAAGCAGAATTGTATTCTGCACCCTGTAGGCTGAACTCTGAGGCTTCGGTTGCGGGATTTGGATAAATAGAAATAGTTGGCTCAACAGTAGGCTCCTTCACAGCTAAAGCAGAGAGCAATGAACTGATGCAAGTCGACATATTATTGGGGGCTTTGTTGAACCAGCCGTGCTTACAATAAACAGTACCGTTTGTTGGATTGATCAGATAAGCATTGTTGGGTGCCGGACCGAATGTTTTCCAGAATTCATTACAGGGCCCATCGATTACCATAGGCGCATTTATGGTAGGCATGCAAGTGCAGGTATTGTTCATCATATCAGTGGCAGTGGCTTTTCTCGCCCCGTAAGTGGTGGGCTGGAGGTACATCACCCCTTCTGTTTGGTTTTGGCTTGGGTTCCATACATTGCAGCTATACGGGCTGGTGTCCGGTGATTTAGGATGTGCTTCGCATACATAAACTACTAAAAAATTTACCTGGCTTCCATACGAGCTGACAAGCGTGTTCAGGTCGGTGATCTTTCCGCGCCAGACCGGGCATGTAAAACTTCCGGCAACGATGCAGAGAGGTTTTCCGCTGCTCAAAAGCGTTTGTGCATCCATCGGGGTTCCGTTCAGAGTGTAAAACTGAAATTGCGGAATGGTATCGCCGACTTTTAAACCATCGGTATCGAAATTATAATTCGTGGAACACTGCGGGGTGCAAATTGCGTCATTGTCATTAGGAAGGGAAGACACCCCGATGGAAGACTTCAATTGCAGTTGTGCGGATAATGCAGAAGAAATAATTATTCCGGTAAGAACAGCGTAAATTTTTTGCATGCTAAATAGTTTATAATTAAGACGTATAAAGGTAAGAAAAGGATACAAAAAGTAAAAAATTATTTTTCCGTGAGCAGCGATTCTGTAAAATCGTTTATTTCCTTCACGAATTTGCTGTATTCCGCACCGGTGGCAGGCCCCGAATAGCCTGTTCGGATCTTACGGACAGTCCCTTTTTTGTCGATGAAAATGGTGGTAGGGAATGACATCACATGGTTCAGCATGGGCAATGCCTTGTCTGCGTCTTTTGACTGAAAGCCAGTGACTAAAAAATCATAATCAGACTTGTATTTGTTTTTCAGACGGGTTACGTTGCGCTTTGCTTTTTCGAAGTCATCGGTTTTTTCAAATGCAAGTGCCATTACTTCCAGCCCTTGGGCTTTGTATTTGTTATGAAGCTCGGTCAGGAATAGGGTTTCATCCATGCAGTTGGGGCACCACGAGCCCATGATCTGCAGGATAGTTACTTTGTTTTTGTGTTTCTCATCCGAGAGAGAAACCTTTTTGCCTGCCTCGCCGGCAGGCGGGTTGTCGATGCTTGGGAATGCAAAATCTATTTTTGAAAATCCTGGCTTCAAATAGGTAAGAGAATCTGCGTTGCGCAATTTAAAATCGGGATTTTTCCAGGCGATCCAAGTTTCGTGGTGATGAAGCCCTGAATAAAACTCTCCCCAGATGGTGCTGTCTTCCATGATCTCGGCATGAAAAACAAAAGCATGTGAGCCGTCAAAGCAGGAGAGGAGCATATATTTTCCGAATAGGCACCCCTGTAAATACCTGTAATCACCTGTTTCCGTTAAAAATGTACCCGTTGCACTGTGCCCGGATGTTTTGAATACGCCAATTGCATGAGAACTGTCGGGCTGGTTCGGGCTGAACACGCATCTCCACTTTCCATCATAAGGGAAATTATCTTTGTATTCGGGGCAGTCAAAGCGATTGGTTGCTCCGTAAACTGCGGTGAAAGGAATTACATTTTTGTCTTTACGTGAATGGTTTATCCAATAGCCCGTCATCATAGTGTCTCCGAGGATCTTGCAACGAAATTCAGAATCGAAGACAGGCATTTTGATGACAATAGAATCTGTTTTTTCCGGATCAGCACCCGAAAGAAATGAAATTTCATTTACAGCAATTTTTTCTTCTGCGTTGTAGATGGTGATAGTAAGCCCTCCCCCTTCACCCCCTCCAGAGGGGGATATAGAATCATTTTTATTGGAGAGATCGAAATTGAACGGGATGATCAATCCTGTGGAGTCATTCAGGGTTAACACTCCTCTCCAGGTTCCTTCTTTGAGAAAAGGGTTTGATTTTTTTTTAGAGGAGCAGGAGATGAGAAAAGATACTTCGACTCCGCTCAGCATGACAGCCGCAAGAAGAATGTATTTTTTCATCGCATTAAAATAATCTGAGAATGTCATTCCCGATCGCGTACACCATGAGTGAAATAAGCAGGAACATGCCTACATATTGTGCATATTCCATGAATTTATCACTGGGCTTTTTGCCTGTGATCACTTCATATAATAAGAACATCACATGGCCGCCGTCCAGTGCAGGGATTGGCAATATGTTCATGAATGCTAGTACGATCGATAGGATGGCAGTAAGTTCCCAGAAAGCCTGCCAGTCCCAATGCGGAGGGAATAAATTACCTATCGAAATAAAACTTCCAACTCCTTTATATGCTCCCGTCTTAAAATTGAAAATAAGTTTGAACTGACGTACATAATCTGAAAGCTTCTCTCCTGCTTTGGTAATTCCTGCAGGAAAGGATTGAAAGAAGCTGTAGCTTTTAGTCTTAAATTCAAAATACTTATCCGGTGATTTTGTAAAAAATCCCACTTTGCCTTCTTCGCTTACTGAAAGACTGAGTGTGGAAGTGTCTGCAGCACGAATAATTTTAATAGTGGCTGCCTTGCCTTTATTTTTTTCAAGCTGTTGGGTAACATCCTGGTAATAAGCTGTGCTGACATCATTCACGCCAATGATCTTATCACCTTTTTTCAGCCCGGCTTTTTCTGCAGGCATTCCTTTCATCAATGAATCTACTTCGCAGGGGAAAGCAGCGGTAATCAGCATGGCGCGCTTATCGATGAACTTTTCAATAAAATTTTTAGGAATGGCAACATCCATTTTGGTTCCTGCACGATCAATCAGCACGC
Organism: Bacteroidota bacterium; assembly: GCA_023251625.1. Classification (GTDB taxonomy): domain Bacteria; phylum Bacteroidota; class Bacteroidia; order Palsa-948; family Palsa-948; genus Palsa-948. Next base: position 32,492 of record JAHEYK010000015.1, read on the forward strand.
TCGATGAGTAGAGCATCTCAGGGACTATATCGTGAGAATTTTCTACTTGTTTGTTGTCGATAGATAGGATCTTATCCCCATTCTTAAATCCGATCTCGTAGGCAAGCGAGTCTGCGCACCAGATGCCGTCTTTCATATTGGCAGTGGGCAGATATTTTTCTCCGAATGCAAAAAGCAGCATGGCGTAAATGCACATAGCAAGGATCAGGTTCATGGTCACGCCTCCGATCATTACGATCAGCCTCTGCCAAGCCGGTTTTGAACGGAACTCCCAGGGTTCGGCAGGCTTGGCCATCTGCTCCTTGTCCATGCTCTCGTCTATCATACCGGCAATTTTTACATATCCTCCCAGCGGGATCCAGCCGATGCCATATTCGGTATCGTTCCTTTTTATTTTAAACAAAGAAAAATAGGGGTCGAAGAAGAGATAAAATTTTTCCACGCGCATTTTAAAATATTTTGCAGGTAGAAAATGTCCTAATTCGTGCAGCACCACCAGAATGGAGAGAGAGAGGATAAGTTGAGAGGCT